>PWIB01000008.1 GCA_003555465.1 Candidatus Aenigmatarchaeota archaeon | reverse complement strand
TTCCATCGGCTCCTTGGAAAATATTCGCAAGGAATATACTTCCCTTTTCCTTTCCTCCATTTTACCACACCTTTACTTTAACGGTAACATTTATATCTCTTTTGTCAAGCGATAAAGATTTATATAGCTTAGACAGAAATCTGATTGTATGGACGTTCTTGAAGCGCTGCTGAGGAGAAGGAGCGTACGTAGATTCAAAGAAGACAAACTTACGAAGGAGGAGGTAGGCGAGCTCCTAAGAGCTGCGAAGTGGGCACCCTCCGCAGGAAACAAGCAGCCATGGGAGATAGTAGTCGTCAGAGACCAGGAGATAAAGGACGAGCTTGCAGAGATAGCTCTGGAGCAAGACTGGATGAAGGATGCTGGAGCTATCTTCGTAGTTCTTCTAAACGAAGACCTGGCAGAAAGCAAATACGGGGAAAGAGGCCTTGAGCTATACGGAATACAGGCCACTGGTGCCTTGATACAGAACATGATGCTAAGAGCCACTGAAATGAATCTAGGGAGCTGCTGGGTAGGCTCTTTCGACGAGGACAGAGTAGAGGACGTGATGAAGACCCACGATAAAAAGGTCAGGCCCGTTGCTATGCTTGCTGTCGGTCACCCGGAAGAAATTCCTGGACCGCCACCGAGAAGGGATATAAACGTATTTTCACACGTAGACAGATACGAGCAAAAAAGTCTGAGAGACTGGAAAGGCCTTGTGAAGTATATCAAGGAGCTCAAGCTGGAAACTAAGAGAATGATGAAGTCCTTTAAAAAGGAATCAGAGTAAGACTGAAACGAGTATAAGAGAAGCTCCCGCGACAGCCGAAAACTTTCTTCTGTGTTTCCGTATTCTTGCCTTGATTTCTCGTTTCATAGTTACCATGTAGAAAGATGTTGGAAGGGCGGAACTTCCGTCCGCCCTCCCGGTTGTGGGGTGTGTGGGGGTGTGGGGTGTGTGGAGGTGAATTAAAGTGGGGGTGTTAGAAAGTGCTCATTTATTGAGCATCCGTATACCCAACTCGTCGGATACACCTTCGTTTTGTTGTTTCTCAGGGTTTTTAGAAGACTGTTTTTCGTCCTTCGGACCCAGGATGTAAGGTGACTGTACTCCTGTGATTATCGCGATTACCTGCATACTTCCTTCGTACTCGGGAACGACTCTTGCTCCCCAGATGACCTGTGCCTGTGGGTCCAGTTGTTTCGATATTGATTCGCCGATCTCGTTTATCTCATCCAGCTTGAGATCCTCTCCACCTATTACCTGGATTATCGCTCCATCGGCTCCTTCGTATTTCATATCCAGAAGTGGGTGGTTCATGGCTTTCTGTGTCGCTTCTTCGGCTCTGCTGCTTGAATCGGCCTCTCCGATTCCTATCGAAGCTACGCCTCCGTCCTTCATTATAGTCTTGACGTCCGCGTAGTCCAGGTTTACCAAGGACGGTTGTGTGATCGTTTCACTTATTCCCTTGATCATAGTCGAGATCAGTTCGTCCGCGACTGCGAATGCCTGCTTAACAGGAAGATCTCCTGCATAATCAAGAAGTCTCTGGTTCTCTATAGCTATTACGGTGTCTGTTACTTCTCTCAGCTTCTTCAGTCCTTCTTCGGCCTTTACAATCCTCGTGCCTTCCATCTTGAAAGGCATCGTAACAGCAGCGAGAACAATAGCTCCTTCATTCTTGGCCATCTCTGCAACGACCGGAGCTGCTCCTGTACCTGTACCTCCTCCGAGGCCACAGGTTATGAAGACCATGTCTGAGTCCTTAAGCTCTTCACGGATCTCTCTCTGTGACTCCTCAGCGGACTTCTCACCTACTTCAGGTTTGCCGCCGGCCCCGAGACCGTTTGTAGTTTCCCGGCCTATTAACATCTTTTTGTCAGCTTTTGAGGCACCGAGATGCGAAGCATCTGTGTTCAGGGCCAAGGTTTCGGCACCATCTATTCCCATATCCGTCAGGGTTGTGATAGTATTGTTTCCAGCTCCACCAACACCGACGACCTTTATCTGAGCTTGATTTATGTCGATATCAAACTCATCCTCCACGTCCTGATGATCTACAGCATCAGCACCCCTTGGAAGATTCTGGGTAGACTCTTTCTTTTTTTGTTCTTCCTCTGATTTTTCGAAGTTTCTTTCGAACGCGTTTTGAATTACGGAATCCATTTTTTGTTCAACCTCCATCTTTTTTATGTTTTTTGAAATATGTTTTCAAACATCGAAATCTTTTTAAGGTTTCATACGAAACCTTCAATTGCCCAAGAAATAGTCCCAAATAAGTCTAACTTACCCAAGAACTGCCTGCAAGCTTGCCCAAGCTTGCGCGAATACGGTTCGATTTGGATTGCCCAACTTCCAACCGATGCCCAGTCGGATGGAAAGTCAGTTATATTCTTAGCCCATTTACTACCTTCTAGACTTTCCTTTATAAAACTTTCCCTTGATATCAAATAAGTCAAGTGTAAAAAATATACTTTCAAGACCATACTTACGAAGATTTAAAAGCCAAGGAAACCCTTTTCTACTGTATGAAGGCACTTATACTAGCAGGTGGCCACGCCACCAGACTTTGGCCCGTGACAAAAAAACGAGCGAAACCTCTCCTACCTCTGGCAGGTAAACCGATACTTTCTTACATACTCGATGATCTTGAGGAGATGGATGATGTGGAGAAGATATATGTTACCACGAACCAGAAGTTCGAGGAAGAGTTTGAAGAGTTTCTCTCCGGCCGCAGCGACAAGAACGAGCTTATTATAGAGGACCAGGAGTGTGAAGATGAGAAATACGGCGCCTTAGGAGGAATACTCAACGTAATCAAAAATAGAGGTGAAGACGACTATCTGGTTATAGGCGGCGACAACTACTACAGCTTCGACCTGGAAGACTTCATAAGCTTCTCCTTGGAAAAGGGATGCGTTACAAATGCATGTTACGAGCTGGACGATCTCGAGGAGGCTAAGAGCTACGGGATTGTAAACTTCAACGAAGGAAGGAAGATACAAGACTTCGAGGAGAAGCCCGACGAACCCAGTTCCAAGACAGCTTCAACGGCATGCTACTTCTTCCCGAAAGAAAAGCTTAGCCTGTTTGATAACTACGTCGAATACTGGGAAGGTAAGGTTCCAAAGGACGAGTATCTGGATTCGCCCGGCACGCTCCTGCAGTGGCTGGTAAGCAGATACGACTGCTACGCCTATCCATTCACAGGCAAATGGATGGACATAGGCACAAGGAAAGGCTACCTAAGGGCTACGAAGGAACTGGAAGAAGGAAACAGGTTGGAGGGCAAAGTCAAGGATTCGGACGTAGAGGAGAACGTTACCGTTATGGAAAACAGTGAGGTAAAGAACTCGGAGCTGGAAAACTGCATAGTCCTCAGAGGAGCCGAGGTAAAGGACTCTGTAGTCAAGGACTCGATTGTAGGAAGGAACACCGTATTAAAGGACAAGGACCTCCGCGGCGGAATAGTCAAGGGTCTTTAAGGATCTGAAGGGTCTGTATTTTTATAAGTTCAGAAGTCTATTTAGTAGCGAAGGGTGTGTACAAGATGAAGGAGGAAGTAGAAAGGGTTTCTTCCCTGGCAAGCATTCGGCTGTCGAAAGAGGAGAAGGAAGGACTCGAGGAAGATATGGAAAATATACTGGACTGGTTCTCAAGACTGGATGAAATTGAAACAGAAGATTTGGAACCTGCTTTTCACCCTATAGAGTTGAAAAACGAGATGAGAGAGGACGAAGTGGAAGAAACTCTGGACGAAGATGAGGTCTTCCAAAACACGGAAAACGAAGAAGAAGGTTTCTTCAAGGGGCCGAGCATAGGGTGATTGTTTGAGCTACAGGAGCATGAGCGCAAGAGAGTTTATCAGAAGTGAGGTAGATCATGAAAAATTCAAGGAAGAGCTCGAAGCCGGAACAGAAAAGCTCAGGGAACTGGATCTGATAAGAAGCCTTGGTTACGAAACAAATGACGGTAAACTCAACGGGCTTCCGTTTGCTCTCAAGGATGCGATATGTTCGAAAGACGATCCCACCTACGCGGGCTCGAAAATACTTGAAGGCTACAAGCCACCGTTTGACTCAACTGTAGCCAGAAGGATAAAGGAGAAGGGAGGAGCTATTTTTGCTAAGACACACCAGGACGAGTTCGGCTTCGGAACCGCTTCTATAACCTGTGCCTTCGGCACTCCTAAAAATCCCTGGGACGAGGAAAGATGCTGCGGAGGTTCATCTGGAGGAGCTGCAGGACTGACCGCAGCTTTAGATCTCCCCCATATAAGCCTCGGCGAATCCACAGGAGGCTCGATATCGGAACCGGCTGCGTTTTCAGGTGTGGTTGGTTTAACACCGACCTACGGCGTTGTATCCCGGTACGGCCTGATAAACTTTGCCAACTCACTTGACAAGATAGGACCCATGGCCAGGAATGTAGGAGACGTTGCTCTAGGCCTAGAGGTGATTTCCGGTAAGGATAAAAAGGACCAGACTACCGTGGAGTCGGAAGGGAACTATACTGAAGTTTTGAACAAGGATATATCTGGCATGAAGATAGGACTTCCGAAGCAGTATTTCGATATAGCCGAGGAAGGAGTCTCGGAAGCAGTGATGGAAGCCGTGGATGTTATGGAAGATCTAGGAGCCGAAGTGAAGAAGGTAGAGCTTGAAATGACCGAAGCCGCTCTACCTACATATTATATAATAGCTCCTTCAGAGGCCTCTACAAATCTCGCAAAGTACTGCGGAATGCGCTACGGCATGGAAGAAGAACCCGAAGGGGACTTCCGCAAGTACTTTTCAAAGATAAGAGGCGAGGGCTTCGGCGAGGAGGCTAAAAGAAGGGTAATGTTAGGAACCTACACAAGGATGGCCGGCTACAGGGACAAATACTACCTAAAGGCGCTCAAGGTCAGAAGGAAGATAATAAACGACTTCAAGAAAGCCTTCAAGGAAGTTGATGTCCTAGCAGCTCCTACAGCTCCCATGGTAGCTCCTAAAATAAAGGAAGTAAAGAAAATGGATCCTGTGGAGCTTTACAAGCTGGATAAGCTCACAGCTCCGGTGAACCTCGCAGGCATGCCGCAGCTAAACGTACCTTGCGGCTTTCACAATGACATGCCGGTTGGCTTGCACCTTCTGGGAGATCACTTCGACGAGAAAAAAATACTGAAAGCTGGGCACAGCTACGAAAAGAAAAGAGGAGAACTTGACTATCCGGAGGTATAGCATGTCCGAAGAAATCAAGATAGGTCTTGAAACGCATCTTCAGCTCCTAACGGATTCCAAGCTTTTCTGTGGATGTCCCACAACAGGAGAGGACAATCCAAACTCACGCGTATGTCCAACCTGCTTAGGAATGCCTGGAGCGAGGCCTAGGCTGAATAAGAGGGCGGTGGAAATGGGGATAAAGGTTGCCTTGGCTCTGGGCTGTGAAACCCCAGAGGAGATGAACTTCTCGAGGAAAACGTACTTCTATCCTGATATGCCCAAAAACTTCCAGATAACACAGTTCTCCGTACCGGTTGGAAAAAACGGAGAGGTCACTATGGAGCTCGATGGAAAAGAAAAAACTGTAAGGATAAAGAGAGTTCACATCGAGGAGGACCCTGGCAAGACGAAACACGTCGGCGGAGCTGTTACTTCTTCTGACTACGTCCTTGTAGACTATAACAGAAGCGGTATTCCACTTTGTGAGATAGTTACAGAACCGGACCTCAAAAGTCCGGAAGAAGCTCGAGCGTTCCTCAGGAAGCTGGCAGATATATTTGAATACCTCGAGGTTTACGATTCTTCGGATGAAGGTACTATCCGCAGCGACGCAAACGTTTCGACAGGCGGCGAAAGAGCAGAAGTTAAAAACATAACAGGCTTCAAGGACACCGAAAAGGCTTTGAGGTACGAGATAAGGAGACAGGAAAACCTGAAGAAGCGGGGTAGAGAAGTCGAAAGGGAGACCAGAGCTTACGACGACAGCTCCGGAACCACTAAATCTCTCCGCACAAAGGAAGAAGAAGCTGACTACGGATACATATTCGAGCCGGATCTGACGAAGATAGAAATCAGAAGTGATTGGAAGGAAAGGCTAGGCGAAGAAATTCCTGAACTTCCACATGAGAAAAAGAAGAGGTACGTAAAGGAGCACGGCCTTTCGAAGGAGATGGCAGCGGCTATATGCTCTGACTTCGATCTGGCGAAGTGTTTCGAGGCCTTGGCCAAGGAAAAGGATACGAAGCTTGTAGGAAACATACTTTCTGGTCCTGTTAAAAAGGTACTCAACTACAACGAAATCAGGTTCAAGGAATCAGAGCTCAACAGAGAGAAACTAAGAAAAGTCGTTGAAATGGTAGAAAGCGATGAGATAACGGAGAGAAATGCAGAGATGATAATAAGAGATATCGCTGTTGAAGACAAAGATCCTGAGAAGGTCAAGGAAGAAAAGGGTTTCGGAAAGGTAACCGGTGACAAGCTGGAAGGCACAGTCGAGGAAGTTGTCAAAGCAAACAAAGAAGCTGTAAAGGACTACAAACAAGGCAAGGACGAAGCTCTGAACCACTTAGTCGGGCAGATAATGAAGAAATCAGGCGGTAACGCGGACCCGCAGGATGCAAGGAAGCTTCTGATGGAGAGGATTGAAGAATAGATGAGAGAGTTTATAATGTATTCAAGGAAAGGCGTAACCTCTTCCGACTTTACCCTGAAGGACTTGCCGGGCAGCGGCGGAAGAATGGACTTGAATGCCAGATGTGTCATTTCTGCTCTTTGGCTTTCCAGGGACTTGAGAAGAGACAGCCGCATGGTTTTTTCTCTTAACGGGCCGTCTGATCCGCCTCTTGCGATGGCATTCGACGGAAAGGAGTTGGAAAGAGTTACGCCGGATGAAAGAAATATTGGCTTATGGATAAAGAAGGTTCTGGAGAGGAGGGACGAAGTGGACGGAGACTGGAAGGAAGTCCATGACGGCATCTACCTCTCAGAAAAGAGCTTTCAGGAGTTGATAAAGGATAGACAGGACAGAAATCTTTACGTTCTCCATGAAAGTGGGGGAGACATAAGATCTACGGACATAAAGGAGGATCCTGTCTTCATACTGGGTGATCATATAGGACTTCCCAGGAATGAAGAGGGTTTCGTTGAAAGGTTTGGCTCGGAGAAGATCTCACTGGGCCCGGAAAGTTACTTCAGTACACAGTCGATAGTTCTCGTCCATAACGAGCTCGACCGTAGACGGTAGAGAAATAAATAAATTGAGATGAAATTCTACAAGTAAGGGTCAAATATAAAAACACCGACACGTAAATATGGGCCCGTAGCCTAGTCAGGACTCAGGCGGCTGGCTTCGGACCAGCAGATCGGGGGTTCAAATCCCTCCGGGCCCGCTACAGCTGACCTGGCTAAGCTTTTTACAAGCTCCCGTAGTCTAGCCCGGCCAAAACTTTCGGTTTTGAGCTTTACCGAAGATAAAGTGGCCAGAGGTTTGCGGCTATGGATACGAGCCTCTCGAGCTCGGGACCCGGGTTCGAATCCCGGCGGGAGCACTATTTTACTCTCAATGAGTCAGTGCTGAGTTTTCAGGGAGAAATATCGTAGAAAAATAAAAGACAAAATAGAAATCAAATCCGATTTGTACGAGTCGAAACGTAAAAAGTTTCTACTCAACCTTCTCTACGTTGACAGCTCTTGGTCCTTTCTCGCTTTCTTCCTGCTCAAACTCTACCTCGTCACCTTCATTGAGCATAGCTCCTTCTTCGACGTCACTAGCGTGGACAAAAAGGTCCTCGTCGCCGTCTTCGGGTTCGATGAAACCGTAGTTCTTCTGACTATTGAAGAACTTTACTGTACCTTTCACAAAATTCACCTCCTAACTGCATTGGGTTTGAACTGGAAGTATTTAAGTGTGTTGTCTGAGGTAAAAATGCTACATGTCAAAAGTTTTCTGATACTCGTAGCTTGTAAGGCCTATGGAAAATATAGAGCCGGCAAGCATAGGCAAAAGTGCACGGTAACCGAATAGAAGCGAAACCATGTAGGATACGTACAGGTAAACAGTAAAGACGTACGGTACTATCCACCACGTGTTTTTCCAGTGACCCTTTATAATCTCCCTTTTCCTTTCCTTGTCGAGGTCCTCCGTGAAAAGCTCTCTGTAGCCGAAGTCTCCTTCTGAACTGTCTATCCAGTTCTTCCTGACGTCTCCCCAAGAATAGTTTATAATGGGATAAACAGCAAATGCACCTAATACGAAGGTGAAAATCCACAGGTTAGCCTGCTCAAATGTAGCAACTGAAGCTATAGAGTACCCAAAGAGGAGAAAGGACAGCCCATACAATACAAGAGATATCTTCGTGGAGAAAGTTATCTTCTTCACGAAATTCATAGGTATTACTTAGTCTTTCTGATTAATAAAATAAGAATAAGAGAGAAAGTTGAGGAAATCTAAGCTACCTTGCTCTTCTTCTTTTCCTCTATGAGTTCGTTGATCTCTTCGTTGTTCTGCTTCCAGAATTCGAACTCTGCGTCGGTCATCGCATAGGGAAGCTCTACGTTCTCTATGAGCTCGTACTTCCTTCCTTTGACCTTTTTCTCGCCGTTGATCTCTACGACGTCTGCTTTCAGCTCTACCTCTGATTCCTGCTTCCCAGGTCTAACCAAGATCTTGTCTTCCGAATCTATCTTCACGATCGATGCATGCTTGTAAACCATTGAAATACACCCCCTAGGAACTTCTTAGAGTTTTTTGGACTTTTACTTCTCGGGAACTTACCACTTACTTTATGTTCAAACTATTTAAACTTTTTCCCTCGATTGTCGAACACTTGATCTCAAATAAAAATACAAAGGCTTCTTGGCCGCTACCCCTTTATATCCAAATCACCGAGGCTCTGAAAGAACTCCTCGGCAGCTTCATCTGAAATCTTCTCAGCAAAGAGACTGTACGCTTCAAGAACTCCGTAGTCCCTGGCACTCTTCTTCACCTCTTCAATGACTTCATCTGAAACTTCAGGGAATTCCTCCTCGTCCAGATCTATAAACAGGCTCATTTCCTTTTCCCCCTCACCTTCAAAGTCATCTGGAATAAGGGCCTTGAACTCATCAACATCCATGGACTCTAAGTGCAGTTTATGCGCACCGCAGAAAGGACAGGTCTCGGGTTTGGCCGTACCAAGATAAACTTCCCCACAGACCTCACATCTACATGCCTCGTACATTGTATAGAAATTCACCTGAAAATTTAAAAATGCTAAACAAAAAAAGAACTGTAACTACATAAAAGTTACAAATTATCCAAAGCTTTAAATAGTAGTAATGTTAATTACTAGTTGGTGACAATA
>PWIB01000056.1 GCA_003555465.1 Candidatus Aenigmatarchaeota archaeon | reverse complement strand
CTTCTAGATCCAACTCGAACGCAACCACAGGCTTTTCTATTCTCCAGTTCTCGAGAACCTGTGGATGTACTTCACCGACCACTCCTACTCTTTCTTTGTCTACAATAACCTCACTTGATCTGTTTTTTAGGTAGGAGCTGCTGCTGCACTTTTCAAAACTACCTTCTTTACCGATTAGCTCCAGAAGAGATGAAACGACAGAAGCGAGATCTGCGTAGTTTACTTCGTCGTCACATATGACACCTGACAACTTTCTCTTGTTCCTCGTCTTAGTTTCCTCCTCTTCGTCAAGGAGCAGAACGTCGCCTATCTCAAATATCTTCTGTGGGTAGGATCTGTGCTGATTCTGCCTCAGAACTTCTAGTAGCTCTGGGATAAGGTACCTTCTACATACTCCATAGTCCTCTGAAAACGAGTTCTTCATCTTCACTACTTCCTCTTCTTCGGCTTCCATCCTCCTGAACTGCCTCTCCTTGTTTGTCAGGACAGTGGTTTTAACCTCCTGGAATCCAAAGCCGAGCATTAGCTCCTTGGTCTTCTCTGTAAAGTCTTCTATTCTTTGAGAACTTCCTGTCCCAGGAACGTCAGGTATCTCAGGCTTGAAGTTCTCGTAACCATGGCTTATTGCCACGTCCTCGACCACGTCCATCGGATGCATCACATCTACGCGGTAAGGAGGAACGAGGACCTTTCCGTCCGAATAGCCGAATCCCATACCACCTATAAGCTCCTCGAAACCATCTTCATTTAATCCAAGGCCTAGGAGGCCGTTGACGTAATCCAGGTCCACAGAAATCTCCCGGGGGTTAAGGTCCGGCCTCTCCTTTCCGTTTACTGTCACAGTCTCTATCACACCGCCCCTTTCAGCTAAGGAGGTCGTTATAATATTCAGTGCTTCCTCTACTGCCTTTTGGTCGGTGCCGGTTACATCTATGAATATATTTTCTGTTTCTTCTGACAGTTCTGTGAGCTGTCCGTTTATGACAGGAGGAAAGCTTAGAACTCTGTCATTCCTGTCAACTATAACAGGCCATTTTTCGTTTCCTTGGAGAATTTCGACGTACTTGCCCTTCGGATGTTTTTCACCTATCTCCTTCAGATTCATAGTTTCTTCGGACTGAAGAGGTACAAACTCCACGCTGTCTGGTTCCACGCCCTTGTAGGTAAAGGGCCCTTCTACCTTGTCAAGATCGTGTATCCCGATGGCTATCTTTTTCCTCTTCCTTCCAAAGGTCTTGTGTATCTTTTCCTGGACCTGCATTAACGATCTGAGGACCGAACCGTCCAGCTCGACGTTTCTTACCACGGCTGCGGATATACAGGGCCGTACGGGATCCACAGTATCTTCGACCTTCAGCTCTATGCCGCTTTCGCCCGTCTTGTATTCCTGAAGACCTTGTTCAACACCAAGGAAGCAGCGCAACGCCCTTGCGAAGCCCTCAACGGAGAGAAGGTCAGGTCTGTCGGGAAACACCTCGTACTCAACTTCACCCTTCTCCATGCCCTCGAACTCACAACCCATCATAGGGACTTTGTTCTCGAGTACGTCCTTGCTCAGCTCCTCTCCTACAAGTTCTTCTAACTCTTCGACATCAAAACCAACTACGGCCATTATATCTTGACCTCCTTCAACATCTTCAGGTTGTTTTCGTAGTAGAAGTTCCTTATATCGTCTATACCTTCCTTTATCATAGGCAGTCTTTCGAGTCCGAGTCCCCAGGCAAGTACAGGAACGTCTATGCCTAAGGGCCTTGTAACCTCAGGTCTAAATATCCCTGCGCCGCCCATCTCCAGCCATTCGTCCTTCTCCTCGAAGTACACCTCTGGCTCGACCGACATCTCCGTGTAGGGGAAGTAGCCAGGTCTGAACCTTATCTTCTCGAAGCCCAGCTTTCTGTAGAACTCTTTGAGGTAGCCTAGAAGGTTCTGGAAGGTCACTTCCTCGCTAACCACTATACCTTCTACCTGCATGAACTCAGGCAGGTGAGAGTAGTCCAGGGTCTCATTTCTAAAGACCTTGTCCACGGAGAACAGTTTGGCAGGTGGATCTATCTCGGCTAGCTTCCTTGCGCTTACAGCAGTTGTATGGGTCCTCAGCACAGGCCTTTTAGCCATCTCCTCCTTCCAGCTATAGTTCCAACCCTCGGATCTACTGCTTCCTTCTTCATGCATTTTTTTGACTGATTCTACCAGTCCTTTTTCAGGAAGCTCCGTTTCCTCGGGCCTTTCCATATAAAATGTGTCCTGCATATCCCTTGCAGGGTGGTCCTGTGGTATGAATAACGCGTCCATGTTCCAGAAGCTTGACTCTACGTAGGGTCCTTTCATCTCTTCGAATCCCATATCGAAGAAAACCCTCCTTATATCCTGTATATAGTAGGATAGAATATGTTTCCTTCCTGGATACCTCTTCTTACCTGTCTTCGTCGGGTCGTACTCCTTGAAGTCGGCCTCCCTCCATAGACCTGTCTTTATCAGCTCAGGGGTCAGGTTTGATATAGAACCCTCCTTCAATTTCTCCTTCGCCTGCTTTACAACGTCTTCGCGGACCTCCTCTATAAGGTTCCTGTCCTCCAGTTCTTTTTTGACCTCTTTTTCTAACTCCTCGCCTTGGTTCACGCTTTCGAGTGCTTTCTGCAGTTCCAGTTCCCCGGGACTTTCCTTTACGTGGACAGTACCTTCCTTTATCTCTATCCAGCCGTTCTTGAGTGCCCAGTTTATAGCTATCGAGGACTCTTCTATAGATTCCTTTACTTCCCCCATTTCTTCCTTATCTTCCAGGAGCTCCATCAACCTTTTCTCCGGGAGCCCTTCTTTGAGATATTTTTTCCCCTCTTCGGTGAGCCTGTACATGGTACCTAAAGTTGGACATTTGTGAATTAAATACCTTTACCTCATTCCACTTCTGCGTTCTTGTATGACTCTATTACCTCGCTGCCTATGAGGCTCAAACCATAGTATGTTCCGAGAAGTCCGCCTGCGCTTGTTGTGCCCCAGAACCATATAAGCCTGTCAAGGAAGACCGCTGCCGCAGCCGTTCCAGCAGGTACACCAAGTATTACAAATATCGAAACCATTCCACCCTCGAAGATACCAAGGCTTCCTGGTGTAGAAGGTATTACCATGAGCATGTAACCCACTCCCATAGCTATGACTATAGCTACTGGGCCTATGCTGTGGCCGAGCGCTGCAAAAAGGATGTAGTATTTGAGCACTGAAAGTACCTTTCTCAGGACGGTGAGGGACATAGCGCTTGCGAACACCTCTCTGTTTTTCATTGTTTCTCTGAATGTCTCCTGAAAGGTCTCGTACTTTACAAGCGTAACCTCCGAGTCAAGTCTATCGGTTCTGTTGCAGAACCATTCTATGATGCTTGAGATTATCCTCTGGCCGGTGTATATACCGAAGATACTGAAGACTATCAAGGAAGAAACGATCAAAAATCCTATAAGTATTCCGTAGAGCCAGAAGGGCGGACTGAGAAACACTAGAAGAAAGATGACAGAAACAATTACCAGCATGAAGTCGACTATGAACTCCATGGTGAGGTCTGAAGTTGTTGTTGCCAGACCCTCCCTCCCCTTAATTCCGTGTCTTATCTTCAAAAGGTAGACTCTTGCGGCTTCACCGCCCATCTTAAGGACAGGCGTGAGGTTGTTTATGGCTATGCCCACAACTGTACTTTTGAATATTTCAAAGGAGGATATCCCTTTATGTTCCAGCCTTATGAAGAGTCCCCATCGGTAGGACCAGATAAATGTATTTATCACTATTATAGCAATCACGATCAGATAGTATGGAAGGTACAGTTGGCCTATAGATGAGATTATTCTTCCGAATCCAACGAAGCTGAATACGGAGATGAATATTACTATTCCTGCGGCCAGTAGGCCGAGAAACTTCAGAAGCCCTCCGCTCGTTCTTCTATTCATGCTTACCGTCTTCTCTTGAAATACTGTCTTACCTTTTCCAAGTTTCCGTGTATGTAAGAAAGTATGCTGCCTTTGGTGCCGTTTACTTCAACGTCGCCTTCGAGCAGCTTTTCCTTGAACTCCTCTACACTTTTTGCCTCTGCCTCTATATAGGCCTTTCCCACCTCCCAGGGACTATGGGCATCGCTGCCTGCTGTCCTTACTAGGGAGTTGTCTTCGGCATACATCTTAGCCTTTTTATTCATACCGGAGGTCAGGTTCCTGCTGTTGAACACCTCTATGCCGTCTATCCCCTCAAGACTCTTCCAGCCATTGAAGGAACGAATAGGATCGAAAGGATGTGGGACCACTACCACTCCATCTTGTTCCTTCACCTCCTCCACTGCTTCCTCGGGTCTTGAGCTTTTTATTCCCTTTTCTATGAAGAGACCTAGAAGCTCTCCTCTGTCAGTAGTTATCTCTTCGCCTGGAACTACAGTAAGTTCCGTGTCCATCTTTCTAATTTCCTCGAACCCTTCCATTGTATCGTGGTCAGTTACAGCTATCCCATCGAGGTTCTTCCTCTCTGCAGCTTCTACGAGTTCTTCTGGTTCCATCCGAGAGTCCTTCGAGAACTTCGTGTGGGTATGCATATCTATTTTCATGAGGCGTATAAGGACTTTAGTTACTTTTAAATTTAAATCTCGAGTAATAAAGAGGGATGTGATAGAATGGACTTGGATGATATAGCGTCTTTTTGTAAGAAGACCGGCATAATATTTCAGAACTCCGAGATATACGGTGGACTGTCCGGCTTCTGGGACTACGGTCCTGTGGGTTCTCAGATAAAGAAGAATATGGTCGACCTCTGGTGGGAAGAGTTTGTGGAGAAGAGGGACGATGTTGTAGGAATAGACGGTTCCATAATCTCAAGCAACGAAGTATGGAAAGCTTCTGGCCATGTAGATTCATTTTCCGATCCTCTTGTAGACTGTAAGAAATGCAAGAAGAGGATAAGAGCAGACCGCCTTATAGAGGATGAGACAGGTAAAAAGGTGGAAGGCGAGGAACCCGAGAAACTGGGGAGAATAATAACGGAAGAAGATATAGAATGTCCGAGGTGCGGCGGCGAGCTAACAGAGGTTCGAGAATTTAATCTGATGTTTGAGACCAATCTGGGTCCTGTTGATTCTGAAGAGAACAAAGTTTATCTGAGGCCTGAAACAGCCCAACTGATATTTACCAACTTTAAACAGGTTAAGGAAACTACCAGACAGAAGCTGCCGTTTGGAATAGCGCAGACCGGCAAAGCATTCAGGAACGAGGTTTCTCCCAGAAACTTCGTTTTCCGCACAAGGGAGTTCGGGCAGCTCGAGATAGAGTACTTTGTGCATCCCGACGACAAGGAGAATTGTTCTTACATGAATGAAAGTATAAGGAACTACGAGGTCCAGGTGCTGACAGCTGAAGACCAGGAAGAGGAAGGGGAACATACAGTCATGAAAATCGGAGAGATGATAGATAACGGATACTTCGAGACGGAGTGGTTAGCGTACTGGTTGTATCAGCATTTCAACTGGTTTGTAGAGCTTGGTGTGGATCCAGACGACCTTCGCCTGAGGGAGCATCAAAAAGAGGAGCTGGCCCATTACGCTAATTCATGCTTCGACATAGAGTACAGGTTCCCCTTTGGCTGGGACGAGGTCTACGGAAATGCGGACCGCAGCGACTATGATTTGAAGCACCACCAAGAGGCGTCTGGGCAAAATCTTGGTGTATACGACCAGGAAAGAGAAGAGCATGTAATACCTCACGTCGCCTCCGAACCCTCACAGGGCATCGAAAGAAGCCTAATGGTATTTATAATGGACGCCTACACGGTCGAGGAGAGCAGGAAGTTACTGAAGATAGACCCGAAGCTTGCTCCTGTGAAATGCAGAATATTTCCTCTCATGGCCAAGGACGGCCTAGACGAAAAGGCGGAAGAAATACATTCCGATCTCAAGGATCGGATTAATGCGGAGTACGAGGAGAGAGGCTCTATAGGTAAGCGGTACGCGAGGGCTGATGAGATAGGTGTACCTTACTGCGTTACAGTTGACTACGATACCCTGGAAGACGACACGGTTACGATAAGGGACAGAGACAGCACTGATCAGATAAGAGTTTCAGTCGATGAACTTCCAAGAATACTATCCGGCCTCGTTGATGGAAGCTTAAGCTTTGATGAAGCCGGCGAAGAGTTCTGAACTTTATTTACCTCTGTTTCTATCTATCTGCTTCTCATGTTTCTTTGTCATCTGTTTGTCTATCTTCTCGAGACAGCCCTGCACCGAGTCAAGGAGATCCCATTCCCAGTCTTGTGTTGCTGTGAAGAGCCCGTTTGAAGTGTATAGTCTGCCTCTCGTGGAGTACTGCCTCTGGTTACCTTCCACGTTCTGTGTCTTTACATGGAGTATAAGTCTCTGGACATCCCTGAACATCCTACCTGCCTTCTGGACCTTTCTTTCAGCAGAATCCAGTATCTTGTCCTTTATGAAGGAATCAAATTCCTTGACTCCAGCTACCTGTATATAAGCCCCTTCTTCTTTCTTACGCGAAGCCACCAGTTCAGTTATGTCCTTCGGTGTGACTATGCCCTGTGGCTTCCCGTTGTCAATGGTTATTGCGTAAAGACCGTCTCCTTCTGAAATCTTCTTTGCTACCTCCTGTATATTTGTATCCTTCGGGAGGGTCAGTGGTGTCTTGTTCATTATACTCGTCACCGGTGAGTCCCTTTCCGGCAGGGAGTCGCCCTTCTTCTCACCTAGTTTCATAGCTTTTTCTGGATGGAACGTTCTGACTAATCCAGAGAGGTCTACTGATCCAGTGAGTCTTCCTTCGCCATCAACGACCGGCAGTCTTGCAATCCTATTTTCTCTCATGACAGCCTTTGCCTTTCCTATTGTTTCATCTTCGTTTATGGTTTTCAGTTCCGTGGAGATGCTGCTGACCTTCTTGTTAGAAAAGCTGTTGTCCTTCGATACAGCTCCCATAACCTCGCTCTGTGTGACAATACCCAGGAACTCTCCAGACTCGTACACAGGAACCGCTCTCGAACCAGTCTCAAGCATCTTTTCTGCAAGCTCCACAACGGTTATGTCGGAGTCGATCTTCGGTGGATGTTTCAAAAGCTTCTTTACCTTCGTTTTAGGTGGTGCAGATCTCTGTATTATCTCCCTCCAGGTTATCATACCTTCCAGCTCACCGTCCTTCATAACAGGTACTGCAAAAACGTTTTCCTGCCTGATTTTGTTTAGGACTTCTTTCAGATTGTCTTCTGTGGAAACGGAAAAGAACTCTTCGTCGACTATGTCCTTTACCTTCAAGTTGTCTATTTTCATGGTTTTATCCTCCTTATTCTGTAGTATTTTTTTGATTTGTCCACGACGCCTAATGTTGGCTTGCTCCTGATATTTAAAGCTAGTCTGACGAAGCGCGAAAGCTCTGGATAGGACCAGCTTTCGTCTGAAGGTACAGCATGTAAAACCCACTTCGTGTGTTCGTCAGGGCTTTTCTGACCTTTTTTCAGTTCAACGCCGCGGTCGTAGACGCGGAAATGCGTCCCAAATTTGAATCCACACTTCACGAGGAAACCTTTCTCTCTTAGATCCTCGTATATCTTATATTTGTCCTCGAACTCTATATCCTTTTCCCTTGCAGTTTCCTCAAGCTCCTCTTTGCTTACTTTACCCTCGGTTGTTTCGACCTCGAGCTTGTCCCTTTGCATGAGGAAGAGAGCCTCCATGAGGTTAAGTTCTACCCTTTCCTTTCTCCTCTTACCAAAGTAGTTTGGTTCATATACGTTCTCGGGGTTTTCCCAAACCGTCACTGTATTCCCTTCAAGGAAACCCTTCGCTTGCTCCGTGCCTTCAAGGCCCTTTGAGACGTCCCCGTTAAGCTTCTTTTCTTCGTCAACCTCGTAATAGGTTACGTCGCCTTCTTCATCTACGATTCCAAGGGCAAGATTTGATCTTATGTTTTCAGCTGCCTCAAGGTTGTTTATCTTATCCGCGAGGGAGAATTCCGAGTCGGTCCTTACTACATCCACAAGCCACTTAACGTGACTGAGCTTCTTCCCGTCCTTATCGAAAGAAGTTCCTCTTTCGTAAACTCTCAGGTCACATGGAAAGGAGTGCCCAGGCCTTACAACGAAACCCCTCCTTCTCATATCCTGATACACCAGGAGCTTTTCGTGGAATCCTTCGGATATAGAACAGGCTTCTCTGTAAAACTCTTCCTCCGTAAGCTTTTCCCCGTTCTTCAGTATTTCTATCTTTTCCCTCTGCAGAAGGCTCATCGCTTCAACGGGCTCCAGAGAGAGTTTGTCCTCTTCAAGCCTGCCGTATCCGCCAAGCTGGAAGACCTCCTCCGGATCCTCATCTACAGTTATTTTTCCGTCTTCTAATTTTGCTTTATACATAAAGACACCCCAGAACTTTAATGAAGCAGAGGTCTTTTAAATCTATTTGAGTGGCAGGCCCTTTGTCGAAATTTCGACCTGGCACTCTTCGCAGAAGTCGGCGCTTCCTTCGTCCAGATCCCTCACCGAACTTGGCGAGTTCATCACACATCCGGGATTTTCACAGTTGTCCATTCCGAAGCAGTGTCCGAGCTGATGTACCGCGACCTTCTCCAACCTTCGGAATTTTTTATCCTTGTCGGAATCCTTGTCGTAGAAGCCTGGATCAAGCCTTTTCGTGCTGATTACTGCAGGTCCTCTGTACTCTGACTCGCCGAAGATATAGTTTCTACCTTTCCTGTAGGCGTCCCTTTCCGTAAGTATTATCTGTATTCCGTCGTCACGGAACGCGTCCATGATCCTTTCAGCTATATACTGGTCCCTGAAGTCATTGAAGCTGTTCTCGGGAAATTCAGCTCTCCCGCTAGTATAAAACTTCAACTTCTTGAAGTTCTTGTTGAGCATACTTTTGAGTTTGTTTATAGCTTCAGCGGATACCTCACCGAGTCCAAGTACAGGAATCTGCATATCAACATATTATTCTTCGCCAGTACTAATAAGCTTTACTAGGAGTATGGTGGGAGGGGAGGGATTTGAACCCCCGACAACTAGATTTCGAAAACGGAGTTTTCGTAACTTGAAACCCCGTTTCAATATCTTCAGTCTAGCGCTTTCGGGATTTCGCGCAAGCGAAATTGAAAACAAAGTTTTCTTATTCTCCCGAGCTGAGCTACCCTCCCTGAAGGCAGCGCTTTGAACTAACCCTTTTTAGATATAAAAAACTTTCTAGCTCCGTGAGATTTATAAGGTTTAGAGGACAAGAATGAGGTGGATATTATGGCGAAGAAAAACGAAAACAAGATGCCGTCAGGTTTCGCAGGCCTTACACGTTACTTCGACGAGTCCCCGGAAAAGATAAAGTTTACCCCGACACAGGTCATAATACTCTGTGCTTCCGTTATAGCTGTTGTCAGCGCGCTCAAGTTCATAGCGTAAGAACGTGCTACACATGAAGAAGTTTGTTTTATTTCTCCTGTTGCTTTTTGCTTTCTCAGGTCTTTATAGTATTTACTTCGCTTCAGATGGATAT
>PWIB01000024.1 GCA_003555465.1 Candidatus Aenigmatarchaeota archaeon | reverse complement strand
GCACCTACGTGCACAGCGCCCTCAACGCTGCCCCTTTAGCCACCTTGTCAGCCTACTCTTGAAAAGAGGCAATGGCAAGGTACGAAACCTTGAGGTTTCGGCCACTTGGGTACCCCCGCCTCTGACTGCCTAAAAACTCTTGGCCTAAGGTTAAAAAGTTTTCTCCCTTCTATATCTTCTTACCGCCATGCTTTTCTTCTCTGCTTCTGTTGTAGTCACATTTTTCCCTTAGAACCTCTTCCGTATTTACATTTCTTCCCTCGAGATGGTCAAGGATACGTATCAGCACATCCACGAGCTCCACGACGTAGCCTTCTGGCTTCCCGTCTTCGTAGTATACGTCTTTGTTGTCCTCTCTGTATTCCTCCAGAGCTTCGGAAAGCTCACTGTGCATGAGGGCTATTATCTCTGCTTCGCTCCTCTGTTCATCATGCCAACCCTTATCCTTCGCTATGCTGTGGATCTCCTCCTGCCACTCCTTTATTGTCTTTTCGGTCATATCCTGTAAAGATGGTCCGCGAAAGTTTTTATTGTTTTGGCAGCAAGTAGGTTATGTGGTAGCGTGGAGAAGGTTGACGAGGCCATGGACTTGCTGAGGGAAATCTATGGAGTCCCTGAAGTCTCTGATAGAGGAAAGCCTGTCGAGTCCCTGGTTCAGGTAATACTTTCACAGAATACAAACGACAAGAACAGGGACAGAGCCTGGAGAAGGCTCCAGGAAAGGTTCGAAAGTATGGAAGAGATAATGGACGCGGATGTGGAAGAGGTAGCGGAGGCTATATCCGTCGCAGGTCTCCACAACACGAAGGCGGAACGTATAAAGAAATGTCTAGAGGATATAAAGGAGAAGCGGGGCGAGCTGGACCTGAGTTTTCTGGAAGATCTTGATGTAGAAGAGGGTAAGGAGTGGTTGAGAGAGCTTCCGGGTATAGGCCCCAAGAGTGCTGCGGTAGTCCTCAACTTTACCTTTGATAAAGAAGCTTTCCCTGTTGACACGCATGTATTCCGAGTTACGAAGAGACTTGGTCTGATACCAGAGAAAGCAAAAAGGGAGAAAGCGCATGTTATTCTGGAGGACAAGGTCCCCGGTGAAAGAAAGCAGGAGTTCCATATAAATCTTATAAAACATGGGAGGGAAATCTGCAAGGCAAGGAAGCCGTTGTGTGAAAAATGTCCTTTAAAGGATATATGTGATTTTTATCTAACGAACAAGGACAACAGTTCCGGGTTTTAGTAATCAAATGTTTAGCTGGATACAGGTTTCGATAAAGACCGAGTAGTTTTCAGGCCAAGGAAGCGTATTTTGACTGAATTTCTGGTTGTGTAAAAACTTTTAAAGGTTGGGTGTAATAAGTATTTGGAAAAAAGGGAGATGTGGCAATTCTAGCCATTTCAATAATAAAATAGATGAATTTGGTGAACAATCATGGGAATGATGCAGAAACAAGGAAAGATGGGATACGATAGAGCTATCGTTACGTTCTCACCAGACGGACGTCTTTTCCAGGTAGAGTACGCTAGAGAAGCTATCAAAAGAGCCGCGACATGCACAGCTTTGAAATTTGAAGACGGTGTCGTTCTAGCTGGTCTGAGACCTTGTGACAAGCTTTCCGACGATAGAGGAAGCAGAAAGGTACATCAGCTGGACGAACACATAGGAGCTGTTTCCGCTGGACTGGTCGGAGATACAAGAGTCCTTGTAAACAACGCAAGACAGCAGGCACAGGTCTACAGGATTTCATACCAGGAGAAGATAGACGTACGTTCACTCGCAGAGGAGATAGGCGACTACAAGCAGCAGCATACGCAGTACGGCGGCCTGAGACCGATGGGTGTTTCCTTCCTGGTCGGTGGAGTCTACAAGGACGAGCCTATGATCTTCGAAACGGACGTAGGCGGTGACATCTACGGATGGAATGCACAGGTCATCGGTAAAGGAAGAAAAGGCGGTGAAGAACTTCTAGAGGAGAAATGGGAAGAAGGGATGTCAAAGAAGCAAGCAAAGGAGCTGGCCGTGGAAGTGCTTTCAGAAGGTGAGACAGATATGAACAAAAATACCGTCAAGATGGCGGTTATAACAGAGGAAGACGGTTTCAGATACTTAGATCAGGAGGAGTGCGAAGAGCTCCTGTGATCCGATGATATCTGTTGACGACGCGGTGATAGCTCGTCTCGACTCGCATGGGGAGCACTTTGAGGTGCTAGTGGATCCTGATAAAGCCCTTGAAGTGAAGGAAGGCGAGGATATAGATCTAGACGATCTCATAGCCGCGGACGAGGTATTCGAGGACGCAGAAAAAGGAAAGAGAGTCGGCGACGAAGAGCTTAATAAGGTCTTCGGAACCAACGATATAAAGGATATAGTTTACGAGATAATAAGGAAAGGCGAGGTTCAGATTACCACTGAACAGCGAAGAGAGATGCGTGAGGAAATGAGGAAGGAGATCGCGTCGACTATAGCGCGGCGTGCAGTGGATCCACAGACAGGCAAGCCACATCCACCGAAGAGGATAAGCAACGCGATGGACGAAGCAGGGATACACGTTGACGAGATGAGGGACGTCGAGGAGCAGGTCAAAGAGGTAATAGATGAGATAAAGGCTATACTGCCTATATCCATAGAAGAGGTCAAGATCGCTGTGCGAGTTCCGGCCGATCACGCCGGTGAGGCCTCAGGAAAACTGAGGGATATAGGAGAAATTGAAAAGGAGGACTGGGGTAACGATGGTTCGTGGAGAGCTGTCGTAAAAATGCCTGCAGGTTTACAGGACAAGTTTTATAAGAAGGCGAATTCAGTAACAAAAGGTGAAGTTGAAACTAAAATAATAGATGATTGATGAGGTGAATAAAATGGGAAAAAAATTAGTTGAAGATAAATCGAACGTACTTCCCGGAGACGTAATAGCTGAGGGTGATATACTTTCGGGAAGAGGTACTTACAAAGAAAACGGAAAGGTAAAATCTAAGGTTCTCGGAGTAGCGAGGACAAAGAAAAACAGGATGAGAGTAATACCTTTGAGTGGAGGTTACATTCCCCAGGAAGGGGACAATGTAATCGGAAAGATATCCGGTATAGGTCCAAGCCACTGGTGGGTTGAACTCGATTCACCGTACGATGGCTATCTGTCTCTGGCAGAAGGTTCCGACGAGTTCATTGATCTAGATGAAACGGAGCTTTCGGATGTCTACGACATCGGAGATATGATCTACACCGAGGTTATAAAAGTAACAAGCGAAAAGGATGTCAAGCTTTCGATGCAGGACAGGATATGCAAGAAGCTTACAGGTGGAAGGATCATAAGGATAAGTCCCAGTAAGGTTCCGAGACTTATTGGCAAGGGTGGTTCAATGGTCGAGATGATCAAGGACAGAACTGACTCAAGGATAATCATCGGCCAGAACGGCATAGTCTGGGTAAACGGCGGCGACGAGGATCTTGCTGTCGAGGCGGTCAAGACCGTGGACGAGAGAGGTCATGAAAGAGGCCTTACAGATAAAGTAGAAAAAATACTGGATAAAAGGTGATAATATGAGTGAAGATAAAGAACTTTTGAAAGATGGTAAAAGGATAGACGGTAGAGCTAAGGATGAGCTCAGGGACATGGAAGCTGAAGCAGGGATTCTCAAGAGAGCCGACGGCTCAGGATACTTCCGTATGGGAGGTACAGAAGTAATTGCTTCCGTCTTTGGTCCCAGGGAGCTGCATCCAAAACACAAGCAAAAGCCACAGAGAGGAATTATTCAATGTAGATACAACCTGGCTCCTTTTTCCGTGGATGACAGGAAGAGGCCAGGTCCCTCGAGAAGAGGTAAAGAAATTGGAAAGGTAGCCGAAGGAGCACTTTCCTCGATAGTCTTCTTGGAAGAGTTCCCGACAGCTACTATCGATGTCTACATGGAAGTTATTTCTGCTGACGCAGGAACAAGATGTGTCGCCCTCAATGCAGGGGCTATAGCACTTGCCGACGCAGGAATACCTATGAAAGGACTGATTTCATCCTGTGCAGCAGGTAAGATAGAGGATACACCAGTACTAGATCTCAAAGGCGAGGAAGACAAGGATGGTCAGGTTGACCTACCGATAGCGATGAACATTGAAACAGGTGAGATAACCCTACTACAGATGGACGGCATGACAGACATCGACGAGATGGACAAGATGCTTGACCTCGCGATAGATGGTTGTGAAAAGGTCGCCGAAAAACAAAGAGAAGCTTTAATGGAAACATTTGGGGATAAAAAATGATGGAAATAACTGAAATTGAAGAAGAAGCTGCTCTGGATAACATAAAAAGTGGTGAAAGGATAGACGACAGAGACCTCAAGGAATTCAGAGATATAGAGGTAGTTACCGGAGTAGCTAAAAAAGCCGAAGGAAGTGCAAAAGTTGTCCTTGGAGATACCAAGGTAATAGTCGGAGTTAAGTTTGGCTTAGGTGAGCCGTTCCCTGATACACCGGACGAAGGAATGTTGATGGTTAACGCAGAACTTGGACCAATGGCTTCACCTGACTTCGAGTCTGGCCCTCCAGGAAAGGATGCCACGGAGCTCGCAAGAGTCATAGACAGAGGACTGAGGGAATGTGAAGCAATTCCTCTTGAAGAGCTCTGCATCGAAGAAGGTGAAAAGGTCTGGAAGGTCATGGTCGACATACATGTACTTGACCACGATGGAAACCTGATGGACGCTTCTGCACTTGGAGCTATAAAGGCTCTCAAGGAAGCTGAGATGCCCGGTTACGAGGACGGTGAAGTCCTTCGCGATGAAGGAGAGGACTTTGAAGTTCTCAAGACTCCGATAGCTTGCACCATCGGTAAGGTAGATGACAAGTATATAGTTGATCCAGGACTGGTCGAAGAGGAAGTAGTGGATGGTATGGTCACAGTTACCTGGACAGAGGAAGAGCTCTGTTCGCTTCAGAAGAGAGGAAACGGAGGCTTCCAGAAGGAAGAGCTACTTGAGATCTTCGAGCTAGCCAAGGAGAAATCCTCGGAGCTCAGAAAATTCATCTAGTGATAGTATGTCCGATAACGATAGTGGAAAGAGATACGGAGCCCGGTACGGAAAGAGGATAAGAAGTAAGGTATCTGAGATAGAGAAGGACCAGAAGTCCAAGCACGAGTGTCCTGAATGCGGCTCCGATTCCTTGAAGAGACAAGCCAAAGGTATATGGAAGTGCGAGAAATGCGGCAATAAGATAGCAGGTGGTGCTTGGAGACCTAAGACAAAGGGAAAGAGTATGGTAGAAAGAGTTCTTGAAAAATCAGGTGAAGAATAATGACATACAAATGCTTGAAATGTGAAGAGGATATTGAGAAGGACGACCTCAGAAGAAGGATTAGATGTCCTTTCTGCGGATACAGGATTCTAAAGAAGAAGAGAGCTGCAGGTGTAAAGGAGATCAAAGCCAGATAGGATGAAAGCTGAACTTGAAATCGATGTACAGTCTCCTGAGCTAGCGAAGAAAGCTATCGAAGTCGAGAAGGACGAATCAAGTTCAATTGAAGTCAATATGGAAATCAAAGACGACAAACTAGGGGTTTATGTCGATGCTGAAAGTATTTCGAATCTAAGGGCAGGTGTAAACACTATACTAAGACTCGTAAAGACGACAGAAAAATCAATTACAGGAGGTGAAAATTAATGCCACAAAATCCACAGGATATGCCACCAGAGGCACAGCAGATGATCGGTGAGCTTCAGCAGCAGCAGCAACAGCTTCAGCAGATGGAGCAGCAGAAAGCAGAGATGAAGGCACAGAAGTCACAGATCGACCAGGCCGTCAAGGCACTCAAGGAAGCCAGTGACGATGACGAAGTTTTCAAGGTAGCAGGTCCAGCTGTTATAAAGACCGACAAGGAAGACTTCCTCGAAGAACTTGAGGAGAAGCAGGAGTCCATCGAAGTAAAGATCGAGTCCATCGAGAAGAAGGAGAAGGACATCGAAAAGGAAGCACAGGAGAAGCAGAAGGAGCTCAGAGGACTTATGTCTGGTGGAAACTCAGGAGAAGCAGGATAAAAATTCCCCCTCATATCTATTTTTCTATAACCAAGGTGGTTTTATGAAGTTTAAGGAAAAACTGAAAGGTTCTAATGGTATCTTAGTTTTAGCTCATCACAATGCCGATATCGATGCAGTGGCCTCTGCCATAGCCCTCTATGAGATCTTAGATAATGAAGTAAGTTTAACTGTCCCTGATACCGTATCAAAAGGCGCGAAAGAGCTTGCCGATGGATATAACTTCATTGAGAAGCCAGACCAAGATGAGTTCGAGACTCTGATTGTAGTGGACTGTCCTTCTACAGAACAGCTTGGATCGTTCGATATCGGAAGCTTTGAAGGCACGACTATGCTTGTCGATCACCACAGTCCTGGTGATCTCCACGAACTAGTTGATTTTAAGTATATTGATTCCGAGGCGAGGTCTACATCTGAACTAATCTATCAACTGTTCAAAGAGGAAGTAAATGAAAAGGCCTCCGAGGCTCTTATCTGTGGGATAGTTGCTGACACCTCGCACCTCAGGTTCGCTGACAAGGAGCAGTTTCGATATATCTCCGAACTTCTTCCGAAATCGGGAAAGAACTACTCCGATATCCTATCCATTTTGAGCCCGCCCGTAGATCGCTCCGAGAGGATAGCAAGGCTGAAGGCCGCCTCCAGACTGGAAAACTACGATATCGATGGAAAGCTTATTTCCTTCTCGGAGGTCGGATCCTTCGAGGCAGCTTCTGCCCGATCCTTCCTGAAGGTAGGCTCCGACGTTTCTGTGGTGTTTTCTCAGAGAGATGATGAGAT
The DNA here is from genome assembly GCA_003555465.1 of Candidatus Aenigmatarchaeota archaeon. GTDB lineage: Archaea > Aenigmatarchaeota > Aenigmatarchaeia > PWEA01 > PWEA01 > PWEA01. Next base: position 27,463 of record PWIB01000024.1, on the reverse strand, counting down.
CAGGGTCAGTGGAAGGTGCAGGAGAGGTCTTACAGATATAGTTCATCTGGGTGAGGACGTCTTTTCAGAGCTGGAAGAAGTTTTAAGAGGTTCAGCAGGTGGTCACGATGCAGCTGCTTCAGGAAACGGAAGTAACACGGATTTAGAAGAAGTGAAACAGGCCTTTTTAGAGAGGTTTGAAGAGATTTTTGGAGCCAAAGCAAAGGTGCTATGACACGAAAAGCTTTTTATACTTAAATTTTCATAAATTGATAGTCCAAGATCCTCTTATGTCCAAACAGATATTGGTGGTCAAAATGGAAGAAAGTCTAGAACCTGCGGTTGATATGTTGGAGCAAGTCTCAGAAGATAGCTCCGTACCCAGAAATATACAGGAAGAATGCCAGGAATGTATAGAAATTTTAAAGGACGGGGAGGAAGAACTCTCGGTCAGGATAAACTCATGCACATCCAAGCTGGACAACGTCGCGAACGACGCAAATATTCCGATGTATACTAGAACACAGGTCTGGAACATAGTTTCGATGTTAGAATCAGCTAGCAGAGAGTAAACCTGTGAAGTTTTATATAAGTTGATTGAAAAAACTAAAATGGTGAGAAACTTGGCTTTGAAAGACATTTTAGGAAAGAAGGAAGAGAAAATTGAGGATAGAGATCTTCTTGAGCTTTCTGAGGAAGTTAGCGAAGGAGAAGTTAGAGCTGTTCCTATTGAAGTAGTAGAACTTGAAGAATACAAGGATGCAGAAGATGTACAGAAGTCAGTCAGAGAAGGGAGAATTGTCTTCGTTAAAATAAAGAAGATCAAGGACAAGGACATGTCGGATCTGAAGAGAGCTATAGAGAGGATAAGGAAGACCTGCACAGCTGTTGACGGAGACATAGCAGGAGTTGACGAGAACTACATCGTTGTAGCTCCTTCTTACGCAGAAGTGGTCCGTGGAGAAGAGGAGTAGAAAAAACCCTTTCACAACTTCCTTGTTATTTTCTTAGATGCTGCACTGGTTCCTTTATTTTTTTAATCTGTAGCCGTAGACCAGTCCTATAGCCAGTCCTGCTAGATGTGCTGAATTTGCTACCGGTCCGCCCCTCGGAAGAAGGAAAAGATCCCAGAGTCCGAATATTACAAGCGCTTGTCTTATCTTTAAAGGAAAGACGAACCATATCAGTACTCTTATCTCTGGTGCTATAATAGCAAGGGTCGCGAAGACACCGAATATCGCTCCTGATGCACCTACAGCAGGGATGAAGTCTGCGGTGACGTAGGAAAACAGTGTGAAGCCTATATTTCCTGCGATTCCTGTCACAAGGAATATCTCAAGGAATTTCTTACTTCCTATCCTTCTTTCAAGTTCTCCTCCGAAGAAAAACAACACAAGCATATTTACAAAGAGGTGCCAACCGTTTCCGTGGAGAAATATAGAGGTTATGAAGGTCCAAGGCCTGCTGAGTATTTCCCCTAACTCTGGAGAAAGCCAGAGGTACTCGGTGAAGCCTGGTATCGTAGCCTGGAGTAAGAAAACTACAAAGCATATGAATATTATCAAGAGCGAATAGCTCTTTGTAACTGCTTGAAGGAATCCGGACAAAAGATCCGATGATTCTTTTTTATTTGATGCCTGGAAAGGTTCGTAAACCACTTTATTATCTGCTTGAGCCTCTTCTTTATATTTATCTAGACCAACACATTCATGGTTTTCAGGCAGTCTGTGCTCTGAACAGAAAGTGTCGCTACAAAACTTGCATTTGAACGGTACGTCTACTTCATCATCACAGTAGCTGCAGACAACCATAAGAATTATATTGTTTCTTGAGATTAAAAAATAGGAGGAGATTTCTTCTACTTCAGCCTTATCGTCTCAAGATTCTTCGGTGGTATAGTTTCCCTGTTGAATATATTATGCAGAGTTCTGGCCATCTGGATACAGCTGTTCTCGTCACCATGAACTGTAAGTATCTTGTTGGGCTTGCTGTCCAATGCGTTTATGAAGTTTATAATCTGATTCCTGTCGGAATGTCCGGAAAGGCCGTCTACGGTTCCTACTTCTAAGTTCAACTCCACTACTTTCCTTTTACCTTCTCTTTGAACAGGTATCTCATCCCAGCCCTTCTGTATCCTTCTTCCCATAGTTCCTTCGGCCTGGTAACCTACAAAAATTAGCATGTTGTTCTCATCAGGAGCAAACTCCTTAAGATATTCCATTACCGGTCCTCCTGTAAGCATTCCTGACGTGGACAGAACTATTGCAGGATCAGGAGAGTTTATGACCTCTTCCCTTTCCTCGTTGGAAGCAACCCTGTGGAATATATCAGAGGTAAGTGGGTTGTGGTCCTTGTGGAATATCTGATGCTGAATCTTATCATTCAAGTCTTCAGGATAGGTTGTATGTATGGCTGTAGCGTCCCACATCATACCCTCCAGATAAACCGGTGCATCAAGGCCGTTGTTTCTTGCCTCTTCGTCGAGTATACACATTATTTCCTGGGCTCTACCGACTGCAAAGGAAGGTATTATTACCTTTCCACCACGGTCTATAGTTTTATTCACGTATTCTAGAAGATGTTTCTCGGCATCATCTCTGGATGGTTGTATAGCGTCGTTTTCACCGTATGTGGACTCCGTTATAAGGGTTTCTACCCTCTGGAAGTCGGTCGAAGCTTTGTCGAAGAGCTTTGACTCGCCGAAGTTCAGATCACCACTGTAAACGAGGTTGTGGTCACCTTCTCCTATGTGGAAGTGTGCCAGGGCAGACCCTAAGATATGCCCGGCGTTCTGTAGGGTCAGTCCAACATCAGGAGTTATATCACTGACCTGTCCGTAGTCAAGAGCTATTGAGTGTTTTACAGCCTTTTCCACGGACTTCGATGAGTACGGAACTTCGTTACCCTCTCTCTTTGCGACATCCAAGTAATCCAAACATAAAAGGACCATAAGGTCTCTGGTGGCAGCTGTCAGGTAAAGCGGTCCTTCGTAGCCGTACTCGTATAGGTATGGGACGAAACCTATGTGATCGAGGTGTGGATGTGAAACGACTACTGCATCCAGAGAACTTATATCACCTTCAGGTACCTGAAGGTACGGATACTCGTGTTTGTTGCCGGGTTTTATACCACAGTCTATCATTATACGTGAATCAGGGGTTTGAAGTACGAAGGAACTTCTTCCCACCTCCCTGCAACCACCTAGACCTGTTATCCTCGCCCAGTCCACCTCCTCAACTTCTTTCGAGTGTATCCTTTCACCTATATCGTTCAGAAAGTCCTTTCTCCACTCAGACTCCTGATAAAGAACCTTTCTCACGGTATCTACGACGTCGGAAGATATCGCCGGGGCGATCTTGACCTGGGGCTTCCAGACAGTCTCCTTCTTCAGTTCTTCTAAGGTACTTCCACCTTTACCTATCACAAGACCTGGCTTATGTGCCTCTATTATTACCTTTCCGAAGCCAGGCTGGAAGGTTATCTCCTCTATTCCAGCTTCCTCGGGAACCTTCTCTTCAATTATTTCCTTTGCGTTTTCTATGTCCTTTCTTATAGAAGCGTCGGGTCTAAGCTCTATCCTCTTCTTCAGCTTTTTGACGAGCTTCTTTATGAAATCCCCATTACTCTTGAACATCTTCTTGTTCTTCGTATAGAGGACTATGTCACTCCCTTCGAAACAGACTTCCGAGATCATCGCATCGCTTGGAAGCCCGTCCTTTACTTTGTCTATAATTTCCACATAAAACACCTACAGAAATTCCAAAAGGCAAACAAAATGAAATCACTCTTCTAGGTAGTTGTCAACTTCTTCGTCTCCTAAAACCTCACAACCTTCCGCGTCTATCACCATGACTGAAAATCCGTTTCCTGAGGCTATGTCTCTGTTCGAAGCGCTCTTTATCGATCTCAGTGAAATGCTAACGGCTGTGTCTTTGTCCATACCTTCCTCGTAAAGGTCCTCGAGAAGTCCGTAGGCGACCTGTGATCCGGAACCTGTCGCATAGTAGGGATCGCCACCTAAAACTCCACCGGCAGGATCAAGCTGGTAGACTTCTGGCTGATCTTCCTCGTGGTTGTAGCCGCCTAGTATGAATAAACCCATGTAAGGAACCATCTTCGACCCTTGTAGTATGTTTGCCATGAGGCTTGCTACCGATCTCGGGGACATCTTCCTATCCTTGCGGTACTTGAACAGGTTGGTTTCAGCCTTCATGTAGCGTACAACGGTCTGTATGTCACCAACAGAACCGGCTGTAGTTATTCCTATGCCTTCGTCGACTTCGTATACTTTCTTGGCGTTTTTACTCGAAACCTGATAACCCATAGAAGCTCTTTTCTCAGTAGCTAGGACTAGGCCTTCGTTGTATTTAACGCCAACTGTTGTTGTACCCGTCTTAACTTCCTCTTCACCTTTTTGTTTCATTCCTTGCATATTAGAAACCCCCTGAGATAACTCAGAAGAATCATATTTCCTTTTATAATAAAAGTATTTAAAGTTTATCCTTCACCTTGATTTTGCAAAATGCACCCAGTGCTCCGCTTCTTCGCCGCATCTGACACACTTCCTTCCTTCGGGCTTTTCGTACCGGAACGGTATATTGGTTATCTTCGCTGTGGTTTCGTCCTTTACGATCTCCTCGCATAGATCCTTACCGCACCACGGAGCCTTCACAAAGCCGCCTTTTTCCTCTATTATTTCCTTAAGCTCGTCGTAGTCCTCAGTTTCGCGTATGTTTTCCTCCATGTAATCCTTAGCTTTTTTGTAAAGCCTCTTCTGCATCTCTTCGAGCTCTTCTGCAACTACCTCGTCTATATTTCCAACGTCTGCATTGGTTCTTTCGCCTGTATCACGTCTCACTATCGTGACCTCCTCTTCTTCAACTTCGTTGCTTCCTATCTCTATCCTAAGTGGTACTCCTTTGACCTCCCATTCGTTGAACTTCCAGCCAGGCGTTTTGTGGTCTCTGTCATCCACTTTACATTTCTCCAGCTTACCTTCCAGCTCTTCAACCATGCCTAAAACTTCCTTCTTCTCCTCCTCCTCGTGGTAAATAGGTACTATCACTGTCTTTGTAGGCGCCAACTTGGGAGGTAGTACAAGGCCTTTATCGTCTGAGTGCATGAGAACCATTACACCCAGTTCTCTCGTGGTTATAGCGTAGGTAGACTGATGAACGTACTTTTCTTCGCCGTCCTCGTCCGTATATTTTATATCAAAGGCTTCTGCGAAGTTGATCCCGTCGTAATGGTAGTCAGGTCCCTGTATAGCCTGCCCATCGGGAAGCAGGTGCTCCAAGGAATATGTATCTACAGCACCTGCAAACTTCTCCCTCTCTGTCTTTCTTCCGCGTACACAGGGTATAGCCATGTAGTCTTCACATACTTCCTGGTAGGCGTCCAGAACCTTGTCCCTGTCCTCTAATGCCGCCTCCTCTGAGGCATAGGCGTTATGACCTTCGTTCCATAGGAACTCGCGCGTCCTCAGAAAGGGCGTGGCGTGTTTGAACTCCCACCTCACGACGTTGTTCCACTGGTTCATCCTATGAGGAAGGTCTCTCCAGGATCTTATCCAGTCCTTGTAGGATTCGTACATTATCGCTTCTGAGGTCGGTCTTACTGCCAGGTTCTCGTCCAGCTCTGAGCTTCCGGCTCTTGTAACCCATGCGACCTCTGGACTAAAACCCTCAAAGTGCTCCGCTTCCTTCTCCAAGAGTTTCTCGGGGATAAAAAGGGGAAAATAAGCGTTCTCTATGCCGATATCTTTGAATCTTCTGTCAACCTCTTCCTTGACTTTATTCCATATTTTGTAAGAAAGTGGTCTGAAGACTATGCAGCCGCTGACAGAGGTGTAGTCCGCCATGCCTGACTTCGTTATGACCTCTCTGTACCACTCGCCTATATCCTCTTCTTTCTTTGTAGTTATACCAAGCTCTTCAGACATGATTACCAGTGAATAAGTTAGTTTTTTGTCTGGAAGGATTTAAAAGAAGATTTGTCTTACAGACGTGGAACGTGTCCACCTACCATAACAACCACTGAACCTATTCTTTTCTCCTAATATTTATAAATCTTTTACAGGTCCATATCCTCCAGTACTTCACCTAACTTTTCCACTTCCTCCTGATACTTACCTAGTTCTCCTTGCCTGAGATACTCCTGTGCCTTCTCATAATGCTCCCTCGCCCTTTCCAGAAGCTCCGCGTCCACCAACGGGTCCTCAATCACTTCGTCCGGATCTTCCGGGTCCACAGGCACCTCGGGGACATCCTCTATACCTTCGTACTCGCCGAATATTTCAACAAGGGCCTGCTCAAGGGTGGGCTGCATGCTTATCTCGTCCTCGTAGGCGACTATTACTCTCCTCAGTTCAGGTATCGCTTCCTCATGACCTTCGAGGAAGACTGGCTCCACGTATAGTACGGAGTTTTTGATGGGAATAACAAGTAAATTTCCTCTTATGACTTCACTTCCTCTCTGATCCCATAAGGTCAGACGCTCGGAAATTTCGGCGTCCTGATCTATCCTTGCTTCGATCTGGCTCGGCCCGTAGATGAGTTCCTCCTTCGTAAACCTGTAAAGTATCGTTTCTCCATAGCTTGGCTCGTCGCTCTTTGCTCCTAGCCACGCAACCATGTTTGGCCTGTCCTCGGGCGTGAATGGAAGCATAAGCGTGAACTGGGTTTCGTCCTGCTCCGGAAGTTCGAGGGTCACGTAGTACGGCTCCATCTCTTGTGTCCTTCCTCTGTAGCTTTCCCTTGGAATCTCCCACTGGTCCTCGCGGTTGTAAAAGACCCGTGGGTTCGTCATATGGTAAGTGGTCAACACCTCCGCCTGGACGCTGAACAAGTCTTCAGGATACCTTATATGTTCCTGTAGACCTTCGTCCATCTCTTCCTGATCCCTGAAGAGGTCGGGGAATATATTCTGATAGGTCTCGACAAGCGGGTCCTCCTCTACAATATGGTAGTCCACGTTTCCGTTGTAAGCGTCTACTGTCAGCTTTACGGAATTACGTATGTAGTTTATACCGTTGAGCCTTTCGGAGTAGGGATACGCACCGGAGGTTGTGTACGAGTCGTAGATCCAGAATATCCTCCCGTCGTTGACAACAGGGTAGGGATCCTGATCGTACTGGAGAAACGGAGCTATCTCTCTGGCCCTTTCGTGGATGTTTCTCCTTATCATTATCTTTGATTCCGGTTTAAGAGCGTCGGAGACAAGAAGACGGAAGTCGCCGAGACTTATTGCAAAGGCAAGCCTGTCCACAAAGCTCAGTTCGACTCCTGCATCTCCATCGTATGTAGTGTATACGTTTTCGTCGCCGGCCGGGTAATCAAACTCCTCCATCTCTGTATCAACTACCACAAAGTTGTCCGTGGCTTCGCCGAAATAGATATCAGGATTTTCCACCTCTATGGGTTCGGGATTTGGAACTTCCTCTGTGACCCGTGTCGGTATGTCCTTTAGCCAGAACTGAGGCTGTCCTCTTTGGACCTCCCTTACAGGGGACATCACAGCTCCTGTTCCATGAGTATATACCAGATGCCTGTTGACCCAGGACTGCGCCCTCTGTGGTAAACGGTCGACGTCCATCTCCCTCAGAGAAAGCATCACCTGCTTTTTGTCGTCGTTAAACCTGTACCGATCTACGTCTACGTCCTCGAACTCGTAATAAGTTCTGAGTTCCTGTGTACTTGAGTAAGTATCCTGTAGAACGCGGTAGTCCCACAACCTTATGTTGTCCATGGTCTGGCTTTTCTCCTCGAGATCCTCTGCAGTCAGATCGTAGGTTGGTTCAAAGTCGACCACCTCCATGTTTTCCAAACCGTATGCCTGCCTGGTATGTTCTATATTCCTCTCCAGATATTCCTCCTCTAGGTTAAACTCATTTGGCTCCACGTAGTAGGACTGGACTAATGCGGAGCCAATTCCGCCCAAAACCAGTAGAAGGAGAAGTGCTGCCAGGCCGTAGGCAGGATATCTGAAGTTGTCGAGTTTTAGGTTAGCAAAGAACAGTCCACCTACGGCTAAACAAACAACGGAAGCTATGGTTATAACGGGCAACAGAACATTGACGTCCACGTATCCAGCACCGAAGACCGCACCCATGTCCGAGTAAAGTACTGAATAACGGGCCAGGAACACTCTTGCACCCAGAAGAATAAAGAAGGTTCCTCCAAGTGGATAAAGGTGTTTCTTCGCACCCTTTAAGATATCTCCAAACTCCTCTTCGGCTTCTTTCTTCTTGATTACAGCTAAGTAGTAGAAGGCACCAACGATTCCTATAGTCACACCAACCAGTGCCAAGAAGTAACCTAACGTCAGGTTCCAGAAGGGGAGACGGAAAAAGTAAAAGGAGATGTCGTTACCGAAAACCGCTTCCTGTGTGCCAAAGGACGTGTAGTTGAAGAACTTGAGTACGGTCATGTAGAATGCCGAGCAGACGAAGGCAGCTATAACTCCTACGAGTATGGATGCAGCCCCGAAAACTTCGAAGCCCTTTACCCTTGCCTTCAACCTTAGCTCTTCTAGGTTTATGCTTTTGCCTGCAGCCCTGAGATTGAGCCATATAAAGAGAGAAGTAAATATTAGGCTTCCTGCAGCCAGTGCTATCCTTGTCGATATTATCGTTGTAAACACGGAAAGGTATCCAAGCGACTCAAACCACAGGTAGTCTACCCATATCTCCGCTGCCTGTGGAACTAGGAAGAAGAGTGCCAAAACCAACAGAGCTATAATCTTAAGTTTCATGCTTTGAAAGATTTTATTTCAAAATATTTAATACTGAAGAAGCTACTGAGAAATAATAAAAGAAAGGATGTGGGGTTAGTAGCCCTCGACTCCTTCGTCCACGTCCATTTCTTCTTCAATGACTACCTGCGCTGCAGCTATACGTGCCACTGGAACTCTGTACGGTGAGCAGCTGACGTAGTCAAGGCCGGCTTTGTAGCAGAACTTGACCGAGGAAGGCTCACCGCCGTGTTCACCACAGATTCCTACGGATAAATCTTCCTTCGTACTCCTTCCTCTTTCCGTGGCCATTTCTACAAACTGACCTATTCCGTCCTGGTCGAGCACCTGGAACGGATCCTCCTCGAATATTCCCTGATCTATGTAGTTCGGAATGAAGGTTCCTGCGTCGTCTCTGCTGAATCCTAGGCCCATCTGAGTCAGGTCGTTGGTTCCGAAGGAAAAGAACTCCGCTTCTTCTGCAATTTTGTCTGCTGTGACAGCAGCCCTTGGAATCTCTATCATCGTACCGACCTCGTAGTCCACCCCTTCCTTGGTTTCAAAGATTTCCTCTTCTACTTCCTTTACAACTTGCTCCTTGACGTTCTCCAGCTCCTTTACGTTTCCTATAAGCGGAACCATTATCTTAGGCTTCACTTCCTGACCTTCCTCCTTGACCTCTGAAGCTGCTTCAAGGATAGCACGGACCTGCATCCTGTAGATTTCAGGGAAGGTTATTCCGAGACGACATCCTCTGTGACCAAGCATCGGATTCTCCTCTTCAAGCCTCTCGACCTTCGCCTCTATCTCTTCCTTGGTTATGTCGAGCTTCTGCGCCAGTTCTTTCTGTCTTCCTTCCTCAGTTGGAGCAAACTCATGCAGAGGTGGATCCAGAAGTCTGATTATAAGAGGTCTTCCTTCTATCGCTTCAAACAGTCCCTTGAAGTCCTCCTTCTGCATAGGCATAAGCTTGTCCAAAGCTCTTTGTCTTTCTTCTTTCTCCTCGGAGATTATCAGCTCCTGCATGACCTCGAGTCTTTCAGGCTCGAAGAACATGTGTTCCGTCCTGCAGAGACCGATACCTTCAGCACCGAACTCTATCGCTTGCTTTGTATCTTCGGGTGTATCAGCATTAGCTCTGACGCCCATCTTTCTTATATCGTCGGCCCATTGAAGGAGCTTCTCGAACTCTTCGGTGAACTCGGGTTCTATCAACGGTGCTTCGCCTTCTATTACGTCACCTGTAGTTCCGTCTATTGTGATTACATCGTCCTTTTCTATCCTTTTTCCGTTGACCTCGAAGTACTCCTCCTCAAGGTTTATGTCGATCTCCTCGGCTCCTGCGACACAGGGCTTTCCCATGCCTCTTGCGACAACGGCTGCATGGCTTGTCATTCCTCCTCTGCTTGTAAGAACTCCCTCCGAAGCCGCTAAACCGTGGATGTCCTCCGGCGTAGTCTCCGGTCTTACGAGAACTATATCTTCACCGTCTTCACCTCTTCTTTCGGCCTCGTCCGTATCGAAGACGACACTGCCTGAAGCTGCTCCAGGGGAAGCGTTTATACCCTGAGTCATCTCTTCAAGCTCGGCTTCAGGATCTATTCTCTTATGTAGTATTTTTTCTATCTGTTCACCTTCAACTCTCAGAAGAGCTACTTCCTTGCTGATTATTCCTTCTTCACACATGTCGTGTGCTATCTTCACTGCGGCGTTAGGCGTTCTCTTGCCTGTCCTCGTCTGAAGGATGTAAAGTTCACCGTCTTCAACTGTAAACTCGAGGTCCTGCATGTCCTTGTACTTGTCCTCGAGAATCTTGCATACCTCTTCGAGCTCTTCGTAGATATCTGGCCATATTTCCCTTAACTCAGAAATATCAAGAGGCGTCCTTATTCCTGCAACAACGTCTTCTCCTTGTGCGTTCCTCAAGAATTCACCATAGACCTCGTTCTCACCTGTGGAAGGATTTCTCGTGAACGCGACGCCACTACCGGAGTTGTTACCTGTATTTCCGTAAACCATGGTCTGCACGTTTACAGCTGTTCCCATGTCGTGTGGAAGTCCCTGGATGTTCCTCCATCTGATAGCTCTGTCATTGTCCCAGGACTCGAAAACAGCCTTTGTGGCCTCGAGGAGCTGCTCCCATGGATCCGAGGGGATATCATCGACAAGTTCCTTGTACTTTTCAACGACTTTCTTCATTCCCTCTGCGCCGAGGTCAACGTCCTTGTCCGCATTTCTTTTGTCCTTGACTTCGTCCATCTTCTCCTCGAACTTTCTGTGAGGTATTCCTCTCACTACCTCACCAAACATGTTTATGAAACGTCTGTAGCTGTCGTAGGCAAACCTCTCGTCCGTCTTCTCTACTAGTCCTTCGACAGTTTCATCGTTTAGTCCCAGGTTGAGAATGGTATCCATCATACCAGGCATAGATACAGCAGCGCCGGAGCGTACAGAAACCAGTAGAGGATCTTCCGGATCTCCGAACTCCTGGTCCATCTCCTTTTCCAGTTTCTTCATATACTTCTTCATCTGCTTTTCCATTTCCTGCGTCAACTCTCCCTCATCCAAGTACTCTACACAGGCCTCCGTCGTGACGGTATAGCCAGAAGGTACGTTTAGACCTATTGTTGTCATTTCAGCTAGATTAGAACCTTTTCCACCTAAGAGGTTTTTCATGTCCGCGCTGCCTTCGTCGAAAGAGTATACATATTTGGTCATGGATACCAGCGTTGGTAATACACTTCCGGTTATTTAAAGGTTTTGCTTGAAGATAAATCGGTACGTGTCAAAGGTTTATCGGACAAAGGAATAGTGGGCCGGCCGTGATTCTGGATCAAAAAACATATAAAGATAGAAGTATAAAAAGATAAACATGAAAAACATCAAAGTATCGGAGGGTGTATGGGAAAAATTAATGAAAATGAAAATCGAGGGGGATAGAAGGAAAGTAAACGATGTGATAGAGGACCTTTTAGAGGATTATTAGATGTCTCTTGGAGAAAAGGTTGTTGAGCTCAGAGAAAATGGCTTGTCCTTAACTGAGATATGTGAAGAATTAAACGTAGGTAAGAGTACAGCTTATTATCATATAAAGAAGAATTTTGGAAAGACTTACAAAGAAGTATCCATAAATAAATGTGAAGAATTAATCGGTGAATTTTTAGGTGTATTTGCAGGTGATGGGAGTTACCACAAGTCATGTGGCGGACACAGAATAAGGCTGTATTTTTCCGGGGATGAGAATAAATATGTGGAAAGTCTAAAAGAAATTTTATCTGATCTGTTCAATAAGGATCCAAATATTTTTAAATACAATAAAGCGAACCTAATAGAAGTTAGATATGTGTCAAAGAGGATAAGGAATTTCATATCAGAATATTTAGAATGGCAGGATGAGAAGACTTATAGTGTAAGATTAAAGGAACTTGATCACCAAGAATGCTTCATAAAGAGTTTTCTTAGAGGATATTTGGATTCTGATGGTTATTGTTATAAAGATTATCCAAAGGCATCCTTCTTTGGTACGTCGAAAGATATGATAAATCAAATTTCAGAATTAATTGAAAGGTTGGATTTCGATCCAACTTTCTATAACTATAAAGACAATAGGGAGGGTCATAATACAATGAACTTTGTCTATCTTACAAAAGACGAAGCAAGGGAATTTCTTAGAAAAATTGAACCAAGAAATCCAAAAAGGATAAAGGATTGGTGGGCCGGAGGAGATTTGAATTCAGGGGTCCAAAGGACCTCTCCTGTCTGAGGCTCCCAAAGCCCCGATGCTAGTCCATTGTAGGAAGCTAGGTTCCTACAAAATGAAAAGGAACCTTTTCTTCTGGCTACACCACCGGCCCATAGGTCAAACTATTTTAATTTGTAGGTTATAAATACATTGGGGTTATGCGGAATGAAAGTAAAGAAGGTTCTAAGGAAGTATAACCTTGAGCCGAAGGAGCATAAAGATCAGATATTCATAGAGGACGAAGACATACAGAAGGAAGTCGTGGAGCTTGCGAATCTGGAAGAAGGGGACAGGGTTCTCGAAATAGGCGCCGGTATAGGCAACCTGACCAAGTATATAGCCCAAACCTGCCAGGTTACAGCTATAGAAAAGGACGGCAGGATGGCTGCGGTTTTGAGACATCTCGAACTGGACAATATAACAGTTCTTCAGAGAGACGTTATGTCCACGCACCTGAAGAACCTCGAGTTCAACAAGATAGTTTCGAACCTTCCATACTCCGTTTCTACACCCCTGACCTTCAAACTTCTGAACCTCGACTGGGACCTTGCAGTCCTTATCTACCAGAAGGAGTTCGCCGAAAGACTTACAGGTAAACCTGGAACCATGAACAACTCTCGCATGGCCCTCAAGGTAAACTACCACTGCGACACAGAGTTGGTCAGGGTTATAACCTCCGATAAGTTCCATCCTGAGCCGGTTACTGACTCTGCTGTGGTTAGGCTTGAAAAGAAGGATGTGGAAGGGAAGGACAGGGAGTTCTGGAAGATAGTTAAAGCAGCTTTCCACCACAAACGAAAGCTTGTAAAGAACTCCCTCAAAGATTCCGCCCATTTTCTGGATCTGGACGAAGAAGAAGTAAAGGATCTGGAAGGAAGTCTTCCCGACAAAAGGGTCTACGAATGCACGATAAAGGACTTCGAGAGGATACAGAACGTGCTCGACGACCTTCTTTGAACACTTCTAGAGAATTATGAAGAGAAGAGCTACTGTTATCGGTACAGAGAAATTGTCGTCCACACGTGGAAGCGATTCCGCAAAAGCGCCTCCGAGAGCTATTATAGCTGAGTTAAGGGGAGACGTAAAGAGAAGTGCTAAAGTTATGGAAGTAAGGAAGAACGCAGATGAACCTTCGAAGCTCTTGTCACGGTTGTGAGGGAGGTCCGTCACACCGAGATGTATTCCTACAAGAGTTGATGCCGAGTCGCTTATTGAAAGTATAAGAACAGCAAGGATTGCGGCGGTTTCAGGAAAGACTAATAGGGTAAAACCAATTGCCACCATAAACATTATAGCTCCTATGTAAGGCCTCTCCTTCAGGTCTTCCTCCCTCTCAAAGGAGTTTATGAACCTGTAGGTCTCGTCCTCGATCTCCTCCCATTCCTCTAACCTCACGGGAAGCTTCTTCCTTATCTTGTCCTTGTTCCTGACCCACCAAGAAAGGAATAGTAGAAAAGCGGCTATAGAAAGTGCAGCTATTCCGGTTACCCTCTTGCCTAGACTCAGGGTAATCACAGCAAGAAAGACACCTGATAGGTGAACAAGCTGCCTTTTACACTCCTTTCTGTTCAGATAACCACCAAACTAATATTTGTGAGAGGCAAACTTAAACTTGGAGGTATTCATGGAGAAAACAGGCTCCGCGGACCTTCCGCTTCACGGAGGTAAAGCGCCTCGCTGGCTATTCAAGAGAATGGAAAAACTAACCGGCGCTATATCAGAGGTCGTGATTCACGAGTACAGCCAGGAAGAGCTTCTACAGAGACTTTCCGATCCATACTGGTTTCAGTCGCTGGGTTGCGTCGTAGGGTTTGACTGGCACTCATCGGGGCTTACAACGACTCTTACCGGCGCTCTAAAGGAAGCCCTGGACGAGGAGGAGCATGGCATAAAGGTGGTCGGTGGAAAGGGCTCCACGTCAAGAAAAGCTCCGGATGAAATTCTCAGCTCAGATATATGCAACTTCTCGACACTTGAGGAGCTTGCGGAGACCAGTAAACTCTCCGCCAAGGTCGACTCTAACTGCGTTCAAGATAAATACAACCTTTACCACCACGTGCTTATCTTCACTGAAAAGGGGGACTGGACTGTCGTACAGCAGGGCATGAATCCTGGAGACAGGTACGCCCGACGCTACCACTGGCTTTCAGACCGCGTGAATAGTTTCGTCGAAGAGCCTCATAGGGGAATTTCGGCACAGCAAAGAGAGGACAGAGTCCTCAACCTGACTTCCAGACTTTCCGAAGAGACCAGAGAAGTTTCTGTGGACCTGGTCAACGACGGACCCGAGCACCTTGAAAGGTACCTCAAACCGAAGAGCCAGACCTCTGTATTCAATTTTTCGGGTTCACCGAAAATGAAGAAAGAACTGGATATGCCTTCACACCATGACGTTAGGGTGTCCGAACTGACTCAGCAGACTCTGAAAAACCTCAAGAAGGCAGAGCAGAGGCAGCCGGAAAACTACGAGGAACTCGTCGAAACCGAAGGTGTAGGGAAGAAGTCCCTCAGAGCTCTGGCCCTGGTGGCACAGCTTGTCCATGGAACCGAGAACGATTGGAAGGATCCGGCTAAGTACAGCTATGCACATGGAGGTAAGGACGGTTATCCTAGGCCTGTCGATAGGGAGGAATACGACAGTTCTATACAGTTCCTAAAGGAAGCCCTGGAGAAAGCAAAAATAGGAAAGAAAGAGAAAATGAAGAGTTTGGAGAAGCTTAACGAGTTCATGGACCGAACTACTTGATGTTCACCTTGTCTACGTAAGGTGTCTCTGCCTTGTCTACGTTTACGTCGTTGTCCTTCAGTACTCTGCGGAAGTCTTCATGTTGATCCTTTTCCAAGAGGTTGATAGCTTTACCCTCCTCTCCGGCCCTGGCCGTTCTTCCAATTCTATGCATATACTGCTTGCTGTCGTTGGGTATGTCGAAGTTGTAGATGTGGGAGATATTGTCTATATCCAGACCTCTTGCAGCGACATCCGTACATACTAAAACGTCTATGTTTCCTTCCTCGAACTTCTCCATGGCTCTGTCCCTCTGATTCTGAGAAAAGCCTCCATGGATTGCCTGTGCTCTTATGTCTTGGTTCTTCAGATTTTTCTCCACAAACTCTACAGTCCTTCTCGTATTACAGAAAACCATCGAAAGGTCTGTCTCCTCTTCGTCCAACAGATGAACCAGAAGCGATAGCTTGAGGTGCCCGGGTATATCGTAGTACACCTGCTCAAGTTTCTCCGGATCCACCTTCCTCTCTGCAAAGGTCTTTACAGGATCATCCATGTATCTGTCAGCGAGCTTCAGAATCTCTCCCTTTATAGTCGCCGATGTGAATACAGTCTGTTTTTCCTCTGGCGTCTCCTGCATTATCTCTTCTACGTCGTCTATGAATCCCATGTCAAGCATCCTGTCAGCTTCGTCTAAAACGAAGGTGTTGACGTTGGATAGGTCAACTCTCCCTTTACCTATAAGGTCTAGGAGCCTTCCTGGTGTAGATACTACTATTTCGGCTTTGCTGAGCGCTTTGTACTGCGGCTCGTATGGAACTCCTCCATGTATTGTTGCTATGTCGTACTCATGGTGTCTAGAAAAGTCGTCCACCATGTTACTGACCTGCTTTGCTAGTTCTCTCGTCGGTGCCAGAACAAGACCCTGTATTACGTCCTTGTCAGGATCCACGTTCTCCACAAGTCCTGCCGCAAAGGCAAGTGTTTTACCCGACCCCGTTGCGGAGCCAGCTATAACATCTTTACCCTCCATTATTGGCGGAATGGCCTTTTCCTGTATTTGTGTAGGACTTTCGAAGTCCTTGTCCTCTATAGATTTTAAAATCTGGTTTGAAAGATTGAAATCTGCAAACTGTTGCATTCAAATTACCTCCTAAATTCGTTATCGAGTGAAGACAAGAAAAAGCATCTTTATACCCTTTCTTGTTAACCTTCTCTTTTTCTCCCTGATAGTAGAAGTCCCGACACTTAAATAGGTTTCGGTCATCAAATCTTAACCTTTTTTTATATTGAAATCGATGTATTGAACGATGAAGGTAGTTTTTAACAGTAAGGAAGGTATTTCTCCGCTGATAGCGTCCGTAATACTCATAGCCTTCGTAATAGCTGTGGCAGCGATAGCTTCTACTCTTTTCATGGATCTTGCCGAGGACTGGGGCGGAGAGATAGAGGAAGAGGACCCGGTCGGGTCTATCTTCACCGATATAGAGATAATAGACATCGATGAGGAAAACGATAACATTGCAGTTAGAAACTCAGGCCAGAACGATATCGAAGGCTTTGTAGTTACAGTCTACGGCGACGTGGCAGAGTCCCTGGAAGTCGAAAACAGCTCTCTTTCTTCAGGGCATGCCCAGACCCTTAACCTAACAGGAACTGAGCTTGAAGGTAGCATGACTGAAGCTGACGAGGTCGAAGTTGCTCCTGTAGGTGCCCCTGAACGTTCTCAGACTTTGGAGCTCTGAGACTGATTATTACTCTCCCAAAAGCTTCAGTTTCACAGTTCTTTTCCTTCTAGGACCATCGGTCTCTATGAAAAACACGTTCTGCCAGGTCCCAAGGTCCAGCTTCCCGTCGGTTATAGGTACTGTTCTGTCGGTTCCCACCAAGGCGCTTTTGATGTGTGCATGGGCATTGTTGTCTATCCGATCATGGCTCCAGTCTTTTTCCTTGGGAACTATTTTATTCAAAGCTTTCAGATAGTCTTGTTTAATTCCCTCCTCGTTCTCGTTGAGAATTAAAACTCCTGTCGCGTGTGGAGCAAAGAGAAGACATATCCCTTCCTCTACTCCAGACTCCTTTACCTTTCTCTGTACCTCTTTTGTCAGGTCCTTTACCTCCTCGTCGGAGGTCGAAAAAGTTACCTTGTCAGTTAATACCTTCATCTTATCAGAAATTTACGTTATAACAAACTTAAAGTTTTTCTTAACAGGTTGTTAAGCAGCTAGGAAATAGAAAGGCATATACAGAACGGAACCTTTGGCCTTTACTTTAGAAGCTATGGATACTCAATCCTTTGTTTATGTTCTATATAGCACCCTCAAGAATTCCACGTCCGCTGCTTTCATCAATTATCCTCAGTTTTACTCCGCACTTCGGACATTCCAATGCGTTCGACACTACCTTGCTGTGGCAGCGAGGACAGGAATCGTCTTTCCTCATTTTCTCACCTCCTGAAAATGAATTCGCTTTCGTAGATCGAGTCGATGTCCTTTACTGCAGTTTCCAGGTCAATGCTTCCTTCTCTGAAGAAAATCATGATGCTTATGAGCTCGTTTACTCTTTTTCCTTCGATCCTGAGATTTTCCGAAAGCTTTTCGGAGAGGTTTTGAAGATCTTTCAATGCGTACTTGATACGAGACACCCCCATCTAGTCGTTTTCTTTTCCCAGGTTTAGATTACGTATTCAGGGTACTAAGGACTAGGTAGCTGCTTTTCGGCCCCCAACCCTCGCTTAGACACAAACTGCTATGCGAGGGAATTGAATATTACGGTTCGAAATACTTAAAGTTTGTGTTTTTGCAAATCAGTAGTGATATGCAAAACCGTAAAGCATAAAAACCTTTACTGAGAGAAACTTAGTTATAGATGAATTCTAAAACTCCCAGGAAGAATGGCAACATCAGAGAGATAAAGCAGGTTTTAGAGGACAATCCCAGTGGAATGACTATAAGGGATATCTCAAGGGAAGTGGATCTAAACAGAAACTCTGTGGCGAAATACCTGGAGATTTTAACGATATCCGGTGAAGTTGAAAGAAAAAGGATAGGTCCTGCAAAGGTCTACAGCCTTTCGGAAAAGGTTCCTTTGAGTGCTGTACTTGACTACAGCGATGATTCTATAGCCGTGCTTGACAAGTCTATGAAACTTGTCCAGGCCAACAGAAATTTCTTTGAGAGCTTTAATCTGGAGAAAGAGGAAGTACTAGGAGAGTCTGTGGATGAGATTGGTATACCTCCTTTCGAGAGGAACGAAGGTGAAGATGAATCCGTTCCTGCATTCCCCAGTGGAAGCGTTATACCTGAGATACAGTCTGCCTTGAACGAGGATGAAGAGAGAAATGTGGAGGTTTCCTTCGGTGAAGGTTCGGATGCATGCTATTTGGAAGTGGATATGATACCAACTACCTTCCAGAACGGCATGACCGGAATTACTCTCATTTTCAAGGATATAACCGAAAGAAAGAAAGCTAGGAAGCAGTGTGAGAAGTACAGAGAAAGGCTGGAGGAGCTTGTAAAGGAAAGAACGGAGGAAGTCAGGAGGACGAAGGAAAGACTGAGATCTTTAATCAACGCTTCCGATGACTCCATCTACATGGTAGACGAAGACTATCGTTACGTACTTGTCAACGAGGAACTGACACGGAGAATAGACGCCAGTGAAAACGAGATAATCGGTGAGAAGTTCGAATTTTTCCATGATGAAGAGGAAACGGAGGAATTCAGGAAGAAGGTAGGGGAGGTTTTTGAAACCGGGAAGACAGTTAAACACAGGCACTCATGGGAAGATCCTGAGAGACATTTCCTCAGAACTCTAAGTCCTGTTAAGCATACTGAATCAGACGATGTAGAAAATGTAGTGGTGGTTTCCAAGGACGTTACAACACTTGCGAAGTAACTTTACTTATTCTAAAACTTCTCCGTTTTCTCCAAGAGCCTCACAGGATCCATCCACACATGCACATTCCTGGTCCGGCACTGGACTCATGACTGCAGGACATACAGGATCTTCGGGACAGTCAAGTACGGTCTCTTCCTTGTTCACACATTCCCAGTTCGCTCCCATGTTTTCAGGACAGCAGTTGGTGCTTACCCAGCCACATTCCTCGTCTTCAAGGCAGGTTGTCACTATCATTTGTTCGGAGCTTCTTCTCCTGGTGGTCTCCAGCCTCTTTCCTCAAGGAAGAATATCTCACATCCGTCGGATGCTCCATATGTAACTTCTCCATCGGGCGAAACCAGCTCCTTATATTCGTCTGTACATACCTCCTGCTCTTCGGAGTACTGTTGTGCCCTGTTTATATTCTCTTCGTGGTCTATTACCTGCCTGTCTCTCCTTTCGTCTTCAAACGAGACTGTAATGAGAAAGGCCGTTAAAATTATGCCTGCAGCAAAAAGTACCAAAGGTGTTCTTTTCATAGAGAACGGTTGTTTTTCACCGCTTATATTTCTTTCGACTCTGTTCGGGAGCGACCTAAACAAAGACTTAAATACTTTTTCTCAAAATAAAAACAGTATGTCAGATGACAAGATAACGATAACAGGTAAGAACCTTCTGGGTGCTTCACTGGTTGTAGTTCTGCTTATAGGTGCCGGTCTTTACCTTACTACAGGTGATGGAGAGGAGACACCAGCCGGATACATGATAGCCGGTAGCGAAGTTACAGAGGAAGAAGCAACCGACTTCATAGACTGTCTGGACGAAGGCGGACTTACAGTCTACGGAGCAGAGTGGTGCCCTGCCTGCGGCCAGCTCGCCGAAAGCTTAGGAGGCTATGAGATAGTGGATCCTATCTGGGTTGAGTGTACCGTGGAAGGTCAGAGATGTGAGGAAGAGATGGAGGGTGAAGGAGTTCCCGAAGTTCACATCAACGGATACTATGAAACAGGAGTGATTCCTCCTGAGACGCTAGCCGAAGAGACAGGCTGCGAGCTTCCGTAGAGATGCCTGACAACTTATTTTAATCTTCAGAGTTTTAAGATTCTCTTATGTCCGAGGTCTACGATCGGCAGATTACGCTTTTCGGCGAGGATAAACAGAAAGAGTTGCAGGACTCTTTGGTTCTCGTCCTTGGTTGTGGAGCTTTAGGAAACCTTGTTGCTAACAATTTAGCCAGAGCAGGAGTTAATCTAAGGCTTGTCGACAGAGACGTAGTCGAGGAGTCCAACCTACATAGAACACTTTTCAGGAAGGCTGACGTCGGCAGGCCTAAGGCTGAGGCTCTCAAAGAAATAATTGAAGAAGGAAGCGAGGTAAGGATAGAAGCTTTGGTGAAGGACTTCAACCGGTTTACCTGGAAAGAGATGATGAAGGACGTGGACATAGTCGCTGACTGTCTCGACTCGATGCTACCACGTTACCTTCTAAACGAGGTAAGCGTCAAGAAAGGAGTTCCCTTCGTCCATGGTAGCGCTATAAGAGCCGAAGGAAGAGTGAAGTTCTTCGATTCCGAAAACGAGTGCTTCCGCTGTCTGTATCCGCGGACACCTGAACCAGGAAAGCTCGAGACCTGTTCCCAGTCAGGAGTTCTCAACAGCGCGACATCCTTAGTATCTTCTGTTCAGAGCAATATGGTAATCAAACACTTAACGGGCTTCGGAAACGTTAACAAGGACCTCCTTGTCTTTGATATGAAGAAGGGTGAGTTCCGAACCGTGGAGGTAGATAAGAACGAGGGCTGTGAGGTCTGCAGTCATAATAGCTTTGATATAATAGAGGAAGGTGGAGATATAATAGTAGAAGAGACCTGCGAAGGTTACAATGTAGTGCCTAAAAGTGCCGACGTAGACCTTGAAAGGATCGCCGAAAACTACAGCGGCGAGTACAAGGGCCTGTTCACAACCTTCACCTTGTCCGGTAAAGAAATCATACTCTTCGAAAACGGTAGGATGCAAGTTAAAGCAAAGGATAGGAAAGAGGCTAGGTCAATCTACTCGAAGGTCGTCGGTCTCTAGTCTCAGTAATAAGTGTCTCTGCAGGTTATATCCTCGGGATTCTTCCTTTCTTTGTACATGACCCCAAGTTCCTCTTCAGGATAACCAATAGGCATCAAAGCTATGACTCTACAGCCTTCAGGCACGTTAAGTATATCCTTGACCTCTTCTTGGTCGAAGGCACCTATCCAGCAGGTTCCGAGTCCTTCCTCAGTTGCCTTCAGTGTAATGTGGTCCATCGCTATAGTTACGTCAACGACTCCTGTTCCGACTCCACATTTCATCTCGTCCTCAGGTTTGGTAGCTACGCCCACTATAACTGTAGGGGCTTCCTTGACAAACTTCTGTCCGTTGGCTGCCTCGTGCAGTTCGTCTTTCTTCTCCTCGTCCTGTACTATCACGAACTTCCAGTCCTGTTTGTTTCTCGCGGATGGAGCCATCCTTGCGGACTCTATTACTTTGTGCAACTTTTCCTCAGGGATATCCTTGTCCTTGTAAGACCTAACGGATCTTCGCGTCAGAATAGCTTCGGAAACGTTCATACAAACACCATAGTAAGATAGGGATTCTGGATTTTTAACTTTAAACAAGATCAGCTTTCAGTAAGGAAAAGTTGAAGATGCATGCAAGCATGATAATGATTGAACATCAGGAAGCGTTGTAGGCAAGGACATTCCACTCTTTACTGAAGAATAGGAAGTGGTCCCCCGACCGTGATTTGAACACGGGGCCTGTCGGTATCGGCAGAGGCGCTAATCCAAAGCACCATGTCATCATACCGATACGAAAAGACGCAGATTTAGGCTACGTCCATCGCTTTGTAATCATCCAAGGTGCTCGTCTACAGCCGACCGCTCTGCCAGCCTGAGCTATCGGGGGACACTCAGACGTTCAATTGTTTTGCAGTTCCCTTTATTTATCTTTCGGTCATGTTTATATTTCTGAAATCTGAAGGTAAAGGTATGAAGAAGTTTGAAGTTCTCGAAGAAGAGGCTACAGCCGACGTAGCCTACAAAGCTTACGGCGAAAGTCTCGAGGAAATGTACAGCAATGCTGCCCTGGGCCTCTTCAGCCTTATAACGGATATAAAATCCGTGGACGTGAAGCAGGTGGACCTGATTACCGTTGAAGCCGAGGACAAGGAGGCTCTCCTTCTCGACTTTCTGAACGAGCTCATTTACAGATGGGATGTCGAGAAGATTTTATTTTCTGACTTCTCCTGTGAGATAAGTAAAGAAGGTGAAGGTCTTGTATTAAAGGCGGAGTGCAAAGGTGAAACATTCGACGGGGAAAGACACAAAGTAAAAACAGAAATCAAGGCAATAACCTACTTCGGTATGAAAGTAGAAAAGAAGGACGGTATATGGGAAACAATTATAACGCCTGATGTATAAATCCGACATGTTTTCTCGACACCCTAAAAGAATTTAAGTCTCCCATGGAAAGTGGTACTGGGTGGAAAGATGAAGACCTACCTTACAGTATTTTTCAACTCCGACGGCGACAGGCCCTCTGAAGTTACGAAGACCTTCAAGGACCTAGGTTTCAAGCTAACGAGAGGGGACTACGACTACAGGTACGACTGGGACGAAGACACATCTTCTCAACAGATTGAAAGCATAGGCGACAAGATCCAGGAACTTCTGAAAGGGAAAAAGATACTGTTCCAGTTGGAAAACAGTGAGGGTGGAAAACATCAAGAGCCCGACGAGGATGAAATGAAGACTTATCTAAAGCTTGTCTTTAGAAGTGAAGGTGGCGAGGCTCCTTCGGACATAGATGAGAAGATAGCCGACCTCATGTCGATAGGCTTTGAGCCTATAAAGGGTGAATACGACTACGTATACCGCTGGCCCGAAGACAGTAACATAGAAGGAGCACTTGAAGTGGCCGATAGAGTTTACGAGGCACTGAAGGGCTGCGGCGTATTTTTCAAGCTGAAGACTGTGTAAGCCGAAGTTCTCCCATAATTATAAGTTCTTAAAGAAGAATATTAGCATGTCCGGGTGATGAAATGGTCGAACTCAGAAAGATCGATGAAAATACATGGGAAATTGAACAAGAGAACGAGATGAACGTCCCAGGTAGAGTCTACGCTTCCGAGGATCTTCTCAAAGGAATAAAACAGGATAAAACACTCGAACAGATAAAAAACGTAGCTCATCTCCCTGGTATATACAAGCACTCTATAGCCATGCCCGACGCTCACCAAGGCTACGGCTTCCCGATCGGAGGCGTGGCGGCCTTAGACACGGAAGAAGGCGGTATAAGTCCGGGGGGTGTGGGCTACGATATTAACTGCTTGTCTGGAGATTCGGAGGTACTTTTAGAGTTCGGTAGAAAAAGGGAAATAAAAGAACTGAGACCTGATCTTGAGGAAGAAAGAGCCATTGTAGCCTCAGAGAGAAAGACGGAATCAAAAATCCAGCTCCTAACGGAGAGTGAAAAGACAGTCTTTGAGGTAAAAACTGCAACAGGTCAGGATATTAAAGCTTCTCCTGATCATAATTTTTTAACCCCCAACGGTATGAAGAAATTGGAGGAACTCGAGGAAGGTTCTTTCGTATACGTGAACCCCTTCCAAGGAATTGAGGATGAGAGTCCCGAGGAGTTTACAGTTTTGGATGAGGGGGATTTTCAAGGGGAAAACCATCAGATATTAAACTATCTCCAAGAAAGAGACTTACTGCCTTTAAAAAGTACAGACAGAAAGTTCAACATACTTCTTAAACTTGTGGGTTATCACACTGGAGACGGTTCCTTCAGTGGTGAAAAGCAGACCTGGTTCTACGGTGATCCAGAAAGCTTGGAGATGATCCAGAAGGACATTGAAAGATTGGGTGTCAAACCCTCAAAAATATATTCTAGGGACAGGGAGCACAATATAGACGGGAAAGAGTTTGAAACTACTGAATACAGTGTTCGTTCGACCTCTCGTGCTTTTCAGAAGCTTTTGAAGAAACTTGGAGTCCCCGAAGGAAAGAAAGGGGAAAATGATTTTACACTGCCAGATTATTTTGAAAGGTTAACTAATTGGCAGAAAGCCCTCTATATGTCCACATTTTTTGGGGCCGAGATGTCCACGCCTGCTGCACAAACCAATAAGAATATGTATCCACCCGCTCTCTCACACAACAGATCAAAAAAACACAAAGAGAGTGCCAAAAAGTTTATGGAGGGCCTTAAACAACATCTGGAAGAAATAGGGATAAAGACAAATAACTTAGAGGTGTTCGAAGCTGAATCCAACAAAGAGAATCTTCGGTTTAGATTTGGTGTAAAAAACGATACAGACAACCTTATAAGATTTTTCACTAAGGTCGGTTTCCGATATAGCCTCCCTAAACAGAAAGAGGCTGTGAAGGCAGCACTTTACCTAAAAGCGAAACGCGAGAATGTACGGAAACGTGATAAGATTGCATCTAAGGCATTGGAGATGTATGAGAGTGGTGAGGGCGCACAGAAAATAAAAGGAGAATTTGAGATTAATGATAGGTTTATCCAGAGAAGTATTTACGGTGAAAGGAAGACAGGCTCCAGACCTTCAGAAAACTTTCCAGGATATGACGAATTTGCCGAGGAAATCCAAGTGAAAGACAATCTCACTGCAAAAGTACCCATTTCTTTTATAGAAAGGAGGCCCAAGGAAAAGGTTTACGATATAGGTGTAAAGCATTCTGATCACAACTTCATAGGCAACGAGTTTGTGGTTTCAAATTGTGGAGTCAGGCTCGTTAAAACACCTTTGGGGGCTTCTGAGGTAAGAGGAAAGCTCAAAGAGCTCATAAATGTACTTTTCCAGAAGGTTCCTTCCGGTGTAGGAAAAGGCTCAAACATCTCTCTTTCGGAAGACGAGCTCAAGGAGCTTCTCGAAAACGGCGCAAAATGGGCAGTTGAAAACGGATACGGGCTGGAGAAGGATCTCGAAACACTTGAGGAAAACGGGAGAATGGAAAGCGCAGACTCATCCGAAGTTTCACAAAAGGCGCTAAACCGTGGCAAGGATCAGGTAGGCTGTTTGGGAGCAGGCAACCATTTCCTCGAGGTCGAAAAGGTAGGAAACATCGACAATGAAAAAGTTGCCGGAGAGTTTGGACTCGATGAGGATCAGGTATGCTTAATGATACATACAGGATCAAGGGGATTCGGCCATCAGGTCTGCACGGACTATCTTCGTGAAACGGAGAAGAAGTACAAGAACCTGGTTAGAAAGCTTCCTGACAAGGAGCTGGTTTATGCACCAGGCGGCTCAAAGATGGCGGACAGATACTTCAAGGCTATGAGCTGCGCAGTAAACTTCGCCTTCGCCAACAGACAGGTGATAATGCACCAGGCAAGAAAAGCCTTTGAAGAGGTATTTGATATCGATTACAAAGATCTGGAACTCGTCTACGGAGTTTGCCACAACGTAGCGAAGAAAGAGAAGCATGAAATAAACGGCGGGGAGAAGGAGGTCTATGTACACAGAAAGGGAGCTACACGTGCATTTCCACCGGGTCACGAAAAGGTTCCAGAAAAGTACAGAGACGTCGGGCAGCCAGTTCTCATACCAGGTAACATGGGCGAAGGAAGCTATCTACTTCGAGGCCAGGAGAAGTCAATGGACCTTTCCTTCGGAACTGCACCACATGGTTCAGGGAGGACGATGTCCAGAAGTAAGGCCAAAGGTAAGTTCTGGGGCGAAACGGTAGCGAAGGACCTCGAAGAAACCAAAGGTATACTTGTAAAGGCAGCCTCGATGCCGGTTGTCGCGGAGGAAGCACCCGGGGCCTACAAGGACCTGAGGGAAGTAGTAGAGACTTCACATGATTTGGGAGTTGTAGAAAAGGTTCTAAAGCTAGACACCATGGGCGTAATAAAGGGTTAAAAATCTTTTAAAGTTCTAGACCACTATTAACTTCAGTGAGCTTATGGAAATCGATAGAGTTGAAACCGGTCTGCCGGGACTTGACGAACTTCTGAAAGGAGGAATACCTGAAGGTAATGTTGTTTTGGTAAGCGGAGAATCTGGAGCAGGCAAGACTACTTTCTGTAGCCAGTTTCTGTGGAAAGGCCTTCAGGAAGGAGAAAACTGCATGTTCGTATCCTTCGAGGAGCCATCTTCACAGATAAAAAAAGAAGCAAAGCTTTTCGGCTGGGACTTCGAGAAGTATGAAGAGCAGGTAAACTTCAAGACAAAGGATCCCTTTGAAAAGGAGGACGAAGAGCTCTTCTGGTTCAGGAACGAACTTGAGAGAAAGGATATAGACAGGCTTGCGATAGACTCTACATCAATCCTAACACTCTACCATGAAGATCCCTATGAGATAAGGAAAGCTATATACGAGATGATAAAGACGATCAAGGAAACGGGAACTACAGCAGTCATAACGGCTGAATCTCCATCAGGAAGTGAAAGGTTAACGAGACACGACGTAGTACAGTACGCAGTAGACGGGGTCATAGCTCTCTACTTCCAAGGAGTCGGCGAAAAGGGATACAGGTCACTGCAAGTCAGAAAAATGAGGAAAAGTGATATATCCACGGAAACGGTTTCCTTCGAGATAACTGACAAGGGAATAGACGTAGGCCAGTCCATAGTCTAGCTGGAATTATTTCTCCTTTAACCTTAGACCTGTATCAGATATTTCTATAGGAAAGATCTCTATCTCGTGATCTG
This sequence comes from Candidatus Aenigmatarchaeota archaeon, assembly GCA_003555465.1. Classification (GTDB taxonomy): domain Archaea; phylum Aenigmatarchaeota; class Aenigmatarchaeia; order PWEA01; family PWEA01; genus PWEA01. The sequence continues at coordinate 695 of PWIB01000024.1, read as the reverse complement.
TCCTTCTCATCTTCCTTATCTCCAGAGTTCTGTTGTACCTATCCGATATCGGCGTAAATTCAAGCTTTACTACACTATCGACCAGATACTCAACTATACCTCCTTCCGTGAGACCTTCGGATGTCTCCGGTATTGTTCCTACCAAAAGAGCTGTAACCTCCATCTCCTTCAGCTTTCTTATAACAGAAGAAATAACGACTCTGGCCATGTATTCGTCCTTTACGAACATCTCTATAAGCGAAACTGAATCAATTACTACTCTTTCAGCATCTACTTCTTCAATGTCTTCTTCCAGCTTCTCCATGAAGTCAGAGACGTAGCCGCGTATCAAGCTGTTTATGTTTTCAACTTCCCGTGTAGGAAAAACAGGCTTTACGGAATCTATCTTCAAATTACCGCCATCTTCCATATACTCCGTCAGATCCCAGCCGAACATCTCCTTTACATCCTTTACTATGTCTTCCTCTTCTTCCTCTGTAGTTATGTAAACCCCCGGCTCACCGTTTTCGATGCCTTCGTGGATAAATGAAGCAGAAAAGGCTGTCTTACCTGTCCCGGTTTTGCCTGTAACGAGGTTTACTGAACCCTCGAAGAAGCCTCCTTCGATCTTTCCGTCTAGGTCGGAAATTCCACTGCTCAATCTTTTCATCGTACCAAGATAACTTAATTCGCGCTTACTTTTATCTTTTTCCTCT
>PWIB01000004.1 GCA_003555465.1 Candidatus Aenigmatarchaeota archaeon | reverse complement strand
CCACCTTCATCATGGATCTGTACCTGAAGAAGTGCATGAAGAATTTCTTTACTTTTCCGTTGAACCTGACGCTCTTTCTTAGCTTATCCATCTTGTCGTTACCTATTTCGTCTGTTATTCCAGCTAAGGTCAGGAGGACAAGCGGGGTCAGCATCACCTCCATTCCAGCGAGAAGTAGAAGGGCTATCACGGTTACGAAGCCTATCTGATGGGCCCGGTTGTCGATCTTGCCCATGAAGAAGACTGAAAGGAGGATAGCGAGGAGTAGGGTTGCAGCCACCTCGTTTACAAGGGACGTATAGCCCCAGAGGACCCCCAGTACAGGAGCCAGGAGGGTCGCCTTGTCCTTGTCGAAGGTCCTCTCGTCGAAGGCGTCGTCTATGTACTTTACACCGCCTCCTAGGATGGCGAAGGCTGCTAAAAAGAAATAAGGATTGTTTTCAAAAAACATCAATCCGCTTATGTCCATGGAGATGCCCTCAGTAATTTACTGTTTTCTGCAGTTTAAAAAATTAGAATAGTACTCAGACTAATTTGCTTTCCTTCAATACGAAATCTTTATTCCATGATCTGTGATCGTAATGCCATGACTCTTCGTATCGTGACTTGTCCTCCGCATCTTTCTAACGGAGAGGCTTCTGGAACCACCACTTCCCATGGAAAGAATATCAAGCTTTATTACTCCGTCCACGAGGTACTCCTCGACACCGAATCTTGTAAGGTTGTCCTCGCCTTCAGGGCATTCCGTTGTCAGTACTGCGGTGACATCGGCCTCCTCGATCGTGCTAACTATCTTGAAGAGGTTCTCTCTCACCTCGTATTGGTCGTCGTAGTAGAGGGAGAGAATGGATGTAGAGTCCATTGCAAGTCTGTCCACGTCGTGCTTCTCAAGCTGGTTTCTGAACCAGAACAGCTCGTCGCCCTCAGAGGTATCGAAGGGGTCCTTTTGCCTGAGAATAAGCTGCTTGTTTTCTTCGTACTTTTCAAAATCCCAGCCGAAGTCAGAAGCCTCCTTCTTTATCTTTTCGGGCCTCTCCTCGAAGGTTATGAACATGCAGTTCTCGCCGTTCTGAAGTCCTTCCCATATGAACTGAGAACAGAAGATGGTCTTTCCTGTACCAGCGGACCCGGTGACAAGGACAGCATTGTCCTTTACGAAACCACCCTCTATAAGCTCGTCGAGGCCAGGGATTCCGGTGCTGACTCGCTCTATGTTTCGGGGCATCGAGTAAATAGTTCGTTTTCCTGTCTTATAAGTTTTGTCTGGAGGGCTCAAACCTTTAAAGGTTCGTTGTGAAATAAAGGTGTTAGCATGGAGCTGGACGAAAGGGTCGAGAAGATACTGGAGAAAGGAAGGATATGTGATCACTGCCTCGGACGGCAGTTCGCACAGCTACTCACTGGTATGTCCAACGAGGAAAGAGGGGAAATTCTCAGAAGGTTCGTGGCTATGGAAGTTGATTCCGACGGAAGTACAGAAATAGACGGAAGCAACTTCAAGGATATCGAGTTCAGGAACACAGACCTTGGAGAAAGGAAGGAAACGGAATGCATAGTCTGTGGTGGGCTCTTCGAGGAGCTGGACGAGTGGTCTGGGAAAGTGCTGAGAAAACTGCAGGGGTACGAGTTCGAGACCTTTTTAGTAGGGACGAGGCTCCCTGATAAGCTGGTGAAGAACGAAGAGGAGCTGTGGGAGGAAGTCGGTATACAATACTGTGAGGAGATGAAGGCCGAGTTTAACAGGGAGTTAGGGAAAAAACTCGAGGAGAAGACCAGGAAGAAGGTGGAGTTTGACCTACCGGAGATACAAGTACTTGTAGACGTAGCAGAGGATGAGGTAAAGCTTAACGTCAACTCGCTCTGCGTTTACGGCGAGTATCAGAAAACGGAGAGAGGTATTCCTCAGACGGAATGGCCATCTGGGAAGTATGAAATTTCGTTGGAAGAGATAATCGCTCCTGCTTTTCTGAGAGCTGCTGACTCCTCGGACGAAAAGTTCCACGGAGCCGGAAGAGAGGATATAGACGCGCTTTGCCTGGGCTGGCGACCTTTTATTCTGGAACTCCTGGAGCCGAAGAAGAGAGATCTGGATCTGGAAAAGGTGGAGGAAGAAGTGAACGGAAATGACGAAGTGAACGTCAGGAACCTTCAGATCGTTGGAAGGAACAAGGTCGAGAATCTCAAGAGCTGGCAGCCCGACAAGAGTTACAGGGCTACGGTGGAGCTGGGAGAGGACGTGGAGGAAGAAGAGCTGGAGAAGCTCGAGGAGTTAGAAGGAAGAACGCTTAACCAGAGGACTCCACAGAGGGTGGAGCACAGAAGAGCGGACAGGTACAGGAAAAGGGTTGTGAAGGAAGTGGACTGGGAAAAGACGGGCGAGAAGGAGGTGGAGATAACTGTCAGGGCGGAGGCCGGTACGTATATCAAGGAAATGATATCAGGTGACGGTGGAAGGACTGAACCTTCCGTTGCTTCAATTTTGGGCGTGGAGGCAGAATGCACGGAGCTCGACGTGGTGGAGATACATGGAAAGAAGGAGCTCAGCTTCGTAAAGGACGGTCAATGAGACAAATTTTTATAAGTGGCAATACAGAAATGAATAAGGTATATAAACCTGAAAGAGAAATGGATATCGGGTGTGTGACATGAAAGGATCCAAAGGAAAGATGCAAGGAACTCGAAGAAAGCTCAAGAAGAAGGAGGATGTAGCTCCCAACGAGTACCTGAAAGAGTTCGAAGTAGGTGAAAGGGTTCAGATCGATGTAGAGCCTTCGTCACACAGCGGCATGCCCGATCCAAAGTTCCAGGGAAGGGTAGCCGAAGTCGTAGGAACTGAAGGCGATACCTACCTGCTCAAGTTCAAGGACGGAGGAAAGGAAAAGAAAATTAAGGTAAAACCTGTACATCTAAAAAAGATGGAATCCCAGGACTGAAGGAGGTAATACATATGGAAATTAAAAGCGAAAAACCTGTTCCCGCTGCCGAAGCGCGGAACACTATGTCTAAGAAGAAGGACGATGATCTTGCCTACGAACAGAAGATATGCATGGACTTTCTTGAGAAAAACGTCGATATAAACGTCACGGATGCAAGGGAAGCCATGGAAAAGCTTCAGGAGATTGGAAGGATAAAGGCAAGACAGGCCGCAGTTCTCATCAATATAATGCCAGAGGAGAAAAGTGATATAAGGCTAATTTTCTCGAAGGAGAGAACAAGCTTATCCGACGAAAACATGGATGAAATCCTGAAGGTCCTGGACGAGTACAGAGAATAAGACCAACTAATTCTGGAGGTGCTTATACATGCCCAAAGAGAAAAAGGATGAAAATGCTATAGTTCTGGACTTCATGCCAGAAGGAAAGATGTCAGACAGCAGAAGCGAACCAACAGCACAGGTACTAGGCGACAAGTACTTCTCGCTTCTTGAAGTCATATTGAGAGACGACGCAGTCGTTGAAGAAGGGGAAAAAGTGTACATAGGCGACGGAAAAAGAGACAAGGTAAAGTATATAAAGAAAAGTATAACCGTTCCAGACCTCTCAACAGTTGGTAAGGAAGAGCTGGACGAGAGACTGGACGAGCTTATAGAGGAAAACGAGGAGATGTTTGTGGAGTTCTTCAACAATGCAGGACCCATAACTCCTAGGATGCACCAGCTCGAGGCGCTTCCGAGTGTAGGTAAGAAACACATGTGGAACGTTTTAGATGAGAGAAAAGTAGAGGAGTTCGAAAGCCTCGAAGATCTCAAGGAAAGGGTTCCTCTTCTACCTGATCCGAAGAAGATAATAAAGGAGAGGATAATGGAAGAGCTTGATGGAGAAGTTAAGCACTACCTTTTCACAGTACCGAAGAGTGAAGATTAGTTACTTTCCAAACCTTCTCTCTCTTTTCCTATAATCTTCTATAGCTTCCTCGAAGTCTTCAGCGGTGAACTCAGGCCATAGTTTTTCAGAGAAGTAGTACTGAGAGTTGGCTGTGTCCCACATCATAAATCCTGTGCTGTTATGGGGCTCTCCACCTGTTCTTATTAAGAGATCCACAAAAGGTAGGTCGGAGGTGAAGAGGTTTTCCTTGATAATATCGGGTTTTATATCATCCTTGTCGACTTCTTTAGCGATATTTTTAACGGCCTGTAGCATTTCGTCCTTTCCGGAATACGCAACCATTAGGTTCAATTGGTAGTTGGAATAATCTGCGGTGGCTTCGACAGCGTCCTTTATAGCTTCAACAACCCTTTCGGGTAGAACTTCCTCCCACCTTCCAAGGACATTTATCCTGACCTCGTTTTCATGGATCCTGTCGTCATCCTTTATCTTCTTGAAGTTCTCCTCGAAGAGGTCCATGAGATATTCGACCTCTTCCTCAGATCTTTTCTCCACGTTGTCCAGAGAAAGAGCCCAGAATGTCATATACTTTATCTCCATATCGAGAGCCTTGTCCAAGACCTCCTCAACGACGTCTTCCCCTTCCTTATGACCTTTCCAGGGTGGAAGAGACCTCTGCTCCGCCCACCTTCTATTACCGTCCATTATAACGGCTACGTGTTCCGGTATAGGCAACAAGTTAGCACCTAACTCTTGTATTGGGTTGAGATTTTTATAAGCTTTGCAGCACCAAAAGTATATTTAAAGGAGCTGTTAATTTAAAGGATATGTTTGAGTACTTCACTGTCGCAGTCGCTCTAGGAGGTTCTGCCCTGGCCGGTGCATACGACCTCAAGACTACGGAAATACCTGATGAGATATCCTTGGGGATGGTTGCCGCTGGTCTTATTCTAAACCTGGCTTATTCAATAGTTCAGTGGAATCCCATATACATCTTTCAGTCGGCCGCAGTCGGCTCCGTATTCTTCACCTTCGGCCTTATAATGTATCTGGGAGGACAGTGGGGAGGAGGCGACGCGAAGGTTCTGACAGGTATAGGAACTCTGGTACCTACGCTACCGGCCTTCAGCGGAGCAACACAGATATTTCCGTTTAGCGCTGTCCTGATAATAAACCTCTTTATGATAGGCGCAGTCTACATGATAATATATGCAGTCTTCTTCGCAGTTACCAGGGAAAGTGTCTTGGAGGACTTCAAGGAAAGGGTGGTATCGGACAGGAAAAGGATAACTGCAATATGTCTACTCCCCTTGATACCTGCCCTTATTTATGCGTCTATGAATACTGGCATAGAACTACTCTACTTCATCGGACTTGTCCCGATATTCCTAGCACTCCTTTTGCTATTCCGTTTCCTGAAATCCGTCGAGGACACAGGATTCGAGAAAACTATAACCGTGGATGATCTGGAAGCGGGGGATATGCTGGCCGAGGAGGTTGAAGAGGTCGACGTAGAGCATGACGCCACTGAAGAGCTGAAAGGACTTTCAAAGTTTTTACTGTCCTTCACAATACTTCCGGTTGCGATGTATCTCTTCAACGTTACAGGAGGACTTTACTTCGCGATGAGTCTTCCAGGGCCGCTTCTTGGTGTTGCACTCGGAATTACCTACCTACTCTACAGCTCCGACCTGAACCTGCCGGGCTCCGTATTCGAAAGCTCAAGCACGAGGATAAGAGGCTTAGAGGAAGAGGAAGTAGAGAAGATAAGTAGCAACAGAGAGGAAGTGAGTATAAGGGAAGGTGTCAGGTTCGTGCCTGCGTTCCCAATGGCGCTGGCGTTCAGTGTATATTATGGTAATATTCTCCTTTTGATAATCTGAAAGGACGAACCTTTTTAAAATTCGACTTTATTAGACTATGTTAGATATTATGGGAAGATATGATTTTCTCGACGAAGAGCTTAGGAAGAAGCTGGAGGAAAAGCAGAAAGAGCTCATAAGCAGCAAAAAGAAGGAAGAGGTCAAGGAAAGCAGGGAAAAGAAAAGCGAAGAGAAGGAAGGACCGAAGGTATACACAAAGGAAGACGGAAGTATAGGTGGAGTAATCTATCCAGAAGGTGAAGACAAACCCAGGAAAGAGAGTAAAAGTGCTGCCGACGAGATACTTGGAAAAGAGGAAGAAGACAATCCCGGAAAGGGTAACCCGGACAAAGGCAACCCTGGAAAAGAGGAGGAACTTCCTGTAAAGCTTCACCATACCAAGGAAACGAAGGTAGGCTCGGAAGACAGGCCCGAACCAAAGAAGACTGAAGAACCTGTAACCAAGCTCCCCGAAGAGAAGGAAAATGACAAAGACGGAGACGAAGATGTAGAGGGAGCAAGGGAAAGCATATGGCAGTAGCCAAAACTCCTTAACTTATTTTTCTGAAATTATTTTACAGAAAGTCAAAGATAGCTCAAGACTTAGCTATACTCTCTCCACCTATGGCCACACTTCTTACACTTGTAGAAGCGCGTCGGAGCCTCGTCCCCGGATCGGGTCTGCTGTGTCCACCAGCCAGCCTTTTCATGTCCACATTCAGGACATTTCTTCTCCGCAACCGGTAGAGCATCGGCATCTTCCTTGCTCTTTTCGTCCATAACTACTACGTTTTCTCCTTCTTCTTCGTGGTTTTTCCCGACCTTAAAATCGTCATCGGAAACATTCTTTTCGTTGCCGCAGTTTCTGCAGACAAGATGTTTCTCACCGTTATCCTTTTTCGGGGACATTATCGAATTGCATTCATCACAGTACTCCATGTCAATCATCTCAAATATGAGTGGCTTAATGTTTTCAGATTTTATATTTAAATGTTTCGGTTCCGAGTCCTTCAGGAAGTTATGGTTTCGCCCAGTCTCACTGCACCGAGCTTCAGCCAACCCAGGTAAGGAACCCTCAGGGTCATCCTTCCGTGGATATGCTCATCAACAACCATCTCGCCCCTCCCTTGGCACTGATCACATGTAGGGTTGTTGTCACCTTTTGTCACATAAAGCCTGTCTACGTCTTCCGCATCACTATGATAGTCCCTCATTTCTTCAGGAGTTATCTCGTCGAAGTCCTCCCATGACTCGACATAAAAGCCGTCTTCTGTTCTCTCCGACTTGGAAACGATTCTATGTATTATAGGTGTCGGCTTCCATCCATCGAAGACTATGACGTCCCCGGTTTCATACTCATCGATGCTTCTAACGAAGACTATATCCCCGGGATATAAAACAGGTTCCATGGAATCTGACTCGACCGTAACCACAGGATAGTCTGTAGAAAGGGCAAAACCCAGAGCAGAGTTGAGCAACAGAGCTAGAACTACACCCAAGGCTAAGTATATCGCCCATCCTATAGGGCCTTCAGTTACGTCCTTCCACCAGTTTTTGATACCTTCAAGCTCCACCAATAGACTCACCTTCTTTTATCCCTGATGCTATAAGATGCGAGATTCTTATAGGTTCGGGTGTAAGGCTTTTCGTGGCAGTGATTTCTATTACTTCCTTTGCCCTTTCCTCAGTTATACCTTTGTTCTGGAAGTATAAGTTTCCCTTTGAAAACGAAAACTCTTTCATATCTCCTGCCCTCTCGATACAGTCCCATCTTCTCTCAAATCCTGGGAGCTCCTCCATGGCCTCTCTGAAGCTGGCAAAGTCAGTATTTTTCCTCGTGACGACCAAAACAGGAATCCCTGTCTCCTCGTAGATCCTTTCTATGTCAGCAGTGTTGAAGCCTGCGAAGGTTATCCCGTCTAGCATCAAGATACGTAGCTGGTCCTTGTGTTTTGTTTTGTTTGTGGCTTCTATTATCCTTTCGGTTACATCGAAACCATCAACTTCGATTTCCTCAACGAGAACTCCATCAAGATAAGGCTTTCCACCGCGGAGAACAGAACCGACCAGCGGTATCTTATCATCTTCGGTGTCGAAGGGTGCGTCGTCCCAGCCCAAAATCCTTATCTCGTCCTTTACCTCAGTTATACTCATCGGAATCATTCCAAAAGAAAGATATCACAGGCTGGATACCTGGTCTTTGATCTCCTCTGCCTCGGACTTTATTTTATCGGCAGCATCCATCACTTCTTCTACAGGATCTCCTACTTCTGTCTCGACCAGGAGCTTTATGTTGTCCATGTACGTATGACCCTTCCTGTACTCTGCCTTCTCCATATCAGTGCTCGAATCCCAAAGGTTCTGTCTCAGAAGGTTTACCAGTGAGAAGCCCTCGTCTTCGAACTCGAGCTTGAGCTTGTTCTTTCCCTTTCCACGAATCTTTATGGTCATGATACCACAGGTTTATTTTAAGAACAATACTTTTAAAGGTTACTACCCGAAAGAGCTTCTTCGAGTTCAGCAGGGTTCAGTATAGTAGCTCCGAAGTCGGTCCTGTGCTCTACCGCGATCCTTGGACAGGCAGTATTGACAAGACAGTCCACGTCGATACCTGCAAGCTTTCCAGGAGTTACCTCGTCCATAACAAACATGTAGGCCTTCTTCCCGCATTCCACTATCCTCTCCTTCAACTCGGAGGCAAGCTCAGGCTTTGACTGGCCCTTCTTTGTCGTCAACAGTATCCCAAACGTCTCTGCATCCTTTGCCTTTTCGACGGCTACAATCCTCTGCCTTTCGAACCTATCGAAATCCAGCTTCTCGAGCTCGTTTTCCTCGAAGTCAAGTCTGAAGACAGGTACATCAGTCTCAGACAAAAGTCCCAGGGGATGGAAAAGTCCGGAGCCAAGGTACAGATAACAGTCCACAGAGTCCTCGACTGCCAGAGCAGCTGAGACGTCACAGCCCAATACTTGGCCCTCTGAAGTTCTCTCTCCTTCATCCATAAACACGTTGAAGCCTTCCTCTTCCAGGAATCCACTGGCTTCATGTAGTAGAGGTAAAAAGTTGGCTGTGGAGATAAGGCCTATGTTATCGAACTCCTTTAACCTGTCAAGGGAATCTTCAAGCAGCGGGACGACCTCCCTTTCGTAGTGCCAAGGGAAGTAAAGAGTCTTTATCCTCTCTTTTTTGGAAAATCTTGTGTGGCCTACGTGCACCAACAGGTCACAACCTAGCTCCTCGGCTTCCGTGTCTTTTATATCACAGGCCCCGTAGCACGGATCCAGCGAAACCATCGATTCAACTCCTTTGTCATCGAGCCTTTTCTGTATAGTCGTCGCCTTCTTCCTGAGACCTTCCGGTATCTGAACCAATACTTTATCCGGATCTTCATCGACGATCCTTTCCACTAAGTCTTCGATCTGATTCATTTTATCCCAAAAGGTCCCTGATAAGGGGCAAGTAAGATATTTCACCGAGTAAAGGCCATAGGTGCGGCATCACCAGCAGAAGTGCCATAAGCACTGCAACTATGATCAGTCCCTGCTTGCTTCCACCTTCCCTGAACCCAAAGGCTACTCCTGTGGCCATACCACCTATATGGGCTATGTGGGCTACGTTTCCATGGCCACCTGCCATGAAGCTTACGACCTCGGAGACGGCTATGAATATACCCACAAGGGCCAGAGGAAGTGGTAGAGGTACCGGGTAAGGTATGAAGTCAAAGGGCGTGAGGATTATTGCGGTTCCCATTATAGCGAACACTGCTCCTGAAGCACCTATAACTACCTGACTCATCGGGTACGTGAAAAGCACGAACAGGTTTCCTACAATTCCACCTACAAAGAATATTATGAGAAACGTCTTCCAGGAAAGCTCTTCTTCCAGGGCCCTTCCAAAGAAGAAAAGGGCAATGGAGTTGAGGACGAGGTGTGCGGGATTACCGTGAAGGAATATAGAAGTTATTAGGGTCCATACCTCACCGCCTACAAGGCTTTCGCCAGAAAAACCGAACTCCTGGATAATTGCATCAGTGCTACCTGAAATCCAGACAAATGAAGAAATCGCAATAATAGTCAAGATCATAAGGTAGGTTAGTCTCAGCTTCATATCTCTACCTCATTCGCTCCAGAAGGAGCTTTTTCTCTATTCTGGCAACTGTATTCTTTACCTCGCTTATTTCGTCGGGATTGACTATGACAGTATCGATTCCGTTGTCTATGAGGTTCCTCAGAAATCTCTTATCCGACACGTGCGCAGCAGCTACCTTGGATCCGTTTTCCTTGCAAACTGTGCAGAACTCCTTGAGTGAATTCCAGAAGGATTCGGAACCCAAGACTCTGGTTCTGTTTTTCTGACCGAAGAACAGCTCCACAAGACCTTCGAAGTCAAGAACAAAGAAATCCGCCGATGACTTCTTCGCATCACCCAAAGAAAGAAGCTTCTCAGGAGTATCCACTATTAGACCGGTTCCAGTTCTCTCAGAAATTCCAAGCTCCTTTACAGTATTCTCAAACTCCTCTATGGTCGAGGAAGACAATAGGACATTTCTATCCGATGAGCCCTGTACTGATAAAACTTCTGAGAGCCTCTCCATGGACCCAGAAGAACCATCAGGCTTGAGCCACAGTTCCTTACT
>PWIB01000047.1 GCA_003555465.1 Candidatus Aenigmatarchaeota archaeon | reverse complement strand
AGACTTAAACTTCTTTTTCTTTGGGCCGTACATTTAAACACTGCAAATAAACTACTAGTTGGATAAAATGTCTCCCGAACTGAAGATATATACGGACGGCGCTTCCCGCGGTAATCCAGGACCTGCTTCCGCCGCTTATGTGATAACGAAGAAAGACGGAGGCGTTCTGAAGGAAGGGTCAGAATTTCTCGGGAATACAACGAACAACAGAGCCGAGTACAAAGCTGTGATAAAGGCCTTGGAGATGGCCGAGAACTACACAGATGGAAAGGTTCGCGTATTCTCCGACAGCAATCTGTTGGTGAGGCAGCTTCAGGGCGAGTGGAAGGTGAAGAGTGAGAACATACGTCCTCTGTTTAAGAAGGTAAAGGAACTAACGAAGAACTTCGACTCCGTTAGTTTTTCCCACAGGAACAGGGAACATGAGATGATAAGCCGTGCTGATGCATTGTGCAATAAAGAACTAAACAGAAGATAGTTTTATAATCCTAAATCCTCTGTTATACCTCTCCAGTCCCTGAAATATCCATTCCTTTCCACATCCTTGTTTATACGAAAAATAACTTCATCTACTTCTCCAGGAGCTGCCATTGCAGCTTTCCAAGCACATTTTTGTGTTTCCGCATCGAGGTTTTCTGTAAGCAGTGATGTTGAGTTGTTTAGGGTAAAATTCATCCTTTGTGTAGCTTGATTTTCTTCGAGTCCTTGCAAAAGATAATCCAGATAACGACGGAAACGTTTCATTTCTTTTATATTTTTTGCATAGTTTTCCATCTTCCGGTCATCTAGTGTTTCGTATTTCTTCGCAAGATTTGAAGCAGTCATGGGTATAGCGTACCCGGGTCTGCGGGGATTAATAATGTAGTCGTCTAGCTTCGTTGCAATTTTCTGGAAATCCTCCCACTCTGCATAAAGATCATCGGGGTTGGGATCCAGAGAGAAGGCTCTGTATGTGATAGTTTTTTGTACATTGCTCAGCTCTTCAATTCCATCCAACTCATTCATGGTTCTGGGAAGCCTTTCTTCTTTGACCTCTTTTTTACAGGCGACTGCACTGCATGCACTTTCTTCAGAATCTTTACCGTCTAAAAACTCTTTATAGTCCTCGTGGTTTAGTTTGTCCGCTGCCTTGAGAAAGTCCTTGACTACGTCGTTTTCAGGTTCAATCTTCTTTTTGAGTATTTCAAAGGTTTCATCCCTTGGTATGTATACTTCTGTGAACCAGCCCACAGTCTTTTCTTCTATACCCTTTAGTAACCTGTGACCGAATCTTTTCAGAGGACTGTCGTCATATTTCTCTCCCAAATCCCTTTCTGTTTCTTTCCCTTTCTTTAGAAAGGTTGTTCTGTAGTCTTCGGGTATTTCCACTTTCCTGTAAGTCTCCCTTACCCGAGGATCCTGTAATACATTTACAATGTTAACTCTGCCGCCGCCTATATCCATATCTGGAGAAACGTCTATCTCGTAGGATCTGAGATCCTCCTTGTCCATAGTTTGTAGGTATTTCCACAGAAATAAATATCTAACCTCGGGGCAAGATATAAAAAGGAGAATAAGAATTGTTATTACTGTGTGGTAGATATGTTTTTAATGTCTGAGTGGCGCAAGGATCAGAAAAAGGAAATGAAAGAAGGTGTGCCTGTGGTCGTTAAAGATGAGGATCAAGGTGTTTTTTGGAAGACAGAAAAAATCTTAGATAGCGAGAAAATCGATGCTCCTGCATACGGCGTTTCTCTTTACAACAGCGATAAGGAAGATTTTCTAGTACTTGAGAAGCGTTATATTCTTACCGACTCGCTCAGAGAAAGTCTTGAATCTAGGATTGAAGCCTCGAACTTTGAGAGAGACATACAGGAAGATTATGGTATAGCTTCGGCCGATGAAATTTTGTTGAAATATGAGGTTGAAAATGATCTTAGAAAAAATTATGGTAACCCAGAAAAAGTTTTGGAATATTTTGAAGATAAAGCCGAAAAATTAACCCCAAGTTATATTGCTCTGGGTAAGGATTTTGACACAAGTTTCTTGATAGATTAATAGAGATTAGCTCTAGTACCTGCTATCTATATGCCTTGCTATCTTCCTGATCTCCCACTGTGCAGCTTCCTGTGTCCTGTCCGGAAGGAATCCTTTAGTTCTGTTGAAGCCGTCGAAGTTGAAGGCTATCCCAAGTCCTAGGCCGTGTGGAAGGACTTCCATGGCCTTTTCCTTACTTTCCCCTTCCTTTATTTTCCTGTATAGCTTTAAAGACTCTTCGAATAGGCTTATGTACTCCTCCTCGAACTTTGATCCCTTTATTGTGTGCGGCACTATTATCTCTTCTCTTTCGGCGGCGTCGTATACTGATTCTACGGACTGCTTTACTGTGTCGTTTCTCATGAACTGATGCCAAGCAGATATAGACATCGTAGTTATGAAACCTTCGACCTTTTCTGAACTGTTGCTCAGACTGAGAAAGCTGAGAGCTTCGTCGTTGAATTCTTCAGCCCTTTCTTCCAGCTCTTCGTCTATACTGTATGAAAACTCAGAGACCGTTTTGTCCGTGTTGTAGTCTTTGAGGAGCTCGGTGATCCACTTGTTACCTTTCGAAAACATGTTAGCTACAGGGTACCCTTTGTCTGCTTCCATCAGATAATCCATTATATCTTCGTTGAAGAGGTCCGGGCTTTTTGAGTTAAGCTTGTCTACGGCACCGGAAAATACTTGCTGTGTGATTTTAGGCACTACATTTCCTTCGGACTTCAACACACGGTGTATATTCATAAGCCCCGCTACGTTCGTGTTCTGATGTATATGAGTTGCGGCGGTCCCCAGAGGTAAGATGTACCTTGCGTCTTCCTTTGGAACTTCTTCGCTTTCCAGCATCCTGTTATAAAGGTCGCTCTGTTTGGAGAACAACTCCTTTACTTCCTCTGAGTCCGTGTAGCTTATGAACTCTCTTGCCTTTGTATACCTCTGTGACTGCTGCAGGTACTTCGGATGGTCGAAGGAGCAGAGAAAGAGCGTTGTATGCCTCGGGACCTCATAGGTTATACCTACATTGGCCTGGTAGAATGCTGATATATGACCTCTTTCGGAGAGAAATTCAAGGAACCCCTTTTCCTCTTTTTCCAGCTCCTCCTCATCCATATCCTTTCTTTTATTCCGCCAGATCTTAACTGCGGACCTTCCTTCGGGATCTCCGGAAATTCTAGTATTGTATATTACGGATTCCTTAGCTCCCCATTCCTTGTGCTCGGGATGGAAAGGCAGTTCAGTTATCTTTACATCTGGCTCTCTTACAGTAATTTGACTCATCGACCACACACCCAAAGTTCATATAACGGAACGGCTCTGCTATTCGATCTCTACTTTCTGTTTCCTTCTATCTATCTTGCCGCATTCCTTACAGGAAATCTCTACTACCTCTTCGCTTTCTGTACCTCTCATCTCGTCGTAGTTTCTTGAAGGAATTACCATCTCAGCTATGGTGTTTGCTGAACCACACCTCTTGCATTTTGCAAGGTCTCTCAGCGTAAGTATCAACGTAATCTACCTCCTGGCGTATCAAAAGTATTCATTAGTAGTTATTTAAATCTTTTCCGAGTGCTGATTTTTATACTGTGAGTGCAAACTTTAAACTGATAGGATGACCTGCGTGAAGAGGCTCGAAGACTACGAGGAGAAGCTGAGTGAGGAGTACGGCTCACCCGCCGAGAACGTTGTAACGGTTTCCGGCCTTGTCAGTGTCGGCAGCACTACAGTTGCTGAAATTCTCGAGGAAGAGCTTGGCATGGAGCTAGTTTCCTCGGGCGACTTCTTTAGAAGGAAAGCTGAGGAGAAGGAGATGGAGCTTACAGAGTTCTTCGAGAAGCACAGAAACCCGGAGAAAGGCCCTGATCCTGACCTTATGTGGGACAGGAGGGCGCTGAACCTCGCCTTCACCAAGGACGGAGTTATACTTGAGGGGAGGATGACAGGACCCCTTCTATGTGATATAGCCGAGTGCAGAGTTTTCGTTGACTGTTCGGAGGAGGTTGCTGCCGAGAGGTTTGCTAGGAGAGAGGATTTAGAGCCGGAAGTTGCGAAGAGAAAACTTGAGAAGAGAAACTCACAAGATATTAAAACCTACAGAGAAAAGTACGGTATAGACGTTACGGACGAGAAGTACTACAATGTTTTTGTAGACAACAGCGGTTCCCTTGAAAGGACAAGGGAAAAAGTGATTGAGAAGGTCCGTAACGTGCTAGAGGAATGATTATGTCAACTTCGGAATCCGAAGACGTGACCTTTTTTGATATGGCAGTGGCTGTATGTCCCGAGTGTGGTACTCCTATAGCTGAGTCCGGGTGGTACGGCATGGACATGGAGTCCGACGTCGAATGCTACGACTGTGGAAACGTCTTCAACATGAAGAAGAACGCCACGGACAGAGCAACCCTTACTGTCGTCCTTTCAAAGAACAATAAGATAAAAAGGATAGGAGTCGAAGAAAAGATAGATATAGAGGAATAGCATGCTTGAGAAAGTCTGGCTGGACCAGGAAAGGGATAAGCACTTTGGTGTATGTGTAGCTTTTTCCACTGTATTTACCTTTGCATCCATAATTATAGCTCATTACTTCATTCCCTTCCGCGTTGCTGGTATAGAGCTCACCGGACTGATAGCTGTAGTCCTTGCTTCACTGGCTGCTTCCTACCCACTTATAAAATACCTCGAAGAGGAGGAAGAGTACTTCGAAGAAAACGTGGATGAAATGAAGGACGAGTTCGACCTACTTGAGAGGCATAAAACGGAACTGGAAGTTTACCTTGCATTTTTCCTTGGAGTGACCCTGGCCTTCGGCGTTTCCAGTGCCTTTATCCCTGGAGCTTTCGAAACCCAGCATGAGGTGATAGGGTCTATAAGACCTGATGTAATGACAGGTAGAATGTTTTCGCCTGGTTTCTTCATGGAGATAATAACTAACAATATATCCGTATTCTTTTCGACATTCCTCCTCTCCTTTTTCCTGACGGCCGGAATGGTTTTCATCCTAGTCTGGAACGCATCGATTTTCGGCGTCTTCATAGCCGAGGTCTCGAAGGGACTTATGGAGGTACCCGTCGTGGCGTTGTCGTATCTGCCCCACGGAATTCTGGAGATAGCAGCCTATATAATAGCAGGTCTATCCGGATTTTTCCTTTCGCATGAGGTAAGGTCGGTTATTCAGTGGAAAAACAAAGGCAACGCTATGAAGCTGATGGGCGACAGCATACTTTTCCTATTTTTAGGTATTGTAGTCCTAGTCATCGCGGCTGTCATTGAGTCTACAGGGGCGTAGATAAGGTGAAGTTCTTCGACCTTGACCTGAAACTGTCAAACGAGGTTTACGTTCCAAGGGAAGATACGTACCTTCTTGTTGAAGCAACAAGGGACGAAGTCGACAGGGAAGACGAAGTGCTGGACATGGGCACAGGAACGGGCATCCTTGCTCTTATTGCTGCTAAGGACTGTGAGAAGGTCGTTGGTGTCGACGTAGACAAGAAAGCTCTTGAACTTGCGAAAGAAAACGCTCGCAGGAACGACATAGAAAACGTGGAGTTCGTACAGAGCGATCTTTTTGAAGAAGTAGATGGGAAGTTCGACCTCGTGGTTTTCAACCCGCCCTATTTGCCCGGTGAAGTGCGCGAAGAGAATTTCCAGGGAAGCGAGCAGTGGTTCGGTGGGGAGACAGGCAGGGAAGTGATAGGAAGGTTCTCGGAGGAGCTTGATGACCACCTCTCCGGAGATGGTAGAGCCCTTGTTATGGTTTCATCGCTCACAGGCTTCGAAGAGACAAGAGAAATGTTTACTGAAAGGGGCTTTACGGTCACTGTGAAGGAGAAGAAAAAGATTCCATGGGAGACACTCTACGTTCTGAAGCTATCCTGACTACTAAACATTTTTATTTCTATTAGACTACTTTACACATATGCCCTTATCCGGCCTTTTGGATGCCGTAGCCGATTTAATATCTTCCCTGGTACCTGACCAGTTCTTGGGTCTGGGTGGAGATCTTTACAGCTTCTTGCCTGTTATAGTTTTCGCTATCTTCGTATACCTTGTATACAAGTCCCTGAAGGTGGCTTTCCGTGGGATGTTGGTATTCACGGCAGGGGCTCTTTTCCCTATCTTTGCAAACAACTTCTTCGGTACAGCTATAGCCATAGGAATTGATTCCATGGTATCTTATGGCTTGCTTGCATTGGTCCTCTACTTGGGCTATGTCTTCCTGGGTACTGTCACTACAGTTGTGAAGGTAGTTACATGGCCGTTCAGGAAGCTCTTTTCAAGCAGCAAGGACGCTGTGACTAAGGACGAGCTGGATGAAGAAATCGAAGAGATACTTGAAGAGGAAAGAGATTAAACAGAAGCAATTGTCTTGTTCCCAGGCCTTACCTTGCTTGCTTCACCTGAGATGTTGATTTCCCCTGGTTCAATGTTCAGGTCGCCGTAAAAGGCGTTTATAGAGACATGTTCATTGTCCAGAGTGGTTTTCAATGAATTACCTATATCTAAGTTTCCTGTCGAGTCCTCTAAAATAAGTTCCTGTAGCTCTACAGAGGCCAGATAGATCCTCCCGTATTCACCTTCAACGGAAACTTCAAGGTTTTCACCTTGCATGCTTACCGGTCCGGAAGAAAGAGAGCTTCCCTGTCCTTTGAGTTCGATCTCTTCGTCTTGAAGCTTCGCAGAGCCTCGGAAGTCCGTTATCTCAAGGAAGGATCTTTCTTCGTCCACAACTATATTGTTGTTGTCTGCGGTGATATTGGTCTCACCCGGAATATAACTTATATTAAGTTCCCTGGGAGATATATCGTCGAATTCGAAATTGCTGTCGTGCTCCAGGCTTCCTTCTATTTTGATGTCTCTCCTGACAGTTACGCTCTGCTCCATCGATTCGGATATGAAGTCCCTGAGCTTCCTGAGGACTGTTCTGCCTTCCTCTGTCGGAACTTCTCTTGTCACGTCCCTTAGGATGCCACCAAATAGCAAAAGCCCAGCAGCTATTAGTGCAAGGAGTACTGCTGTGTTCAACCCTTTATTCATACATCAGTTTTTTAGTGCTGGATATTTAAATACTCTATCTATGGTCAAGGTAGTACTTGTGAGGCCCGAGACGCCGGGGAACGTGGGAGCTGTGGCCAGGTCCATGAAGAACTTCGGCTTCGAAGATCTCGTGCTCGTGGATCCCTGTGAACTGACGGAAGAAGCTGACAAGAGAGCTAAGCATGCGAAGGACGTTCTCAAGGGTGCGGAGATATGGGACGAAATGACATGGGACGACTTCGACGTTACCGTTTCTACTTCCTCGGAGACAGGAGGCGACTACAACGTCAGGAGGAACGCCGTCAGTCCTGAAGTTTTGAAGGAAAAGTTGGAGGATAGTGAAGGTACTGTTGGAGTTGTCTTTGGACCTGAATCCAAGGGCCTGAGGAACGAGGAGGTGGACAGGACCGACTTCCTATGTCATATACCTTCCAACGAAGATTATCCTGTATTCAACCTCTCACATGCAGTCGCTATAATACTGTACGAGCTTTCTAAAAAAGCGGAGGATACTTCCTACGAGCTTGCTTCAGGTAAAGAGAAGGAAGTACTGATGGACCAGCTAAAGGGTATAATAGAAAAAGTTGGGATCGAGGACTACCGTCATGATCCTCTTGAACAGTCTCTGGAGAACAGCTTCGGCAGGGCCATGCTCGCGAGAAGGGAAGCTAACACGCTTATAGGTTTTTTCCGAAGGGTCAAGGAAAATATAAAATCTCAGTAAACATCGTGACCTTTGAACTGGTATGAACTTTAAAAAGGTATGGATACAAAATAAGTCCGTGGGTTAAATGTTGGAGCTACTTGCGCAGTTCTTCGGAAACGGAGACTGGTGGACAAGAATTCTCTGGTTTGCCTTAATCATATCTTTCTTCATGTTCTACCCCAAGCTCATGATCTACCAGTTGGTCCAGAAGCTAAAGCAGAAGGTAGAGGAGTTTGAACAGCTCTCCGAAGATTCGAGGGAGGAGCTAGTCGAGCTTCTTGAGAAGAGGAGTGAACTTTCGTCGAAGGAGCTAAAGAAAAACTTCGACAGGATAGTTGATATGTTTACTGTTCCTCCCGAACAGACGGATCCTTCGGGAGTCATGAAGAAGATAAAGCAGATGTATGATATACACGACGAGAGGTACAGACAGTTTATAGGCGAGATCTCCGACGTCGAAGAAGGCGAGAAGAAGAATTTCGGTGCAGCTACAGTCCACGCTACAGCAGTTCAACAGATAGCCAAGGTTGTGAGGCATATGCTTGAACTTGTCAAGGAGACGAAGAACCTGCAGATAGGTATGCTTCTGAAGATGCAGATGCCCTTCATAGAGAAGCAGATAAAGATGCTGAGGGAAAGCATTTCATGCCTCGCGAAGGAAGAGCCTGTTGGAGATTCGATAGGTCCTCTATGTGCCGCTTCACTTATCGGTGACGCTGAAGTTGAAGGGATAGCCGAGGACCAGGTCTGTGCGGAAAAGGAGATTGAAGGCAGAAACGTATTCATAATAAAGCCTGATGGACCTGAGGCAGTTCTCGGTGAGGTACACGAGGCAGTGGAGAAGCTTACCGAGGAGAACGATATCGATAAGATTATACCTATAGACGCCAAGGGTATGATGAAGGGTGAGGAGAGAGGAAGCGTTGTGGAAGGCATTGGCTTTGCGATGGGTGGCAGAGGAAAGGCAGAAAGGCACTGGATAGAGGATATCGCAGTTGAGGAAGATATAACCATAGAATCCATAGGCATCAACCAGGATCCAATGGAAGACGTTATAAGGCCTATGAAGGAGGAGATCTACGAGGCTGTTCCTGAAGTAAAGGAAGCGGTGAAGAGATCTGTTGAAAGGTCACCTGAAGGAAGCAATATAATTGTAGTCGGCGTAGGAATTTCAGTCGGCGTTGGAAACGACGGTGATGCTGTAGAGGAAGCAGAAGAGATTATAAAGAAGAATATTGAAAAGATGAAAGAAAGGAGGAAGAAGAAAGAGGAAGAGAAAGGCCTCGGAGAAAAAATTTCCGACTGGTTAACTCCTTACTAGTTGGTGTTTAAATGAGCTATGAGAGACCATCGTGGGACGAATACTTTCTGAAGGTTTCAGATGTTGTTGCCCAGAGAGCTACTTGCGATCGCGGAAGAAGCGGTTGTGTTATAGCAAAGGATAAAAGAATCCTGACTACAGGCTACGTCGGAGCTCCTGCTGGCTTACCTCACTGCGACGAAGTAGGCCACGAAATGAAGGAGGTTACCCACGAGGACGGCTCTTCAAGCAACCATTGTGTGAGAACAACACATGCAGAGCAGAACGCTATCGTTCAAGCTGCAAGGCTTGGAGTTTCCGTCGAAGGAGCCACGCTTTACTGTAAAATGACACCTTGTTATACATGCGCCAAGATGATAGTCAACGCGGGCATAGAAAGAGTTGTCTGTAGGAAGGACTACCATGCTTCTGACGCTACGAAGCGAATATTCCAGAAGGCAGGCGTAGCTTTAGAGATAATGGAAGAAGAAGTCGAGGACTACGAGAACCAGTAAAGCAAAAAATATTTAAATGTAGTCAGTAAACTTCTGAGGGTAAGGTGAGATTATGGGACTGAGACCAGGAAGATGTTACCGTGACAAGGACGGCAAGCCCTATACGAGGGTGAGCGAAAGGAGACCTAGGAAGAGCTACATCAAAGGAGTCCCAGCTATAAAGACCCGTGATTTCGAGAACGGAGATCTAAAGAACAAGGATGATTACGAAGTTGAGCTCAAGCTTGCTGTGGATGAAGAGGTTCAGGTAAGACACAACGCAATCGAGGCAGCAAGGCTCAACGCCAACAAATATCTCAAGGATAACCTCGGCGAAAAGAACTATTTCCTCAAGCTTCTCGTCTATCCCCACCACGTTTTGAGAGAAAATCCGCTTGCTACAGGTGCAGGAGCCGACCGTTTTCAGGAGGGCATGACACAGGCCTTCGGAAATCCTATAGGCAGAGCTGCCCGGATGGACAAGGGACAGGACTTTATGGTGGTCAAGGTTCCTGATGGCGAACTCGACGTTGCCAAGGAAGCTCTAAGGAGGGCAAAGCACAAGCTACCTTCTTCCTGTAGTATCAAGGGAATAGAGAAGTACCAGTAAGTTCAGTTCTTCACTGTCCTAACATATTTAATTGAGAGTTGAAAGTATTGATAACATGAAGAAGATAGTTTCTCTTGAGGGTGCACGCGAAGAGGACAAGGTCGGTAGCAAGGCTGCTTCTCTTGCTGCTGTTTCTGAGACTTCAAAGGTACCACAGGGCTTTGT
>PWIB01000007.1 GCA_003555465.1 Candidatus Aenigmatarchaeota archaeon | reverse complement strand
TCGAGAGGCTCAAGGAGCTTTGTGGAAATCCTCAGATGATCGGACTTTCCGCTACTGTAGGCTCGCCGGAGGAGGTTGCGAGTACTCTTTCAGATGAAGCTGAGGTTATAAGCGCTGTTGAAACCAAGGACTTCGAGATAGATGTAGAGATGCCCGAGGCGAGGCAGGAGGACGAAGAGCTTGGAGAAAAGCTTTTCACGGACAAGGAGGCCGCGTCACGCCTCAGAAGGATCCATGACCTCATAGAGGAAAGCGAGTCCTCCCTCGTCTTTACGAACACAAGGGAGTCTTCTGAAGTGCTTTCCTCCCGCCTAAACAGGCTGGAGAAGGAGTACGATCATTCAATACACCACTCTTCGTTGTCCAAGGACGTAAGGATAGACAACGAGGACGACTTCAAGGAAGGCGAGATAAAGAGCCTTATATGTACGTCTTCCCTCGAGCTAGGTATAGATATTGGTCATATAGACCGAGTTCTCCAGTATGGTTCGCCGAGGCAGGTCAAGAGACTTCTTCAGAGGATAGGTCGAAGTGGTCATCAGGTGGAGGCAGAGTCCCGTGGAAAGATAATAGCAAGGAACGATGACGATGTAATCGAATCGGCTGTAATAGCTAAGAAAGCTCTGGATAAGGAGCTGGAGCCTACGAAGTTCCATAAGGGAGCTTTAGACGTTCTAGCCAACCAGGTCGTAGGTTACTGTATAGACGAGTACGGACTTGATTGGAAGGAGATCTATGATTTAGTCACCAGAAGCTACTTCTACAGCGAGCTTTCGGAGCAGAAGTTCTATGAAGTGCTACGTTTCCTTTCGAATTTATACTACCTCTGGATAGACGAGAAGGTGAAAAGGTCGAAGAAGGCCTGGGAGTACTACTACGAGAACCTGTCTACAATACCGGACGTATACAACTATCAGGTCGTAGACACAGTACAGAGCCAGGACGTGGGTCAGCTGGACGAGTCCTTTGTAGCGGAGTACGGCGAACCAGGAACCACCTTCATCATGAAGGGAAGGAGCTGGAGGATTCTTTCAGTGGATGAAGGAAAGGTGCTTGTCGAGCCTGTCAACGAGATTGATTCAGCTGTTCCGGCCTGGGAAGGTGAACTAATACCTGTACCGAGGAGCGTTGCCAAGGACGTCGAGGAGCTACGCAGGAAGGTCAAAGGATGGATACAGGAGGAAGGTATAGACGAAGCGAAGGAAAGAGTAATGGAAGAGTATCCTGTCTCGGAGGGTGCTGCCGACAACATAGCGAAGTACGTTAAGGAGAGTATGGGAGAGATAGCTAAAGAAGGTGAGATGTTCCTCGAGAAGAAGGGGAAGTTCGTTGTAATACATTCCTGTAACGGGACTTTGACCAACCAGACTCTTTCAAAGTTCCTCGCTTCTGTCCTTATGAAGGAGAAAGGAAGGTCTATAGCTGTGAAGAACGATCCTTATAGGATAATGGTCCGGGGAGCTGATCTTCAAATGGTTAAGAGCGTTATGGAGAGAACTGAGCCAGAGGACCTGGAGATGATTCTTGATGATTCTATAGAGAAGAGTCAGCTTTTCAAATGGCGCTTCATACACGCTGCGAAGAGATTCGGAGCTGTGCAGAAACGTGCTAAGTGGGACAAGGTGAATATAGACGGTATTGTGAAGTCCTACCGTGACTCACCTATACACGACGAAGCGAAGAGGGAGGTTTTCCAGGAGAAGCTGGATTTGGATGGAGCTAAACAAGTGCTTAAGAGGATACAGGAAGGGAAGCTGGAGCTGAGGGAGTGTGAGGGCGGTGAAATAGGCGAAAAGGGCTTGAGCCACAAGTTCCAGGAGCTGATGGGGCCTGAAAAGCCTCAGAAGGAGATATTCAAAGCTTTCAAGAACAGGATAAAGAACACAAAGGTTCGTCTCATGTGTATGCGATGCGGCGAGTACAGGATAACCAAGAAGGTCAGGGACCTGTCCGATGATATAAAGTGCTCTTCCTGCGGTTCCGGAAGGATAACTGTTGTCAAGCCTTATGAGGAGAGGAAGGAAGAGGTACTGGAGAAGATAGTTGAAGGCAAAGAACTTACGGAGAAAGAGGAGGATATGAGGGACAGGATGGAGCATACAGCCGACCTCGTACTCACATACGGTAGGGAGTTCATAAAGGCTCTGGCAGGAAAGGGCGTTGGACCCGAAACAGCTATAAGGATACTTGCACAGCAGAAGGACGATGAAGATGAGTTCTACGAAGCTATACTTGAAAAGGAGAAGGAGTATACAAGAACTAAGAAGTACTGGTCGGACTAAACTTTCGTTGTTACCTCAGGTTCGTCCTTCACTATTACTGTATGCTCAGCCTGGGATATGTCTCCTTTGTCTACCTCCCTCAGAACCGGGTATTCATGCAATGCGTTTCTATCTGTTAGCTGTCTAAGGGACATCTTCAGTCTAAGCTTGGATACATTCTCGGTCAGCCATCTCTTTGAAAATGGAAGCTTGTTGAAATCATCCTTGGCCATCTTCAGTATCTTCCTTCCTTCGCGGGACCTCACGGATTTGTCCTCCTTCCACATAAGTATAAGCTTGCGATTTGACTCGATCACCTTTCCCGAGCCGTCTGTAGCGAAGGGCTCCAGGGCAAAGACGTCACCTTCCTTCAGCTCGTAGTCTATTCCCGTTTCTACATTCGGAAACTCTATTTTAGCATGCAGGTCGTACTGCTCAAGGCCGTGGCCGGTTAGATTCCTTATAGGGTTGTATCCGAACTCCTTTATGGTCTCCTCTATTTTCGAAGAGACCTCGGATACCTTTCTTCCGGGTTCTATCATCTCCAGCGCGTTGTCCAGAGCTCTTCTCGATGCTTCCACGAGCTCTTCCTTTTCCGTGTTCACAGGTACAGTTACAGCAGTGTCGCCTATGTATCCGTCCACGTGAACTCCGACGTCCAGCTTGACAAGGCCCGAGTCGATCTTTCTTTTCTCACCGACGTCGGCTGTGTCATGGGCACCTACTTCGTTTACTGAGAGGTTAACAGGAAATGCCGGTTTGCCGCCTAGGTCTCTTATCTTCTCTTCGGTTTTTTCGACGACCTCCAGATATGAAGCTCCTTCCTCTACAAGCTCTTTGCCGAACTCTCTTGCCTTGGCTGCTATATCTCCTGCCATCCTGTACTTTCTTAGAACTTCCTCGTCCATATTACCAATTCAGTTTTTCACCCTTTTCGATTGTGTTTAGCTTTTCCGTGTTGCATTCCAGCACATACTTGCATTTCTCCTCAGGCTTATAAATCTTCCATGTTTCCGGGTTTAAGCTAATCTTCTTCGCCTCCTTCATGTCGACTATCTCCTTGTTTTTGTCGAGAAATAGCAGGCCGAGGTCCTGAGGTACAAAAAGCATCCATATACCCCACTTTCCTTCATTTGAAAACTCCAGCAACAGACCTTCTTCTTTATCCAGTCTTCGGAACATAAGGCCTATTAACTTACCTGTAAAGGAGTCCTTGGTTTGAGCTTCAACGAACTTCTCATCCTTATGTGATACTTCGACCATACAAGGAGATTTTAGGAGGAAGGCTTAAAATTCTTAACCTTTACTTTCTTCAGCTTCTTTGACGCGGAACAATGTCTTCAAAGCTACGTCAGGAGTTACGGATATTGCGTCTATACCCTCCTTTACGAGAAATTCCGTGTATTCAGGATACATCGAGGGAGCGTTTCCGCAGATACTTACTTCCTTGTCATTTTCCTTCGCCTTGTCTATCAGTTCACTTATCCTTCTTTTCACTGCTTCGTTCCTCTCGTCGAAAATATGCTGAAGGTTTTCGTTGTCTCTGTCCACACCTAACATAAGCTGTGTCAGGTCGTTGGATCCAACGGAGAAGCCGTCGAACTCCTCGGCAAACCTGTCGGCAAGTACAACGTTCGAGGGGACCTCGGCCATCATATATATTTCGAGACCGTTTTCACCTTGGACCAGTCCATTTTCCTCCAGCCTTTTCTTGACCCTCTTTGCCTCCTCTAAGGTTCTGCAGAAAGGAACCATTATCTTGACGTTTTCAAGTCCCATCCCTTCTCTTACGCGCTTTATAGCTTCACATTCGAGCCTGAAGGCCTCTTTGAACTCCTCTGAAACGTATCTCGAGGCTCCCCTCCAGCCTATCATCGGGTTCTCCTCCTTTGGCTCGTAGTCCTCACCGCCTTCGAGGTCCGCGTATTCATTCGTCTTGAAGTCGGATAACCTTACGACTACAGGCCGCGGGTAAAAACCTGCACCTATCTTTCCTATCGCATAGGAAAGTTCCTTTATGTACTCCCCACCTCTGTCTTGTTCCACCATCTTAAGGGGGTGTTCACCTATATAGGAACCTACGATGAACTCCTGTCTGGCCAGACCAACACCCTGTACAGGATACTGTCCGAGGTCGAAGGAGTTTTCAGGGACACCTACATTCAAAAGAACGTCCGTTTCTGTTTCAGGTATCTCCTCTATGTCCTTCTCTTCGACACTGAACTTTATTTTTCCTTCTAATATCTTACCCTCGCCACCTGAACAGTCGACCGTAGCTTCCTGTCCGGTTTCGAGGACCTCACTTGCGTCTTCAGTGCCTACGACAGCAGGTATTCCCAACTCTCTGGAAACTATGGCTGCGTGGGAGGTTGCGCCGCCTTTCTCCGTGACTATAGCCGAGGCCTTCTTCATAACAGGCTCCCAGTCCGGGTCCGTCATGTCCGTAACCAGGATTTCCCCTTCATCAAACCTTCCGATCTCCTCCGAGTCCATTATAACGTTTACTTCACCTGAGCCTATCTTCCTTCCTATAGCCTGGCCTGTACACAGCAGTTCGCCTTCCTCTTCCAGGCGGTAGTTCTTTAGTACATTACCTTCCTTCTGCGAATGAACGGTTTCAGGCCTTGCCTGTAGTATGTACAGCTGTCCTGTATCCTTGTCTCTTGCCCACTCGATGTCCATGGGCCTTCCGTAGTGTTGCTCTATCATTACGCCGTATTCGGAAAGCTCCTCGGCTTCCTCCTCGCTGAGTACGTACCTTTCTCTCCTCTCCTCGCTGACTTCCTTTACCTTTGTCTCTTCGTTCTCCCGGACCATCTCTTTCTCCTTTTTGCCGAGGTCACGGGACACAAGGCTTTCAGTGGGCTTGAAATAGCTGTATCTATCAGGATTTACCTTCCCGCCTACTACCATCTCCCCGAGTCCCCAGCTGCCGTCTATATGCAGAATTTTCTCGTAACCGGAATCAGGCTGTATTGTAAACATTATTCCGGAGCATGATGCGTCGACCATCTTCTGTACTCCGACGGATAGCTTCACCTTGAAATGGTTGAATCCCTTCTCCTCCCTGTAGTGTATAGCTCTGTCCGTGAAGAGTGATGCTATGCACTTTTTGGTAGCTTCGACAAGCTCTTCTACGCCTGATATATTCAGGTAGGTATCCTGCTGTCCTGCAAATGACGCCGTTGGAAGGTCCTCGGCTGTGGCTGAGCTTCTGACAGCTACGAGAGGCTCTTCCATGCCCAGCTTCTCAGAAAGCCTTTCGTATTCCTCTCTTATCTCTTCTCTGAGTTCCTTGGGAACTTCAGAATTTTTTATAAACTCCCTCACTTCCTTCCCTGCTTCTCTGAGCTCGTCCACGTTGTCTATATCTGCATCTTCGAGTATGCTTCTTATATCCTTCTTTATGCCTGCTTTCCATATGAAGAAGTCGTAGCCCTTTGACGTTACAGCGAATCCAGGAGGAACAGGAACCTCTACGTCGCTTATCATCTCGCCCAGTGAGGCGTTTTTTCCGCCTACAAGGCCTACATCGTCTTTGTCCACCTCCTCCAGGCCTACAACATAGTCCGGCATAGTTACACTAAAGCTTTTTTAGGTTAAAAAGTTTGAAGTAAAGAGGTGTTAAAATGGTTTCCGAGGAAGACGTTATGGAGAAGTTAGGTGAAATAGAGGATCCCGATACAAAGATCGATATAGTCAACATGGGCTTCATCTACGATGTTGAGGTAAACAACGGCGAAGTGGAGATAGAGATGACCCTTACCTCGCCAGGATGTCCGATGCACAAAGTTTTCGTGAATAAGGTCGAGGAAGGAGTATCGGAGCTGGAAGGGGTAGAGAAGGTTGGAGTAGACATGGTCTTCGATCCTCCATGGTCGCCTGATAAGATGAGCGACGAGGCAAAGGAAGAGCTAGGGATGGAATAATGAGTCGAGAAACAAGGGTCCTGGTAGCGATATTCGTAGTTATGATGATCGTAGCCTTTGTTATAAGATACCTGTATGTTCTGTGACCTCCAAAAAGGTTAAATACAACCGATTTCCTATAAAGACCGTGAGAACATGGTTGAAGTTGATGAAGATGCATGCATAGGATGTGGATCCTGCGTTTCAGTAGCTCCTGATATATTTGAGATGAATGATCAGGGGAAGGCGGAAGTGATCAAGGACGAGGATACAAAGGAAGCCAAGCAGTCAGAGGACGTCTGTCCTGTGGATGCCATATCCGTCTGAGCAGCTTTCAGAAAAACTCCAGATCTTCAAAAACTTTTTTATTTTGTTCCGGTGAGCTCAGGAAGTCGAGTTTGCCCGGATCTTCTATCAGGCTGTATATTTCCCCTTCGAACTGGTCGTTTTCCGAGGCTTTGAATACCTCCAACTCAGGAACCTTACTGTAGTTGTCGTTTCTCTTGAAACCTTCATCCGTCTCGAACCAGGCCGCGCCGCCTTTTTCTACTATGGGGCCGTATACGGAGTCGAAGTTTCTGAAAACCCAGTTGGCCATCTTCAGCTTTTCGGAGGTTGGGTTTATAGTTATATGTCCGTATCCTGGCGGTATTATTACTTTGTCGCCCTTCTCGGCCTTTACCAGGACAGTCCTCTCGGCTTCTTCTCCTCTTCCCTTCTGAAGTAGGTAGTGAGCACTGCCTTCCAGGACTCCGTAAAGTTCGGGGTATGTCATGTTTTTCGCCGTTTCGTGAAAGTGTCCCTTCGTCTTTACATACTCCTTTCCGAGCATCTTGGGCGGAATTACAGTTATGTCGTACCTCAGACCCCTTTCCTTTATCCTTTTCTCGTCACCTTGCTTGTACAGGTCGCGGTACATGAAGTACAGAGGAACGTTTTCCGCACCTTTCAACCAATCCTTGTCGTAAACTACCTCTTCCATGTCGTAAAGCATACGTACATCAGGCTCCACCTTCCTTCCGCCGAATTTGAGTTTCTTTCTCATGTCCATACCTTTGTAAAGTATTTTTCCAGCATCTTCTTTGCTGTGTAGTTGTCCTCCACGGTCTTTATCGAACTCTTCATCATCTCTATCCATTTTTCTCTTTCCCTGTAAGCCGGGACGACTTCTTCCTCTATCACCCTGTAGAGAGCTTCCGCATCGTGCGCGTCCTGCTTTTCCCTGTCCTCGAGTATCTTTTCGTCGCCGTACTGCCATCCGTTTTCTCCATGGTTGCACGCTTCCCACCACCATCCATCCAGGGTCGAGAGGTTGAGAACGCCGTTTACGGCTGCCTTGATAACCGAGGTGCTGCAGGCCTCCTTGGGAGGCACAGAACATGACAGCCAAACGTCACACCCTTTCACAAGCTTCTCCGCGTCCTTCATCGAATAGTTCTCTATCCAGTGGACGGAATCGTATTTCTCAGCGTAGCCTACTATCTTCTCTACCCTTTCCTTCGACTCCTTGAAGTCGGGGTGAGCCTTTCCTGAGAATACAATATTTATCTCGTCTTTCAGCTCTTCAAACCTTTCGATGTCGTGGAAGGGAAGGTAAGGCCTCTTGTAGTCGGGCATCCTCTTCGCGAAGCCTATCAAAGGCTTGTCCATGTCTATATCTGCTCCTATATGCTCCACGAGCTCCCTTTTCTGTTCCTGGTGAACCTCCCAGAGGTCTTCAGCTTCCTCAACCTCCTTCGACCTCCAGGTAGGAAGGTGTATGCCGTTTGTAACGCCTACTATAGGCTCGGTTTGCATATACCTTGACCACATTTCCTTCACAGTTTTCATGTGCCTCTTCGAAACCGCGTTGGCTTTGCCCGATAGCCTTAGACCGACCAAGGTTGTGTTGAAGGGATTTCCTGCTATCTCCTTCAGGCTCTGGTATGCGATGTTTCCGGGGTAGTTGACCTTGTGAAGTAAACTGTAGTTATATTTAGGATTCCCAGCATCTATAGGCGTGTGTGTTGTAAACCTTACGATCTCCTTTACTTCCTCCTTGGCTTCCCCCAAGCCCCATCTGTCCAGCTTCTCCTCGAGGAGCTCTATAGCCACGAACACAGAGTCCGTCTCACTGAGATGGTAGTAGTCCGGTTCGAAGTCGAGTTCCTCCACGACCCTCAGACCGGCCTTTGCGAAGAGTATCTTCTGTACGAGCTGGTCCTCCCAGCTACCACCGTAGAGTCTTGATGTTAGCTTCCTTGCCCAGTCGCTGTTTTCTTCGAGGTCCGTATCTATAAGGTAAAGAGGCTTGTTATTGAATTCGGTTACCCTGTAGACCTTGCATCCTACCTCCTCGTTCTTTACCTCGATGCTGAAGCCTATCCCTGTTTCTTCGAGGAAGTCGTAGTCATGCTTGAAGGACTTGTCAACGGGCTTTCCGTCCTCTATGATCTGCTCGGTATAGCCTTCCTGCCACAGTACTCCTATTCCTATAATATCGTCATCTCTTTCTTCTGCTGCCTTTAGCATGTCCCCTGAAAGAATTCCAAGTCCGCCTGCATAGATCTTGAAGTCGGAATCAAGTCCGTACTCCATGCAGAAGTAAGCTATAGATTTTTGCGGCATAAGGAGAATATTGGGGATAGCGACTTTAAATTATTTGGTTTTTATCGCCTTGTCGTAAACGTCCAAGGTCATGTCCGCGACTCTATGCCACGTAAACTTTTCCTCGGCACGCTTCTTTCCGTTCTTTCCCATCCAGTCGTTCCACGTCGGATCCGAAATGGCCTTCTCTATTCCCCAGGCTATCGAGTCCGGGTTCGCTGGCTCTACGTGTAGGCCTGTCCACTCGTGCACAACCGTTTGCTTTATCCCGCCTACATGGCTTCCCACGACGGGAGTTCCAGCGGACATTGATTCCAGGGCTACGATTCCGAACGGCTCGTAAACCGATGGCATCACCGTGGCGTCCACGGAGTTGTACAGGTCTATAAGCTGGTCGTCTGGAACGAAACCTGGGAAGTAGGCCTTGTCGTCCACACCAATGGACTCGGCCATATTTCTGTAATGGTCTACACCTCCGCCCCCTCCGGCTACTATGAACTTAACCTCAGGCTTTTTGTCAAGCACCTTAGGCATAGCCTCTATAAGATGCCTTACGCCTTTTTGGTGGCATAGTCTCCCGACGAAGAGGACAGGTATCTCCCAGTCCAGAGCTATCTCGTCTCTTACGGAATTGCCTTTCTGAAACTTATCAGCGAAGACTCCGTTCGGTACGTGATGTAACTTTTCCTCTGGAACTGAGAAATGGTGGAGTATCTCGTCCCTTATATCCTCACCGACGGTTATGACCTTGTCGGCTTCGTAGGCTCCGTACCACTCCAGATCGTTTATCAGCTTGCTCATATCGGAGTGTATGCTTCCTACACGGCTTCTCTCCAGGGAATGTAAGGTGGTCACCATAGGAGCGTCCGTTACTTCCTTTAAGGAAGCTGCAGCAGGAACAGCCGACCAGTCGTGTGCATGAATGATATCGAAGTCCTTTTCCTTGAGCAGCTCGACACCTTTTTTCTGCATCCTGTGGTTTGACATCAGGACCCAGCTGGTTATATCGGGTCCTTCCTTAGCGTTTATTCTATGAACTTCTATACCGTCCTTTACTTCTGACTCCTCTTCTTCGCCGAAGGTTATAACGGTTATATCATGACCCATTTCGTTCAAGGTCTTCGAAAGATCCTCGACGTGTGCTGCGACTCCTCCTACCTTATTCGGAGGATACTCCCACGTAAGCATCAAAATTTCCATGGTTATCTTCAGCCTCCTTTTCCATATTTTGAAGGTTTGAGTTTACCTGTGCCGCTCTATCGTAGAGTTTCTTCACGTCTTTCTCCCAGTCCTCATTGGCGAGAAGCTTGACCTTTTTCTCGGGGAGATCGTAAACTTCCATGGCTTCCTTTGTTTTGTCCTTGTGGACAACTATGAAGGAAGCTTCCTCTATCCCTTCCCACTCCAGATCTGAAATTTGATGGGAATGTGGGTTGTCCATCCCCCTTTCCTCCTCTATAGAATGGTAGGTAACTACGAATGGAAGTTCATGAAGCTTGCTTGCAGTGAGGCTTGCAGGCAAGGTCGGCCAGTTGTTGGCATGGATTACATCAACGTCTTCTTCCTCGACTATCTCGTCTATCTTCTCCATGAATCTCGACTGGAGCAGCATGGACCAGGAGAAGTAGTTGTCTCCATGCATCTTGAAGGAGAACTTGTGTAGATTTACACTTCCTACTTTCTCGTCCACGTCTTCGTCTCCGAAGCAAACAAGATGTGTTTCGACTCCTTCGTCCTCGAGATGCGATGCAAGCCTTTGACAGTATTCGCTTATCTTCTCGCCTTCGCTGTACTTCTGTGTCAACATAAGTACGGATTCAACACTCATTCAAAACCCCACGCTTTTACAGGCCTATAAACGAAGCTTGTACCGTTAAAGGTAAGTTTTGGAATCTTTGCTTAAAAACTTTACTAATTGTCTTCAAATAACCTGAGAATTAACGAGATTTGTTTATTTCCCCTGAAAACTTATTTAAATGAACAAACAAACAAACAAGACAACAGGTTTAGGGGACCTGTATGGGGGATCAGATGACGTCAGTAACTCTATACTTCAAGGTACATCAGCCATGGAGGTTGAAGAAGCACGCCTTTCTTGACAGTTCTGGCAATGACCACGAGAGTCTCCACGACTTTTACTTCGATAAGGGCGGAACGGATAAAGAAATATTCCACCGCGTCGCTAAGAAGTGTTATTACCCGGCCAACGATGTATTGAAGCAGGCCATCAAGGACTTTGAGGACAAAGAAGAGGATTTCAAGATAGCCTTCTCCCTTACCGGGACCTTCATAGAGCAGTGCAAGGAGTTCGATCCTCAAGTACTTAAGTCCTTCAGGGAGCTTGTCGATACAGGAAAGGTCGAGATCCTAGGCGAAACTTACCATCACTCCCTCGCTTCCTTGTTCGATGACCACGACGAGTTCAAAGAGCAGGTCGAGCTTCACAGGGAACTTGTCAGGGAGGAGTTCGGCGTCGAGCCTAAGGTATTTTCCAATACGGAAGCTCTTTACAACAACAAGATCGCCGAGACCGTTGACGACCTCGGTTTCCAGGGTATAATAACCGAGGGAGCAGACCGTATCCTTGGATGGAGATCACCCAACTACCTCTACAGGCCGCCAAAGGACTCTGCCTCGATACCCGTCATAACTAAGAACTACGGTCTCTCCGACGATATAGCCTTCCGCTTCTCGGCAAGGTGGTGGGACAAATGGCCGCTGACTGCTGACAAGTTTGCAAGCTGGCTTTCGGAGACCGAAGGCGAGGTCGTGAACCTCTCCATGGACTACGAGACCTTCGGTGAGCACCACTGGGCAGACTCCGGAATCTTTTCCTTCCTCAGAAGCCTTCCGGGAGAGGTGATTTCACAGGACGGTCTCAGCTTCAAGACACCTTCCGAAGTTGTAGACAGCCATGAGCCAAAGGGTGAAATAGACGTGTTTGAGTACGATTCGGTTTCGTGGGCCGACATGGAGAGGGATGAAAGCGCCTGGCTCGGCAACTGGATGCAGCAGTATCTGTTCGAGGAGCTGAAGATGTTGGAGGATCACGTAAAGGAGACAGGAAACGAACACCTTATAGAGGTATGGAGGAAGTTACTGACCAGCGACCATCTTTACTACTTGTGTAACAAGGGCGAAGGCGACGGAGACGTCCACTCATACTTCTCGGCTTTCGACAACCACTACGATGCCTTCCGTTCATTCATGGAAGTTCTCCGGGACTTCAAGAAAAGGGTAAGAGAGGAAAAGGACTAGAGGTTTTTGAGCCTTTCCTTCCAGTTTCTCTCGGCCTTGTCGTATACTTCCAGAATTCTTTCAAGTATGTAGCTCCAGCGGAACTGGTTATCCTGCACGCGCTTTGCTCCTTCCCTTGAGATCTTTACTCTGTTTTCCTGGTCCAGTGCTTTCTTCAGCGCGCGGTGAAGCATATCAGGATCTATCTCGAAGTTCTTTATCGGGACCTCGAAACCGTTGACTCCGCTCTTTATTATCTCGGACATGCCACCTGTGTTTCCAACTACCGTCACAGGGCCAGTCAGTCCGTTGCTCTCTGCGGCGTAGTCAGCTGCAAGACCTTCCAAAGCGACTATTCCGAAGGGTTCGTAGACAGAGGGGAGGGCTATCACGTCCGAGGCGCACATCAGC
Source organism: Candidatus Aenigmatarchaeota archaeon (assembly GCA_003555465.1). GTDB lineage: Archaea > Aenigmatarchaeota > Aenigmatarchaeia > PWEA01 > PWEA01 > PWEA01. The sequence continues at coordinate 26,777 of PWIB01000007.1, read as the reverse complement.
CTTCTCTTCTCCTCCGGTTCCAGCCACTGGTTGAGTATCTGTACGTCCTCGCTGAGGTCCATCTCTTTCAGCTTGCCTTTGTATTCTCTGTACGTATCGGAATGCATCGAAGAAGCTATAACCAGGCCAGTGTCACTGTACTGTTCCTTGTACTTTGAGAGCGCCTCGAGAAGAAAGTCCAGACCTTTTCTGTAGGAGGTCCTTCCTATGAAGAATATGAAGTTTTCCTTTGATGGAAGTAGTTCACTCAACCTCTCCTCACCGTCCTTTATATCCTCCTTATCGACCTCCTCCCATTCGTCGAGGATTATTCCATTTGGCATGCCTCCGATAAGGTCCTTCAGAAGGGTCATTTCACTTTCAGATTCGTACAGGAGGAAGGACTTTATCTTTTCGTTCCTTACTTTCTGATATCTGTACCATTCCTCGCCTCGCCTTTCCCTCAGCTCCTCGTCAAGCCTTTCCTTCAGCGGCATGAGATGTGTTATCTGGAAGGCCGTTTCAGAAACGGAGACACCTTGAACATAGTCGGCGAAGGCTAGCGATGCGGTCTCTATCTGTATGGGCGCGTCCTCTTCGTCCGGATTACCCAGACTTCTTCCGTATTCACCTGAGTGTATTCTGCATACCAGGGGTATATCCAGTCTTTCTGAGGTCAGGAAGCCAGCAGGGAAGGCCAGCCAGTCCTGTGCATCTATACATTTGAACTCCATTTTTTCTTCTTCGATGAGGTACTCGACAAACTTCGGTGCCCAGTACCAGAACGAGGAAAGGGTGTCGTTGTACCATTCCAGTCCCTTTGACGTCTTTGAGGAGTCTATGCCGTAGTTGTTCCATAACCTCCAGTGGAGTTGTTCCAGGTCAGGTACCTCGCCTTCAAGGAAGTAACAGGTATGTCCGCCTCTCTCACCTCTATGTACCTTGACGTCCTCTTCCTCCATAAAGTCCGAGAACTCCTCCGCTACCTCAAGGTCCTTCTGAGGGTCCTCGCTGTTCTTCACCGAAAGGACCATTGGCTCTATATCCGTCTTTTCCCTTTCAAGAGCTTCTTCCCAGACCGAGAGAAGATGTGTAGTGTATCTATGCAGACCTCCAGCAGGTTCGTAAAGCTCTGTTACAAGAAAGAGGCTCTTCATTTTTATCATTCCTTCTTAACCTGCAGGTCGGGTAGGAAGTGGGACCATAGCTGTACAGGATTCTTTACCGGCACTGGGTTTGATGAAAGAGAAGTCTCGCAAGGGTTCTCACCTTCAGGAAGCGAAAACAGCTCCTGGTTGTAAAACACAACTCCCTCGGACATCTGATGGTCAAGCATGTTTTTCATTATGTCTTCCTTTATACCTTTTCTGCCTATCTTCTCCAGAAGTGTGAAGAGGTAGGGACTGTCTCTCGGCCATACAACAGCTTCGTGGTACTCTTCGTCGCCGAGGTAGATGTCCTTCCTACTGTTTTTGGTAAGTATCCCAAAGGGCAGGTAGCCGTCGTCGAAGAAAACAGGCTTCCTTCCTACGAGAAGCTTTTCCTTCACTGTTTTCCATGCCTCCAGGAGCTCGTAGCCGAAGAAGTAGTCTTTGAGCAAGGCCAGCGAAACCACGGCCACGGAGCTTTCCGTCGGATCCTTTAAAGCTTCTTCGCCGTCGTAAACTATGTGGTATATAAAGCCTTTCTTTTCGTCCCAGAATACTTCCTTAAACGAGTTCCAGGCTTTCCTTACGTCCCTGTCAGCGCCGTATATCTTGTTGTACTCCTCGAGGACCCTTATCCATAAAGCGTTTACTTCGGGAAGCAAGAACCTTTCTTCGTCTTCGACGTCCCAGTTGTCTGGAACCCTTGTTGCTTCACCATCAACGACGGAGTCCAGCCAGGAGTATTCAGGCCTGCATCTCACGAGGCCGTCTTCCTCTTCCAGACTCTCTATAACGGAATCAAAGGTCTTCTCCATGTTTTCCTTGAAGTTCCCGTCGCCCGTCTTCTCGTAATACTTTGCGGCACATAGGAGGTAGAGCAATGAGCCGTCTATTGAGTTGTATACAGGTTCGTTTTCGTCGGCCTTTGCGGCCATTATTCCGTCCTTCAGATATATCCTCGCCCAGGTCAGCAGCTTCTTTATCCACTCCTCGCCTTTGACTTCCCTGTAGAACTCCATCTCCTGGAACAACGATTCAAAGAGATCTCGGAACCATATATCCTTAAACCACCAGTCCCCGGCTTCAGGTATCTCCATTCCGCCTTCCCTCGTGGAAAACTTCGAGAGCGTCAGAAGCCTGTTCTTCATGAACCTTCCTTTCTTACCTTCTGAAAATTCGAACCTGTCAAGGATCTTCTCCGCCTCTTCAATATCTCTCCTGTAGCTTGTCTGCCTGAAGAAATCCAGATCCGTTTTGTCCAGATCTTTGCCGCAGGCCACGGCCATCTTTACATTGTCTTCACCTGAAATTTCGTATGTGAGGAGTCCTGCCTTAAGAGGATTCTTTTCGACGCTTCTGAACTTTACACCTTCGTCAGTCCTTTGTCTGAAGCCGTCTCCGAGCTTGTATTTCCACTTTTCAACCTCGGTCTGGACCATAGCTTTGTCACAGGGACCGAACATTATTTCTTTGCCTTGTTTTGAGACGGTCAGAACGTCCTTCTTCGCTTTTATGCCGTAGTCGTCAGCAGAAGGACTCTCTTCGCCCACTGGCCTTATATCTACGACAGGCGAAACCACCAGGTCGAGTTCTTCGTGCTTAGAATCCACTTCGAACTCTACCCAGCCGCCGGCTTTGTCTTTCAAAGAAGATTTGGCCAGGTAGTAGGTTACCTTGAGCTCTGCTTCGTCTGAGCTGTATGTGTAGGTTGCTCTCCAAGGAGTAACCTCTACGTCCTCGTTCTCCAGCTCTATAACTTCACCTTCATGCATCAACTTAAACATTACTGCATCAAGGAACTTTGTGTACTCGTCTCTGACTCTGAACAGAAGTCCTTGCTGCGGATAGTCTCGGTTAGGCATCTTGAAGTTATGCAGATCGACGGAGAAGAGGGAAGAACTCCAGGACGCGTCGGTTCTCTTAAGTATGAACTGCCTGTTTCTGGCGTATCCCCAGTCAGGATTCTCCTCCTGAGGACATCTTAATACAAAATCTTCTTCTGAACTCTTGGTCATATTATCTTCTTGTAAGCTTTTTCCAGCTTCTGACGATTTTCGAGTACCACGGAGCCTTGAACTCCCTGTCGGTCATGTTCGCAGCTAGCTCCCTGAAGCTGTGCCCTATCTTCGAATGCGGGTCCGAAGCGACGGGTTCCATCTGGTGTATACTTTTCCTCACTTCCTTGTGGTGCGGTATGGTTTGAATCACATCCAGACCTGTCGTTTTCTCTATTTCCTCCTTGCTCGCTTCCTCCAGCATTCCTTCGACCTTGTTCAATACTACGCCTTCTATATTGACTCCATGCTTCTCGGCTTCCTCAGCAATCTTTCTGACATCGTTTATAGCCTGGTATTCAGGATTTGTGACCACCAGCATCCTGTCCGAGTTCCTCATGCTGCTGTAGAAACCTTCGTTGAATCCTGGGGGTGCGTCTATAACGGTCCTGTCGGCGAAGCTTGAAAACCTGTCCACCATTTCCCTTATCCTTTCCTCGGAAACCGTGTCGTCGGTGAGGTGGAGGGAGGAGGGTACAAACATTAAGCCGGAGTCGTGTACGTTTACGCCCTTGAGCTCGCTTACCTCACCTCTCAGCACGTCCTCTATAGTATGGTCTTCGGGCGTGTGGCCCAGCTGAAGAGCCAGGTTGGGAGAGTCGAGGTCTGTGTCCAAACAAACGACCTGCTCTCCGAAGTTCTGTAAAGCAAGGGAGAGGTTAGCGGCTGTGAACGTTTTACCTGTACCGCCTTTCCCAGAAACTACGGATATAACCTCGGTCATGTGACCCCACTACGGTTGTTTTTGTCTTCTTGGTATAAAAACATTTCAACCCTTTATAAAACCTTTATAAACCCCTTTTAACAATATGTAAAGTGCTGGTTTAAAAACCGGGTGAATTCTACATGGTTGATGAACTTAAAATAGAGAACGTTGTCGCGTCCGCGACTCTCAGCGCGAAGATTCCACTTAACCAGGTGGTTGCACACCTTCCTGGGACGGAGTACGAACCGGAGCAGTTTCCAGGACTCGTTTACAGGATGAACGATCCAAACGCTGCGGCGCTGATCTTCAACTCAGGGAAGATAGTCTGTACAGGAGCTAACTCGCCCGAAGGAGCCAGAGAAGCGATAGACAAGGTTCTAGAAGGTGTAAGGAAAGCAGGGGTCGACGTAGACGAGGTTACGGACATAAAGATCCAGAACATCGTCGCTTCAGCACAGCTCGACGGAAAGCTGAGGCTCAACGAGATCGCTTTCACGCTCAGAAATGCGGAGTACGAACCGGAGCAGTTCCCAGGCTTGGTTTACAGGATAGAGGAACCGGAAGCGGCTTTCCTACTGTTCGGTTCAGGAAAGATTGTCTGTACAGGAGGACGTTCCATCGACGACGTCAAGGAAGCAGTCAAGAGGGTAGAAGAAGACCTAGAAGAAATAGACGCCCTCTAAATCCCCATCTCTTTTCTTTTTATTCTTATAGCTATCATTTTTATAAACACAAAACCACAACTATACAACAATGAAGCTCGTCCTGAACATAGAAAAGCAGCACGCACTCATAGTTCTCCTCGCAGCAATCATGATATCAGCCACAGGAGTAATGGCGGCCTCCGGACAAGCCGGAGAAGCAGAAGGCATGGAAGCTGCCACGACCAGCAACCCCAACCCATCACAGGGCCATCCCGTAGGCGAGATAGAACTGAGTGAAGGAGCTGCCCAGAACTTGAATATGGACGGAAAAAATATTACTAACATCGATCAACTTTCCGACTTCTTTGACGATGCTTGTCCTGAAGACGGAGAAGTAGTGAATGAGATAAAAGACGACGGAAGTTATACCTGCATAGAAATATCTGATCATGTCTATGATAAATACTTACCGGATTATCCAGCTACCTCCGCCGTAGACATGAGCGGGAACCACATAGTTCATGTTGCTTGGCCTGAAGATCCTGAGGATGCAGCTACTAAAGGATATGTCGATTACGTCTGTGATGACGATGACGACGACAATGACGACGACAATGATTGGATATTTAAGCAATGTCATTTAGATGATGTGGATTGCCCCGATGGGTACAACTGTTACTGTGACGACGATGATTACAAATCAGTTTGTGCACCCAGTGAACCGTGGACTTGTCCCGCCTGATTAGTTTAAGTGTTTTGGGTAAGTTTACACTATTTAGTTTTTTCTTATGTTGAGAGGCGTAGACAGACCTTTGAATTATATTCAATTGAAGAAGTAATAGTTATTGGTATCAAAGTCTTTTTTTTTTTGATTGGGTTAAATTTAAGTAGAGTTGGGGATTATTTACTACGGGGTTTGTTGGGTATGATCGAAGAGCTTGAGGAGTTTTTCAGAAAGTTCTACGAAGAGGACCTTCTGGAGGCGGTTAGAGAGGACGAGGACTTCGTTCTTATAGACTTCAAGGAACTGGACAAGTATGCAGGTCACGAGCTGACGGAAGAGCTGCTTGAGAACCCGAAGGACTTCTTCGACGCTGCCGAGGACGCTATCGATGAGATAGACCTCGGCACGGACAAGGAGGTCAGTCTCAATGTTCGTGTGGAGAATATACCTGATGATGAAAAGACGAGGATAAAGGACCTGAGGAGCAAGCACCTGGGGAAGTTCGTGAAGGTAGAGGGTACAGTTAAAAGAGCCTCGGAGGTCAAGCCGGAGCTGGAGGTCGCTATCTTTGAGTGTCCTGACTGTGGCGAAACCATGGAGGTTCCGCAGATGAAGAAGAGGATGAGTTATCCTTCTCGCTGTGACTGCGGCCGTAAGCGTGGATTCAACCAGGTGGACAGGGAGCTGAGCGACGCGAGGTGGATACATATGGAGGATCTGTTTGAGAAGGTCTCAGGTGAAAAGCCTGGGGAGGTCTCCGTTTACCTCAAGGACGGTCTTACAACACCTAAGATGCAGAGGAGGACAGATCCCGGAACTCGACTCGAGCTTACGGGAAGAGTAAGGGAGATGCCTAAGCGTATTCAAGGCAAGAAGACGAAGAAGCTTGATATCTTTCTTGAAGCTAACTGGGTAAACCCCAAGGAGGTTACCTTCGAGGAGATGGAAGTCACGGAGGAAGAGGAAGAGAAGATACGGGAGCTTGCAAACAGCGACAATATATATGAAAAGCTCGTAAAGTCACTTGCTCCTTCCATGTACGGATTGGAGGAGGAGAAGGAGTCTATAATACTCCAGCTTTTCGGTGGTGTGCCGCATAGACTGGAGGACGGAACCAAGATACGTGGAGACATACATATTCTGTTTGTCGGGGATCCAAGTGCTGGTAAGACGCAGATGCTTAAGCTTGCTGCGGAGATGCTTCCACGAGGTAAGTACGCTTCCGGAAAGGGAACTACGGCAGCTGGGCTCTGTGTGACAGGAGATACACTTGTTACGCTGAATGATGGTGAGATGAGAGAAATAAGAGACGTTGTGGAAGAGGAGTTTGATGAAAACGGAAGAAAAAAGCACGAAGAAGGGATATTCAAGTCCTCTAATCCAAGTTCTATGGAGATACTGGCTTTCGACAAAGATTCAATGAAGATAAGGCCAATGGAGGTTTCTCAGTTCTGGAAGATAAGAGCACCGAAGAAGCTTTACGAAGTAGAGACTTACTCCGGTAGAGAGGTGACTGTGACTCCTGATAACCCTCTCCCAGTATTTGATTCTGGTGAGATAAAATGGAAGAAAGCTAAAGATGTTGATAAGGAGGAGCTTTTGGCTGTGCCGAGAAGAATAAATACCAAGCCCGAGGAAAATAGCAGCTTTCTCCCACGTATTATTGACCAAACAGCTAGGCTCCAGAACTCCTCTGAGACGGTTCAAACTTTTGCAGAAGATCTCAGAAACAATGGCGGCATAAGGAATTTTTCTCAGAAAACAGGGATTTCTGAAGACGGACTTTATCATGATTGGAGGGACGACGATTTGAGAGGAGCTCCGAGGCTGAAAGATTTGGATAGGATTGCAGAGTATACCGGAAACAGCTTACAAGAAAATCTCCCTTCTATACTTGAACTTTCTCAAAGGAATGGACATGAGATAGAACTTCATAAGGAAATTGATGGGGAAATGATGTACTTGCAGGGCCTACTTGCTGGAGATGGTGATGTTTATAGCACTTCTTACGGTGGTATTGGTTTAAGGTTAACTAATTCAGAGTCCGAGGTTTTACAGCAGGCCGAGTCAACTCTTCGGAGCTTCAATATCGAATCAAGTATTTACAGGGAAGATGAAAAAACTCCACAATTAAGGTTTGCCTCAAAAATATTTGGATCTCTAAGCCAGAGCTTGGGAATTCCTATAGGCGAGAAAAAGGAAAGGATTGAAGTTTCTGGAGCCCTTTCAAAATTGCCAAACAAACTTATATCACCCTTTATTAGTGGGCTTTTTGATGCTGATGGCTCTGCAATAGAGAGAGATAATGGGGCTAGTTATATAGACTTGACCCAATCCTCAAAAGAATACCTTAGGCAGATAAGGCTTCTCTTGCTTCGTTTTGGAATCAGATCAAAGATTAGAAAAAGGGACCCGACTGTTTCTGAGATAAGAGGAGAAGAGATAAGGTCTGCACCAAAATATACATTAGAGATAAAAGGGAAGGAAAATTTGGAGAGATTTAATGAAAAGATAGGGTTCAATCTTTCCTCGAAGGATGAAAAACTTCAAAGAATAATTGATTCTATAGATGAGTATCATACAAACGTAGATTTGGTACCTGGCATAGGAGACCTTCTCAAGGAAGCTCGGGAAGGCCTGGGTCTTTCAGCAAAAGAGGTTTACGGTTACAAGAATTATTCCTATGAGAGGGATAGAAGGGATATTTCCAGGAGAAAGTTGGAGGAGATTGTTGAAGAACTCAAATCACATGGAAGCAACGAGGCTGTGGAAAAACTTTCTCGTATTGCAAATTCAGATCTTTACTTCGATGGTATTAAGGAGATCAATGTTGTTGAAGATGGTGATGACTGGGTCTACGATCTGACAGTAGAGGACGGCCATTCATTTATGGCCAATGGTTTGGTAGTTCATAATACCGCGACCGTAGTCAGGGATGAGGAGCTTATGGGTGGCTGGGTTCTAGAAGCTGGGGCTCTTGTCCTCGCCAACAAAGGCGTCCTCTGTATAGACGAGTTCGACAAGATGTCCAAGGAGGATCAGGTTAACCTGCATGAGGCCATGTCGACGCAGAGCTACCACCCCGACTTCGAGCTTTTGTTTCCTGATGGCTCCTCAGAAAAAATCGGCGACCTTGTTGACAGTTTCATGGAAGACAATGAAGAGGAGGTGGTTGAAGGTGAGGACTGTGAGATGTTGGAGATTTCAGAGGAAGATGATTTAAATCTTCTTTCTACAGATTTCTCATCTATTTACCCTAGAAAGCCGTCCCGTCTCAGCAGACACGGGGCTCCTGATAACTTTTACGTTATAAAGACTTCTTCAGGAAGAGAAGTCAAGGTTACCCCTGAACATCCTGTCTGGGCCATAAAGGATGGTGAAATAACTACTTCCAGGGCCGATGAAGTCGAGGAAGGTAGTTGGGTTCCCGTTCCACTTAACCTTCCGATAGAGGGAGAGGAACAGGAACTTGAAGAGGTAGATGATTTCCATCCAAACTCGAAGGAGATAAAAGTTCCTGAACACAACTCACCCGAGCTCTGCTCCCTTATCGGCTATATAGTATCTGACTGTGGTTATGAGTTGAACCGCGGCAACAAGAACGGACTTAACTTTACAAACTCCGATCCTTACCTACTGGAGGATTTCAGATCTTTGATGGAGAATCTTTTCGGTCTGGAAGCCTATGAGAGAGAGAGGAACGACCGTGGTTCGAAAAGGACTACGCTTAGGTACGTATCCTCTAGACTCCGAGACTTTGTTAATAGCCTAGGTGAGGATCTTCTAGTAAAGCATGATGAAAAGAGGATCCCGGAGAAGATAATGAAATGCAGTAAGAAGGACATCAGACATCTTCTCAGACGGGCTTTTGCCGGGGACGGTGGTATTGTCAGCAAGGACCGTGGACTGGAGGTAGTTTATACCACTTCTTCCGAGGAACTTTCGAGGCAGATATCAGACCTCCTTCTACGGTTTTCGATACCTAGTAAGATAAGAACCTCGGAAGCAGAATCCGGGAAAAAGATATATAGAGTGGCTGTTACCGGCCAAAACTCCATCAGTAAGTTTGCGAAGGAGATAGGATTCCTCAAGGAAGAAGAGAACCAAAGACTTCGGGATTATCTTGATGGTGATAAGTCTTTGCGGAAGAACCTTTTTGAGACTGTTCCTGAAGTCGGCGGTCTTTTTACGTCGGTTCTTGAGGATTTGAATATGTCGAGGGAGGAGGCAGTTGGATGGTCCCTTGAAGAGTACGAAAACAATAACCTCAATTTTACCCGTCCTACACTAAAGAGAGTATTGTCAAAGTTAGAGGAAAGGTACATAGAACTCTTGAACACTGTCAATTCTCTTCCACTAAAGGGTGAAGAACTGAGAAAAGTTAGACGTGAGTTCGGAGTTGGGGTTGACGTTATAGCTGAAGAACTTGGCGTTTCAAACTCAACAGTTTACTACCGTGAGGATAACTCCACCGAGCTTGAGGAATACAGGGAGGTTCTGGAACAAATTCTCAAGGAAAGGCTTCAGGTGAAGACAAAAATAGAGTTCCTTGGCCACATAGTGGATAGTGAAGTGGGTTGGGTTCAAGTCGAAGCTGTCGAGAAGGTTCCCAGTGACGTGGACATGGTCTACGATGTTACAGTTCCGGGCAGAACCTTTATCTCCAATGGTATGGTCTTACATAACACAGTTTCGATAAGCAAGGCGACCATACAGGCGACGCTTCCTGCCGAAACTTCTATAATCGGTGGTGCTAATCCCAAGTTCTCCCGTTTCGATCCATACAGGCCTATAGCCGAGCAGATAGATATTCCCGATACTTTACTTTCACGTTTCGATCTGAAGTTCGCACTGCGTGACGTGCCTGACAGAGACAGGGACGAAAAGATCGTAGACCATATAATAGACTCTAGAGTTGGCGACGAGAGCCAGGCTGAACCTCTTATAGATATAGACTTTCTGAAGAAATACATCTCCTACGCGAGGAGGAACTGCAGGCCACAGATGACTAAGAAGGCCGCAGCGACCCTGAAGAACTTCTACGTGGATATGAGGAACAAGTACGTCGACGCAGAGAGCGACACTGTTCCTATAACCTTGAGGCAGTACGAGGCCTTGCAGAGACTGGCCGAGGCTTCGGCAAAGGTGAGGCTGGACGAAGAGGTCAAGAAGGAGGATGCACAGCGTGCGATAAAGCTTATGAAGCACTCTATAAAGCAGCTTGGAATGGATCCTGAGACGCACGAGATAGATATAGACAGGGCTGAAGGGGGAACCCCTGCCTCGGAGCGGTCGAAGATGAGCAAGGTTATGGAGGTTCTGGACAACCTGGAGGAGGACCTTGGTAAGAACATCCCCGAGGAAGATCTGCTTTCGGCTCTGGAGGAGGAAGGTTTAAGTAAGCCGGACAAGCTAATAAAAGAGATGAAAAACAAAGGTATGATATTCGAACCGAGACCCGGACATGTTCAGAAGGTGTGAATAATGAAAAACAAAGGTAAAGAGAAAGAGGACGAAGCCTTTTTCAGCGACTCGTTTTCCGTTCTGTTCAATCCCCACAAGTTCGTCTTCGACTTCAAGCAGTCCACACCGAAGGTAAGTAAAACAAAGCAAGGAAGGAACGTCGAGTCTGTAGTCTGGCACAAGCCCATTGTCATGGATCCTGTCCTCGCCAAGAAGATACTGAAGGTCTTGCAGAAGAACGTGGAGAAGTACGAGGACAAGTTCGGAGAGATAGAAGTTAAGGAAAGGGAGAAGAAGGACAAGGAAGAGATCGAAGCGGACGATGCTGACGAGCCAACATACATAGGTTGATGCATATGGACGGAAAACAGGAGAGGCTTACAGCAAAGAGAGCTTTAGTAGAGGACTTGGTCAGCGGCAGGTATTTCAGACAGGAAGGATTCAAAAGTAACTACCTCATAACTCCCTGCGGCCAGAGGGTAAGCAGGGTCAAGCTTGTAGCTACTGTCACCACTAAGTTTGTAAACGACGACGAGAGCTACGCTTTCATAGTTCTTGACGACGAGACGGAGACCATAAGGGCAAAGTTCTTCCAGGACCTCGGTGACTACGAGAAGGTGGAGGAAGGCGACCTCGTCTTATGCGTCGGAAAGGTCCAGGAGTATGAAGGAGAAATATACATAAATTCTGAGATACTGAAGGAGGTAGAGGATCCTAACCTCATGACTTTGAACCTTGTTGAGGTTGTTGAAGAGCTCAAGTCTTTGGAGGAGGACAAGGAAAGGTTGGAGGAGCTCAGGGATGAGCATCCTGACAACGGCGAGGAGGTCTTTGCCGAGGAGGTTGGCATTGAAAGGGCCGAAGCTATAATCAAGGCAGAGAGCCTCGAAGAAGAGGACAGCTTCGGTGAGGGCGAAGAGGAAGAGGACAAGAGTGAGCTCAGAAACGAAGTTCTCGAAGCCATAGAAGATATAGATGAAGGCGAAGGGGCTTCTTACGAGGATATAATAGACGAAGTGGACGCAGAAGAAAGCGATATAGACAACGTGGTAAACGATCTTCTCACTGAAGGTACGTGCTTTGAGCCGAGACCCGGCAAGATCAAGAAGCTTTAAAATATCTAAGGTTATTAAGTCTGTTAGTCAATTAGACAATAAGGTGGTTTTATGGATTACGATGAACTCTACGACAGAGCGGAGGAGAAGATTTCCGAGACTGTGGACGAAGAAAGGTTTGAAGTTCCTGAACCGGAAACTATGCAGGAAGGAGAGAAGACAATAATCAAGAACTTTTCCAAGATAGCTGACAAGCTGAGGAGGCCGGAGGAGCATATGATGAACTTTCTCAGGAGAGAGCTAGGTGTTCCCGGAAGCGTAGAAGGCTCAAGAGCCGTGTTCCAGGGAAGGATAACCGAAAGGAAGGTCTCCGACAAGGTTAGTCAGTACGTTGATGATTTTGTAATCTGTCCTGCCTGTGAAAAGGTAGATACAGAGCTGGTGGAGGAGGAAAGGATCAAGAAGATAAAATGCGAGGCCTGTGGTGCTAAACAGGCTGTAAGGCAGTTTTAGATGTTCTACCACAACTACACTGAAAGGGAAGGGCAGAAAGTCCTTGCTGTATGTGACGAGGAGCTTCTCGGTGAAGTTCTAGAGGATGAAAAGAGGAGCTTTGAGGTCAAAGAGGGCTTTTACGGCCAGAAAAGAATAGACGCGGAGGAGCTTGTCGAGAAGGCGGAGAAGAGTAGTATAATAAACGCAGTTGGACCCGAGGCCGTTTCTCTTTTAGTCGAAAACGGATTCTTTGAAAAGGACAAGGTTCTAAAGATAGATGGGGTTGAACATGCCCAGATGGCCAAAATATAATTATATAGGTGAAAGAGGACAGTTTTTCGTTATATCTATAGTTATTGTCGCGATTTCTGTTATGGGAATTGTTAGTATTTTGGAGGTTTACGATGAGATAAGGCTTACGGATTTTCATATGTACCAGGAGGATGGAGTCTCAACCAGCATAAGACAAAGTATAGACAGAACAGTGGCAGATAGCGAATGTGGCGAGGATGGTTACCCGAGGAAACGTGATCTGAAGGAGCTCAAGGAGGTTGCCGAGAGAGGAATGAGATTCAGGACAGCACATCTAGACATAACCTATCATGAATACTGCGACGCTGAGCACAGGACTACAGCGTCGATTTTTTTGACATCACCTGGCTTTTTTCTGAACGACTCATTTCAGGTCGGTCCCGAGGAGTACGAACTCCAGGTGATGAAAGGCGTCGATGAAGGGCAGATCTTTGTCAATGGAGCGCCTGTGGACTCAGGTTATACAGAGGTATTCGGCGTAGGCGAGGAGGTAAGCCTTTTCTTTGAAGCTGACGAGGGTTACAGCTTTGATTTTTGGAGCGTTGATGGAGTGGAATATGAGGAAAAGGATATAGTTATAGGTATGGATAGTGACAAGACTGCTAAGGTTCATCTAGAAGAGATGTACGAGCTGTATGTTGATGTGGAAGGGGGGGGTAATGTCGAAGGACAAGACGGTGAAGACATGTCCGGATTAAATTCCTATCCTCCTGACGAAGAAGTTTACCTGAGTGCTGAATCCGAAGAGGGGTCGTATTTCGATGAATGGTCAGGTGATGTTCCAGACGGCGAAGAAGGAAACGAGGAGATAACTGTTGTCATGGACGATGATAAGGATGTTGAAGCCATGTTTGAGGAGTATGCTACACTTTCAATTCCTGAAATAGAAGGTGGGGGTTCTGTGGAAGTTGATGGTGGAAGTGTAGAGGCTGGATTCGAGGAAGATTATGAGCAGGGGACTTCGGTTGAACTGTCTGCTGACCCTGAGGATGGATGGGAGTTCTTTGAGTGGCAGGGCGATGTCGAGGAGGTTGAGGATACAGAAGAAATGAATACGGAAGTGGAAATGAATGGAAACTATGATATAACTCCTGTATTTGTAGAAGAGACTTACACCTTGTTTATAGATTCGGAAGATGGTGGTTCTGTTTATGAGCCCGGTGAAGGTGAATTTTCCAACCGGGCGGAAGGCGAGGAAGTAGAATTAGGCGCTTTTCCTAGCTTGGACCATACTTTCGATGGTTGGGCAGGAGACACAGAAAACATAGAAGATCCAGACTCGGCTGGCACCTATATAACTATGGAAGACGACTACTCAATAACCGCGACCTTTGAGGAGGAAGACTGTCAGGGCTTTGGTGAAGATTGTGAAAGCGATGCAGATTGTTGTTCAGGTTTGGTTTGTACTGGTGGTACGTGTGGAATTGATTATGAACCACCTTAACCGCCGCAACCACCTCCTTAATTGTGAGGAAGAAAGTATGGGTTTCAGAAATCCCTTATCTGTTCTAAGTCCTCTTCAGAAAGTCCATAAGATTTCATCAGTCCCTCGACTGATCCTTCCTGTTTTTTCATGATCCATTTCATTAGGGGTATGTACTCCATTTTCATTTTCGATGAGGAAACGTGCAGCTCATTTACCAACTTCCCATGTATATCTTCCATAGCTTTCCTCTTACCTTTGCTTTTACCGTACCTTTTTAGCCTCTGAGGCGGCTGATATCTTGTGAAACCACCGTACTTCTCCTTCTTTGCCAGTGCGACACCCGCCGACATAAGAGCTATGTAGTACTTCATAAGCGACCAGTTCTGCCTCCTTCTTATGCGTGTCTTGAACAGGTCAGCCTTTGAAAGCTTTTCAAATGCATCTGCTACGTCCATTTCTTTTTTGTACTCATTCGGCACGTTTTGTTCTATCCACCAGAACAGCTCGTCTGGATCCTTTTCGGAGTCGTCTGCCATATCCTTGGCTGTCTTTGCGGTCATAGTCTTGAAGACGACCTTCAATACCTCGAAGATCTCTTTTTCCCTGTCCCTGAAGCCTAAGGCCTCGAGGTCCTCCTTCGTTATCTTTTCTTGGCCTCTAGCAACAGCTTCCAGGTCGTTTATAGCGGAACGCATGTCGCCGGAGCTCTTTCTAGCAATCCTCTTCAGAATCTTCCTTTCGGCTTCCACACCTTCTTCCTCACATATCCTTGCAAGATTGGCTGTCATGGAGGAGAGGTGTACCTTACCGAAGTCCACGAGTTCGCAGTATCTTCTCAGACTCCGTAGCTTGCTTTCGTAGGCGTCGTTTGCTGTAAGGACTACAGGAAACTTCGACTCCTTTATAACTTCTATTATAGCTGAAACTCCGCCGCGGTCCTTGTTTCCTGAGAGTCCGTCTACCTCGTCTATAAGTATAATCTTTTCCCTTCCCATGAGGCTCATCTGTTGGGACGCGGAGCCGGCCAGATTCTCTATGTCCTTCTTGTTCCTGTTGTCGGAAGCGTTTACCTCGAATATCTCCAGATTTCTGTCATTGGCAAGAGCATATACGGAAGTTGTCTTCCCGCTGCCCGGAGGTCCGTGCATTAGAAGCGCATCGTCACCTGGGCCCCAGTTCCCGTACCAGTCCTTCAGCTTGTTTATCTGCTTCTTCTGGCCGGAAAAGTCTTCAAGGCTCTCAGGTTCGTACTTGTCTACCCAGGGCATATCTTAAAGTTGTCAGCGCTACTATTAAAATTTGCATATCCAGCTCAAGGCTTTCTTATAAGAGAGAGTATGTTTCTCGAGAACTCCTTGACAAAGGGTATTTGGTAGGACTTTTCAGGCTTGAGCTCCAGGACTTCGAAGCCCGCTTGCTTCAGGTCCTTTTTCAGCTCACCGTAAGTGTACAGGTAGTATTTCCTGGTTAGTTCTTTCCCCTTGTAGTCCCACGTTTTTTGTACAATCTTGTTGTCCCTTATGAACTCCTTCTGCCTCTTGTTCCACACGGTTATGAAGGCCTCTTTGTTTGGTTTAAGAACTCTCTTTATTTCCTCGAGGGCCTTGATTCTCTGTTCCCTTTCGAGAAGGTGATGCAGGGAAGCCACGGAGATAACACTGTCGAAGCTCTCCTGCCTGAAGGGAAGCTCTCTCATATCTCCTGCTATCAGTTTTGGAGAGAAGTTGAACTTCGAGGAGTAGTCCTCTGCCTTTTTCAGAAGTTCCTTTGAAACGTCCAGGCCGTAGAGTTCGAACTTCTCTCTGTCGAAGGGTAGGAAGTCGGAGCCATGGGCACATCCTATATTCAGAAGCTTACCTCCTTCCCATCTTTCGTTCAGCTCTTCCAACTCCTCTTGAAAAAGGCTCCAGTGCCTGATGTTGTACCAGGATTCAGCCACTTCGTCGTAAAAGACTTTAGGCTCCATAATTCTAAATGAGACCCGTGAGTTTTTAACTTTCAGTTCTCCTTTTACAACTATGTCGATGATAAGGTCTGAGGAGAGGAGGGAAGTTGCCGAAGAAGTGTTGGAGCGGTTGCTGGAGGAAGAAATTCCGAGGGAGGAAGTCCATGATCTGAAGACGAAGATAGCTTCGGAACACGGCTGCAAGATTCCTTCGAACGAGGAAGTACTGGAGCTCGCTTCCTGTGAAGAAAGGGAGGAGGTCTTGGAAAAACTGAGAAGAAGGCCGTCGAGAAGCAAGTCCGGCGTTTCTATAGTTGCGGTCATGTCTTCACCGGCGGAATGCCCCCACGGAACCTGCGTCTACTGCCCCAGAGATCCTGAAGCTCCGCAGTCCTACGTGGACAACGAGCCTGCGGTGATGAGGGCACAGCAGAACGGCTTCGATCCGTACAGACAAACGCAGAGACGTCTCGAACAGTTGAATCTTACAGGACACCATGCAAACAAGGTGGAGCTTATTGTCATGGGAGGCACCTTCCCTGCACGTGACCTGTCCTACCAGAAGGATTTCGTCAGGGGCTGCTTCGAAGCTCTGAATGGTGAAAGAAGCAAAAGCCTGGAAGAGGCTAAGAAGAGAAACGAGGAAGCGGAGCACAGGTGTGTTGGTCTTACTGTGGAAACAAGACCGGACTACTGTAAGGGGAAGGAGATTCGTAATATGTTGGATTTAGGCACTACACGCGTGGAGCTGGGTGTGCAGGTCCCCGACGATGACATGTACAGCAGAGTAGAAAGAGGCCACACCGTGGAGGACGTTGCAGAGGCAACGAAGCTGTTGAAGGACTCCGGACTCAAGGTAACATACCACTACATGCCAGGCCTTCCTGGTTCATCCAGGAATAAGGATCTCGAATATTTCGAGGAGCTGTTCTCCGACGAGCGGTTTATGCCCGACTCCTTGAAGATATATCCTACTTTGGTTGTAAAAAACTCGGAGCTTGAAGAGATGTACAGAGAAGGCGAATACGAGCCTTACAGCGAGGGTGAGTTAATAGATCTTATGGTTGAAGTGAGAAAGAGGATTCCGCCGTGGGTTCGTGTTATGAGGCTAAACAGGGATGTTCCTGCTGAAGCGATAGTGGCGGGCTGTGAAAAGTCCAACCTCCGCCAGATAGTCTCAAGGGAAATGGAAGAACGCGGCGAGGAATGTAGATGTATAAGGTGCAGAGAGGTAGGTAGAAGCGACATTGATGCGGAAAACTTGAATTTTGAACTCGCGGAGAGAAGCTACGAGGCTTCCGACGGAAAAGAATACTTCCTCTCCTTCGAGGACAGAGACGAGGACGTTATAGCTGCTTTGTTAAGACTGAGGATTCCTGACGATCCTTTCATCGAAGAACTGGACGGAAAGACAGGTCTTGTCAGGGAGCTGCACGTTTACGGACAAGAGGTTCCGTTGGGTAGTGAGGGAGGAGGCGTGCAGCACAGTGGCTACGGTAGCAAACTTCTCGACAGAGCCGAGGAGCTCTGCGAGGAAGAAGACATGGAAAGCATGGCTGTTATATCAGGCATCGGCGCCAGGGAGTACTACAGGAATCTAGGATACAGTCTCCTGGGTTCTTATATGATTAAGGATATATGAGATAGCCCTTTTCGGTAGGTGAACTCCGGTAGCTTTAAATTTTTTGGGTGTTAGGTTTGTCTTGATATCATGGTAGGGTATATTGAAAAACATCCTGGAGCGAACGATTCTGAAGAAGTTTGGGCTGAGAAATACAAGGAGCATATGAAGAGAGAGAACAGTAGTTTTGTGAGGGCAATTGATTACAATCCTCAAAAGAAAGAAGACGAGTTGATCGAAGCTCTGGGGTTGGACAAGCCTATAGAAAGGAGCTGCTGAGTTTTGTTGTTGAATGATTTCACGGATTAAGAAATCAAAAAAGTTACTACAAGCTTAATTCGACAGTATCTGTAAGTTGTAAAAGTCTATAAACCCTCAGAAAAATCTTTTCTTTATGAAGATAGTATACTCTGAAAAATGTCTTCGGTTCTCTAGGGCAGGTCACCCCGAGTCTCCTGAAAGAGTCGCCAAGGCTGCTGATTTTTTGAAGGAGAAGGGTTACGAGTTCATGGAGCCTGAGAAATGTAGAAAAGAGGACATTCTGGAGGTTCATAGTCAGGAGCTGGTAAGAAAGGTCGGGGAAGGCAACTTCCGCAGCATGGACTGTCCTGCTTACGAGGACATATACGAATACGCGCGTTTGTCCGTAGGCGGGGCGATAAAGGCCGCCGAGGTAAACGGCTTTTCATTGATGAGACCTCCTGGGCACCACGCCACCAGGGAAAGATTGGGTGGGTTCTGCTACTTCAATAACATAGCTGTGGCTGTGGAGAAGCTAGACAAAAGAGTACTGATAGTCGATATCGATCGTCATCATGGGAACGGCACACAGGATATCTTCCTCGGGGAGGAGAACGTCGAATACGTTTCGCTCCATGGTTCAGGTTTCCCGGGAACGGGAAGAAAATCTGAGCAAAACTGCCACAACCACCTGTTTACGAGTACTGTGAAGGACGAAGAGTACCTCGAGGTTCTGGACAGGATGTTGAGCCTGGACAGAGAGTTTGATATTTTGGCGGTCTCTGCGGGCTTCGATACATACAAAGAAGACCCTTTAGCCTCGAAAATACAACTAACGACTCAATCTTACAGGAGTATAGGGCAAAGGTTGGCTGAACTGGAAATACCTGTATTCTGTGTCCTGGAAGGAGGTTATAATTCTCAGAAACTCGGTGAGAATATCCACAGCTTTCTCAGAGGATTGGAGAACTAGTACCTTATAACATTTCCTTTAACCTTGTTGATGAGTACTTTTCAGGTCTGTGTGGTTCTATCCTTTTGATCTCGACCTTACCCTCGTATTTTTCCAGAGCTTTTTCCAGTCCTTCGGGTCTTTGGTCGTGTCCCAGAGCTATTACCTCCGGCTTAACTTCCCTCAAAGTTTTCAGGAAGTCCACGTCTTCCTCGCCTACAAAGACCCTGTCGACAGCTTCAAGGCTTTCTAACATCTTTTTCCTCTCTTCGTTTCTGAAAAGATTGCCCTGGATATTGTTTTCGTGAGCTATGACTACCAGGAGTTCTCCTCCTTCCGCCAGCTTTTTCGACTCCTCGAGATAGAAAATGTGTCCAGGATGCAGGAGGTCGAACTTTCCACTGGCCAGGACTCTCTTAGAAATTCTAGGCACCCGTGAAGCCTTTCAAAGTGTTTTTTGCTTCCTCGCATGCTTCTTCGTACAGGCAGTACTTGCATTTATCGAACTTCCAGTCGTCTTTGTCGGGCTTTTTAGGCACTACATCCTTCTGTATCATCTCCAGAAGCTTCTCGAACTCCTCCTCCAGCTCCTCGACGACCTCGTCGTCCCTTTCGACTCTGAACTCCTTCAGCTTCTGAGTACCCTTACATTCGACGAGAATTATTCCTTGATCTATGTCGAAGTGGTGTAGATAGAGTTGGAGCTGTTTCCTCCATGACTCCTTAGGTCCATCAAGAGTCTTGAAGCTGTACGGACTCGCGGACTTTATCTCAACTACGTAGTTTTCATCATTTATAGAGACTATTGCATCGGCTCTTCCGTGGAACAGCGACTGGTTCGGCATCTCCACCTCTGAAGCCGTGACGACACCAACGGAGTAAAGAGCGGAAACCAGCCTCTGGTGTATGAGGTCACCCCTCTCGAACTTCCTGTTTGTCTGCGGATCCAGTTTTTCTTTATCCGCACCCTTGACCTTGAAGTATATCTTCCTCTTACAGTCCGTTACCTCGGAAGCGTAGAAGTAGTCCCTCTCCCTGTCCTTATCCTCCTTTCTGTAAAAGTCGTCTATCCTTTCCTTTAGCATAATACCATTTCTTTTTGGAGTCTACTTAAAATTTATGAGGGTAAAGCTTAAACTCTTCGAAAACAAGGAGAACTTATGAAAATCTGCCCTAGCTGTGGTTCGGAGAAGATAAAGACAGACAGAGCTAACTTCCTCGCACTGATAGGTATGGAACGCGGATACAGCTGTACTGAGTGTGGCTACACAGGAAGGTTTTTCCTTGACATAGACGGAGAAAAGCTTGACGAAGCCAAGGAGTTCCTAGAGGAAAGAGACACTGAAGAGTTCAAGGAGGAGATTATGGAGATGGAACTAGGCTTCAACAAGGGAAAACTGGCCTTCGGACTTGCGTTTTTTCTTATGGGGATACCTCTTATACTTTTAATGCCGCTGGGACTGAACTTCTTCATAGGAGTTCTGTCTACCTTCATAGGATTAGCTCTGATACACGGCGAAGCTAAGAAGTTGAATTCTTAAGCGAAGTTCATATCTTCCTGACACTCTGGACAGAGAAGGTTTCCGTTTACCTCCTGCAGGTCCTCGGAGTAGTTCTCACATGACTCACACTGACCTACTTCCTTTTGTTCCAGCGTCATTTCTGCACTTTCTGGACCGAGCTTTATTCCCTGGCTTATATCAAGGTAAAGATCTGGCTTTACCTGCATTATATCGTGCTGAGAAATTATACCTACAAGCTTGTCTCCCTCCATAACCACGAGCCTTTCTATACCTTCCTTAACCATAACTCTTGCCGCATCCTCTATATCCATATCAGGGGAGATCGTAACCATATCTTCCGTTAGTATTTCCTTCGCCTTGTTTCCTTTACCGTCAACTACGAACTCGTTGACAATGTCCGAATTAGTGATTATACCTTCTATCTCATCATCGTCCTTTATTATGACTGAGCCGCGGTCGCCCTTCTTCAGGGTTTTTGCTATCTCACAGACAGAATCTTCGCGGCTGGCGTAGTTCAGGTCCTCTGACATGACTTCTCTTACAAGCGGCGTATCTAGATCTTCTTCAATCATGCCTTTCACTCTCTTTATCTAAGACTTAAAAGTTTTTCGGAGGGAAAAGGTGTGGAGGGACATTGTTCAGGTCCTGGCTACCTTCCTCACCATTGCCTTGCCCAGACGGCGCGACTCGCGGAGTTCTCCCGTGTGTTTTACAGTCCGTCTCACATACGCCCCTCCGGCCTCAAGGACCTTGTGGGACGCACGCTCCACGCCTTAAAAAGACAGGCTGGACCCTTGACCCCCATCCACAGAAACACCTTTATTTTCAAGGTATTTAATCTTTATTGAAACTTTGGTTGTCGTGATTGAACTTAAAAGGAAAAGTTTTAAATAACACAATCTTTATACCTATGACAGTGGTCTTATGGCTTTAAAGAAAGGTATTTCAATGCCTGTTAACATGCTTGTGATTCTTGCCATAGCTGTTTTAGTCCTTTTGGCTCTCACAGCTTTCTTCATGGGAGGCTTTGAACCCGGACCCATAGAGGATGAGGCCGTTATAAACTCATGCTGCTCACCTATGGCAAGGAACCAAGAGTTATGTGAAGAAGATTGGGATACTGTTCATGAACCAGACGGTGAAGTCGAAGTCGGTGGTGAGGAAGTTCCTTGTAGTCAGTACGTAGCCAGTCCTTCTGATTGTACTGTTTGTGATATCTGAAGAAGTTCCATGACAACTTCTGTGGTGTAGGGTTTACATAAACTTTAAATACTTTTATCGATCAATCAAGAGGACGGGAAAGTGGGCTTTAGTGTTCAAAGGAACCGGAAACCTAAAGATCTAAACAACTGAACAAAAAAACGGAGGTGAATCCGATGGCAGAAGAAGCAGAAGACAACGTGATTTTCGTTGGAAACAAACCACCTATGAGCTACGTTCTTGCCTGTGTCACCCAGTTCAACGACGGAATGGACGAAGTACACATCAAGGCAAGAGGTAAAGCGATCTCAAGAGCTGTTGACGTCGCAGAGATTACCAAGAACAGGTTCGAGGAAGATGCCAAGATCGAGAGCATCGACACAGGAACCGAGGAGATAGAAACCGACGAAGGTGAGGAGATCAACGTTAGCTCAATCGACATCGTGATGACGAAGTAACGAGAGAAGTGAAAAACCAAAGTCCTATCTCTTTCTTTTTTCTTTTTATTCTGAAAGCAGAGACTTGAAGCTGTAGACCTTCCTTTCCTCTGCAAGCTCCACGGCCTTTTCCAGCCTTTTAGGACTTTCGGAGTATACGGTTATGAGGTCGTCGCCTTCCTCCACAGGATCACCTTCCTTTTTGTGTAGATACAGGCCTGACCTCTTCTCCTTGGAACAGCCTGCTGCCTTCGCAATTTTGTTAACAGGTTCGTTGTTTATTCCTTTAACGCGACCTCTTTTCTCCGCCTTGACAGTATGCCTGTTTTCGGCCAGCTCCACGTTTTCAGGTTCCTTTATACCACCGCCTTGCTTATCCAATATCTCCTTGAACTTGTCGTAAGCCCTTCCACTTTCCAAAATTTCTTCCGCATTTTCCTTCGAACCTACTTCATCAAGTAGGAGATCGGCCATCTTTACTGATTTGTTCCTCAGATCTTCCGGCCCTTCCTTTCCACCTGACTTCAATACCTCCAAAAAGTCCCTCGCCTCTAAGGCCGGTCCTATACCTTTGCCTATAGGGCTTGAACCGTCCGAGACAAGCGTCATAACGTTCATTCCTAGCTCGCTTCCAAGCTCCTTGAAGTTCCTTGAGAGCTTGCTGGCTTCTTCCTGGCCCTCAACCTTGGTACCGTCGCCCATTGGTATATCAATTAGAACGGTGTTTGCACCCACGGCCTTCTTCTTCGCAAGTACTGAAGACAGGAGCTGCTCCAACGGGTCCAGGTTGAGTGAATCCCTTACCCTTATGAACTCGTCGTCTGCAGGAGCCAGGTTCAGGGCTCCTCCCCAACAGAGACAGCCATTTACCTCGTCAACTATACTTTCGATTTCTTCAAGTGAGTGCTTCACGTCAGTTATAACCTCCATGGTATCCGCGGTTCCTGCAGGAGAAGTTATAGCTCTTGAGGAGGTTTTAGGTATCTTGTATCCTGCGGCGGCGATTATAGAAACAATTATAGGCGTTGTCCTGTTCCCAGGAACACCTCCGATACAGTGCTTGTCCAGAGCTTCTTCGACATCTATCTTTTCGCCTGTATTCACCATAGCCTTTGTGAGATGCTTCGCTTCCTCCATAGAGAAATCAGACATCTCTATGCCGACGGTATAGGCCATTAGCTCGGAATCCGTCAGCTTGAAATCAACCGCGTCTTCGACGATGGCACGGGTTTCTTCCTCTGCAAGCTCTTCCCCCTCGACCTTCTTCTTTATGTAGTCTATGGAATCTGGCTTGATTGAGCTTTCGACCTCTACGACTTCACCTTCCTCCACGTTGATCTCTTCCTTAGTTTCTTTGAACAGGTAGATGTTTCCCCTTGGAACACCTCTTGAAGTGTCGACAATGGCCATTCCTTCTGTCTCTCCGTACTTGAGGCATATCCTGTCGCCTAGAAATATAGAGTGTTCGGCTGCGTCTCTGTCGTTTATGATAGCTACGGGCTTCCCAGCTTTCACGTCCAGAGTCTTTACCTTCGCTTCCATGGTTAACACAACTATTCCATAGCTCTTGATTTATAAAGATAGACCACAAGCTCCGCGGCCACGATCACTGCTATAGTTGTATTGAGGAAAAGGAAGGCGAGATCGCCTATAAAGTATGAGTGCGAAGCTAGAAAGACCGAACCAAGGAAGCTGAATACAATGAACTTTGGATTTATAGCTTCAAGGCTTTCACTTTTCAAGGTAGTTACTGTTTCCGGAATCCATGCAGCGAGGAGCAGTAAAGCTCCTATCCATCCTATATTTATCATTCCTTCCACTTCTCCAGTGCTTTCCTCAGTTCTTCGTTTTCTCCTGCGGCTTCTTCTAAACTTCTTCCGTCCATCACAGCCTCACAGGCCTGCCTTATTGCTCTTGCACCGGCCTCCGTACCGTCCGGATGTCCGTGACAGCCTCCGCCGAACTGTGCCACGATGTCCTTCCCCATCTTGTCAGTGAGTTCAGGTATGTCTCCAGGATTAAGGCCTCCTGAAGCTACTGCTGCAGTTCTGTTTATATGCTTCCAGTCCTGCGCAAGTTTGTTTTCGCCTTCCCCTTCTTTCTCGGATTCAACGGCCTCTTCGATCCTCAGGATCTTGTCCTCGCCACCTTCCATCTTACCTACTCCAGCGGTACCTATATGAAGCTGGTCTCCGCCTATAAGTCTGGTGAACTTCGCTACCGTAAGCATGCTCATCCCGTGCTTTTTATTCCTCGTGAAGGCGGCATGTCCCGCACGGTGACAATGTATAACGATGTCTTTACCTTCCAGGTAGTCGCGCATCTCCTGGAGAGCGCTCCATCCTGTAGTTACGATGTCTATCATAACGTAGTTGCTTCCTTTACCAAGGAGGTAGTCTGCCCTCTTCTTCATCTCCGATACTGGCGCTGTTATGTTCCCCATATACTCCTTCTTGTCACCTGTTTCCTTCTCAGCCTTCTTCTTCAGTTTCATAGTCTTGTCCACACGTTCCCTGAAGCTGTTGAAGGTCATAGAGCTGAGGTTTTCATCGTCCTTGACTATATCAAGTCCTCCTCTCCATGCCTTGTAGGCTACCTCTGCGTGTCCCTTCGAATCAAGGCCGAGCTTAGGTTTAACTATAGTTCCCAGAAGAGGTCTGTCTTGTACAGAGAAAATGTCTCTTATACCATCAAGACCGACCTGCGGCCCTCTGTACTTTTCAAGGAGCTCCGACGGGAAACGTACGTCCTCGAACCTCAGGTTTTTCAGAAGCTTCATACCGAATATGTTTCCAGCTATCGATGATAGAATCTGCGGTACGTTGTCCAGCTCGAAAAGCTCCTTAGGGTAGGCTATCTTTGCGTAGGGTTCGTTCATCTCGAAAACGCGGGCCTTTATCCGTTTCGCCCTTTCGTTTACAGTTTCTATATGTGTCCAGGTACCTACGCTGGACTCCTTCGCAACGTTAGCAGCGGCATTTTCAAATGAGATTTTTTCTGAAGGTTCTATACGGAAAAGACAGACTATGTCGCTTTCCTTTGGTTCATAATTTTCATCTACAAATTCCATAAAATCACCTGAACTGTTTTTAAAATATAGATTACAGCCTGAAGCTTCCCTTCAATTCATCAACTACTTCGTGCTTCTTCATCTCTCCGTCTTCGGTTATAAGCTTGTCTATCTTGGACCACGGCGTCATGTCGAAGGCCGGGTTTTCCAGAACGAGCTCGTGCTCCTTTTCGAGGTTCTCGTGTTCGTCTATCTCGTCCGGAGACCTCTCCTCAAGGTCGGAAAAGTTGTCGTAGTCGAACTTGTCCTTTGTCGCTAAGAACCAGAACTCGGTCTCTGGATCTTCGTCCGCGGCGACTGAAAGAAGGTATGTACCTATCTTGTTGAGAACCCCGGAAGGTTTTATCGAGTCCACTCCAACGAAGACGTAGTCAGCGGCCCACATGTATAGACCCGCAGCCGCGTCGACTATGTAGTTTACAGGGATTCCCATTCCATGAAGCTCCTTCGCGGTCTGGACTCCCTGAAGCTTTGGTTCGGTTTCCGTCACTATTACACGGAAGTCCTTGTCCCTTTCCATAAGTGCCTCGAAGGCAGCTATTACCGCTGAGGAGTGGCAATGCGTCATTATAACAGATTCGTCTTCGACCATGTCTGCAGCCAGTCTCCCGGTCTCATGCTTCGCAGTGTTAAGGTAGTCAAGGGTCGCGTCTATAGCCTCTATTTCCTCCTTCCTTTCCACAAAGCTTATCGTGTTGTGGGCTGAAACTCCCGTAGGCCTCGCGTTTTTGAGCTTCTCGGCTGCTTCCTTGAACCTGTCACCGAAGCCTTCTTCCTCAACTATCTTCGATAGAACTTTGAGGCTTTCCTTTGCTATAGTCTGTGCGCCTTGAATTTCCAGATCCTTTATCTTTCTCACGGTCTCGTCGACATCTGGCATTGCCATAGAAAGCTTTATGTGGAGCGATAGTTAAAAGGTTTTCTATGAGCGAGGACAAGGAGGATGGATTAATCGAAACGATGCGAAGCAAGGGAAACCTGACCTCTCACCGCGTAGAGGAGGCCATAAGGAGTGCGCCGCGCCATCTGTTTGTTCCCGGGAAAGTAAAGGACAAGGCTTACGTTGACTCTCCTCTTTCCATAGGACACGGACAGACCATTTCGCAGCCTTCCGTTGTCGCGAAGATGACCGAGTTTCTGGACGTCGAAGAAGGGGACAGGATTCTGGAGATAGGAACCGGTTCTGGATGGCAGTCCGCCGTGCTTTCACACCTGGTCGGAGGAAAGGGAAAGGTTTACACCGTAGAGGTCTTTGAAAGCCTGGCTGAGCAGGCCAGGAAAAACCTCAAGGAAGCAGGAGCGGAAAACGTTGAAGTAGTGGTAGGTGACGGTTCGACAGGTCTCGAGGAGTACGCGCCTTACGATGGTATAATCTGCACGGCCGTTTCGCCTGAGGTTCAGGATGACTGGGTGGATCAGCTCAGAGTCGGAGGAAGGATAGTTTCTCCTGTTTCAGGTACAGTTCTACACGACCTTGTTGTGGTTGAGAAGACCTCAGAGGGCGAAGCTGAAGTTGTTGAGAAGGAAAGAGGTTACAGGTTTGTCAAGCTGAAGGGCGAGAAAGGTTTTTGAGTTTTGAAAACAAATCTGTTTCTATGTCTCCATTCGGACTTTTTTCAGCTGACGAAAAAAGAGAAGAGTCGGTCGAGTTCCAGGACTTCGAGGACTGGTTTCTAAAGGAGGTTAGGGATTCGGAGTTCGGATGGAGCGACGTTGATGAGGTCTATTGTAAAGTTGAACAAAAAACTGAATCGCTGGAGAGAGCCTTGAACGAGTTCATGGG
>PWIB01000042.1 GCA_003555465.1 Candidatus Aenigmatarchaeota archaeon | reverse complement strand
GGGAAGAACTGAAGAACATGGCAGAAGAAATAAATGAACCTAAACAAGGAAAAAGAGGACCTAAAAACTCCGACCTCATGAAGAGGTTGTACGGGTACGGCGACTGTTGTCTTACTGAGGACGCTCCCTCTGAGAAAGATCTTAGAGGCGGTAGGGAGAAAAAGTCAGTGGATATGGAGTTCATCGAAAGGGCCTTTGATGAGGACAAGGAAGAACTGAAGAACTTTGTTCATGACCTCTACTACGAATACCTTGAATACTGCCTCAGCAGGAACTATATGAACTTTGCCTTCTGGATGGTCTTTGCCTTTGTAATGCTATGTGAGGACGATTTGTTGAGGAGGAAGTTGAGCTTTGAATACGTGATGATGGACGAGTTCCAGGATACAAATGAGATTCAGCTGAAGCTTACGTTGCTCCTTTCCTCCGAGGACAATATATGTGTTGTAGGTGACTGGAAGCAGAGCATATACAGCTTTCAGTACGCTACAGTCGAGAACATAAGGAAGTTTAGAGAGAGGATCAAGAAGTATAAGGAAGAATTGAATGGTAACAGAAAGAGGATTGACTATCCTGTTGAAGACGTGAGTTCGATACACCTGACAAAGAACTACCGCTCCGGGCAGGAGATACTTGATTTTTCAGAGCAGAGCTTTACGTTGAAAGGAAAGGACAGAGAAGTAGTGGACGAAACCGTTATGGAGGACGTCGTTTCTCTGGATTCGGAGCAAGATTATTCAGGGGAAATAACTGCCCTTGAAAGTGATGAGGAAGAAGAGGCTGTCCTCGAGAGGATAGAAAGGATAGTCGGCAACGAGGATTACGAGGTTCCAGGAGAAGACGGGATGAGAAAGATAAACTACTCAGATATAGCTGTTCTGACTCGTAGCAGGAAGTTCGGTCTCAGCCTTCAGGAGAAAGCAAGACGTTATGGGATACCAGCCGCCTTTGAAGGTGGCGTGGAGCTCTTCAAGACAGATCCTGCAGTACTTCTGCTGGCCTGGCTACGTATACTTGACTACGAGGACTCGGGACGGGGCTGGTCCGTTGTCCTCGAAAAAGCTGGATACAATCTTGATGAGGCAAAGGAAATACTTGATGAGGAGGACTATCCAGAAGAGATGATGAAATTCAGGGAGAAGCTAGCGGATGAGAACAGGATATCCTCCGTGGCAAGGAAGATTTTTGAGAAGTACGGAATAAACAATCCCTTCTCCAGCAAGATAATCGAAGTTCTTGACAGTACCTTCAAGAGCACCTATATGAGTATGGGCGACCTAATACGGTTCATAGAGGACTGTATAGAGAACAAGAAAACGTATGACGTCGATACAAGCAGAGAGGAAAATATAGTTACAGTACAGACTATCCACAGTGCAAAAGGCCTTGAATACCCGGTAGTTTTCCTTTCAGATATAAACAGTGGCAGGTTTCCAGGAAGAGGTCGGGGTGGTGCCAGGATAATTTACGAGGACCCACTTGGAGTAAGGCAGAAAAAGCTGTTCGTGGACGGCGAAATGCCATACTGCTACGATAACTGGAGAACAAAAATACTTAGCCAGTGCCTGTCAGGTGAATACGACGAAGAGAGGAGGTTGATGTATGTTGCAATGACCCGGGCTAAGAGATATCTTTTCTTCACCGCCGATTCCGAGAAGAAGAGCCTGTTCTTCGAAGAACTAGATATTGGAAAGGAAAAAGTGGATCCGGAGCTGGAAAAGGTCAGGACAGTAGAAAGAGAGGTCAGAGAGTTTGTTGTTGAAGAACCAGAAGAAAGAGTTCCTGTAAGTTTGCCTGTAACTGCATTAACGGAAGATTTGGAAGGACTGGGCCGTGGCAAGGAATTTGGAAAAAAGGTACACAGGTTCGCAGAAAGATATGCCCGAGGTGAAAAAATCAAGCCGGAGACGGTGGATGAAGAAAATGTCAAGAAGTTCTTGGACTCGCTGGATGGAAAACTCCTGGTTGAAGAGGAGTGTAACCTTCCTTTGATAGTTGACGAAAGAAAAGTAGTTCTCAGTGGAAAGATAGACCTTGTATCCGAGGAAGAAAATGAGGTAAAGGTAGTTGATTACAAGACAGAGGGAAGCGAGGAGACAAAGGAGGAGTACGCCAAGCAGGTAAGTGTTTACTACCATGTTCTTGATCAGATATATCCTGACAAGGATGTACGTGCCTACATATATTACACAGAAGACGGTAGTCTCGAAGAAGTAGATATCAAGGAACTAAAAGACATCAAAAAGCTTATTGAAGTTTAGATTCCTTGGAAAAATCTAGGTCCCTCAAACCACGACCCAGCCCCTAAATCCCCAACCAAAAACAACCCAACCCCAAAAGATTGAAGTAGAGATGAATGAGATCCGGAGAGGTCAACGGCTACCTACCGAAGCCGCTCGGCGGCTCGGTGGTTCGGTAGTTCGGTGGTTTGGTACATTCGTGATGCCTTTGCTGGCCGGAGGAAGGATTCTATTTCCTCGGTTAGATTTGAAAGATTAAAATAAAGAGATGAGAGATGTTTGATGGATGGG
>PWIB01000058.1 GCA_003555465.1 Candidatus Aenigmatarchaeota archaeon | reverse complement strand
TGCGCAACTGTTCTTTCTGTGGAGCTTTGGTATGTTCGGACTGTGTCCTTGAGGAGGGTTGTAAGCTCTGTAAAGGAAGGTTTCAGGGTTGAATCAGGCTTCAGAGACCAAGTTTATTACTGATGTCCTCCATAGCCTCTAAGGAAAGTTCGACGAACTCCTCCACTCCAAGTCCTACCCTTTCGCAGTATTCTATCCTGTCCCTGTCTATGTTTTTAGCGAAGGAACTGTCGTCTATCTTCTTCATGACTGATTCAACTCGGACTTCCTCTAAGGAAGAGTTGGGCATTACAAGTGCTGTAGCAACTATCAGGCCTGAAATAGCGTCGGCAGCTATGAGCGAATTGGCCATCTTACTCTCCGGTTCTGTGTCGGTGTGCATAGAATTGTGTGCCTTTATGGCCCGCAGGCAGTCCTCGGGAAGCTCGCCCTTCAGCATCTCTGCCGACTTAAGTGCGTGCTTTTCGGGCTCATCCTTAGTTTCTTCGTAGTCCACATCGTGGAGAAGCCCTGTAAGCTTCCACTTCTCCTTGTCTTTATCGAATTCCCTGGCAAGCCTTTCCATTATAGCAGAAACAGCATACATATGCTTTCTGAGGTTTTCCGTGTCCACATTTTCCTTTACCATCTCGTGAGCTTCGTCCTCTTGAATCATAGGCTATGTTAAAGTAGAAACTGATTTAAATAGCTTGGGAGGTTTTGTTTCGAAGTGCTACGAAGACAGGTCAAATACCTCTTCAAATTCGAAGTCCCAGTTTCCTTCAAGGTCTATGTTCCAGTTGTTGCCGAGATAGTCCATGATATTCCACTGTGCCTGGTAAAACCTAATTAAAGAATCCGAAGAGAACTGGAAGATGCGATGCGGACCAACCAAAGGGAAGCTCGTGTCTTCCTTTATCAGTGAAAGAACGTCTTCGTCACCGTATTCATCGAATATAATTTCTATTATCTCATTGTCCTCCATTCCTATCTCGCCTTCCTCCCTGAAGGAAACTAATACAGAGAGAAGCAACTGCTCGAGGTCCCTGGCTCTTTTCTCAAGGTCGGTCAAACTTTCATCGTACTGTGTCTCGAAATCTATCCAGTAAACCTCACCTTCCTCATCTATGATGCAGTTAGAAGTGTTGGGTTCGCCGTGGTACTTTCCCTTCTCATGGAGAAGCTTTAATGCATCGGCCATCTCACAAATGACCTCGGACTTCTTTGATGGTTCTATATCTGAAGAGCAAAGAACTTTTTTGGCAACTTCCCCGTCTATCTTTTCCATGAGGAAGGCATTGTCGTGCTGAACGTAGTCCGCAGACATCTCAGGGTAAAGCTCTTTGAAATGCTCGACCTCCCTCTTCAACCACTCTTCGTTGTCCATTATCTTCGTATTTTTTATGCCTGAAAGGGCCCTTGAAATATTACTCAAAAGGCCATGCAGAAAGAAAAGTGGAGGCCTTATCTTGACTAGATAGGTTTTCTCGTCTTCACCCTCAATTTCCTTTATAACGCTGCTGAAGTGAACGTTTTCGGACTCTCCTGCTTTCTGAAAAAACGTCGTATCTAGATAAGAATCGTCTATAGCTTCCTCTATCTCCGAAGCCGAGACCTTTGAGACTTTTCCTTGGTGGTCTTCTTTTCTCATGCTACCCTTATGTTTAAAACCCATCCAATAATATAAATACGTTATGAAGCTCGGACAGGAATGGTACCGCAGAGAGGAGGTCGCGTCAAGGTACGACCAGAGGTTCACACACGGCGGAAAGGTACTCAACAGGGAGGAAATAGAGAAACTCCTTGAACTGGTTGATCCCGAAAACAAAAGAGTTCTGGACATAGCCACCGGGACAGGAAGGTTCGCCGAGGCTATGGAAGCCTCAGGTGGAAGGGTAACAGGACTCGACGCTAGTATGGAGATGCTGAAACCTGGAAGGGCCGACTACCTCGTGGGCGACGCACTTGACCTTCCTTTCAAGGACAAAGCCTTTGATATCACTACAAGCATGCGATTTTTGCACCTACTTCGGCCTAAACAGGTGCCTGAGTTCCTAAAAGAGGTCGAGAGGGTAACAAAGGATAAGTTCGTATTTGAGAGCTTAAATCCAATGAGCCTTAGAGCTACGTACCAATGGTATCTTCCACAGAGGAGCTATCTTTTCAGAACCTCCCACCTCAAGGAGATTATAGAAGATCTGGACTTTGTCGAGGAAGTCGAATACGACAGCCATTTCCTTGTTCCCTATGGAGCTTACCAGGTGATGCCCTACGGCTTTGCTAAGAGGCTTAACAAGATTGATAAAAATATCGTGGATTTCCTTTCGCCCTTTGCTTCTACGGTATACTGGGAACTACATTTTTGAAGCCCGTGAAATTTTATAAGTGTTAAGTTCTTTCCGTAGACTATGGAAGTTTGTGAAACCGAAAATCTAAAGAAGATAGATGAGTTGACCGGCTCAGAAGAATATATAACTGAACCCACAGAAAACTCTGATAAGAGGGATTTTTACCTGTTGAAAGACGAAGATGGGATTTTGGGTTGTGGCTACATAAGACTATTTTTTGGAAAAATAGGAAATGTAGGATCCATTTACATAAAGGAGGATTCAAGGGGGTTTGGCCATGGAAACTTTCTTGTAAGGAAGCTTGAAAGAAGGTTGAAGGACAAAGGTGCAAAAATATGTGTAATAGGTGTTCACAGGGAAAATGAAGAAGGAAGGGAATTTTGGAGAGGGGCTGGATATCACGTTTTGGCTGAATCCATAGGAGAGAATATATTCGAGCATTCCGATGTGAAGAAACTTCTAAACAGGATAAGCCCGAAACCCATCCCTGAAAACAGCATAACACTAATGGGCAAAAAACTGAACGTAGAAGAAGGCGAAAACACACATATTTTTAAAGAACTGCATGATCTGAAGGATTCATTAAAATCTCTGGACATTCATATATTCGAGGACTGAAAAAGCAAAGTTATTAAAATACTTCTTTAAAGGTTATGACATGCCCAGAGTCTCAGGAGATGGAAAGATAACAAAATTCATTATGAAGAAGGATCTCGTATCTCTTCTCAATGCTGTTTTTGGATTCTTTGCAATTATCTCATTCTCCCTTGGAAACCTCGAAAGAGGGCTCGTAATGCTAGTTATAGCACTGGTAATGGATGGACTGGATGGAGAAATTGCAAGGAGTTTTTTTACAACTACAGAGTTTGGAAAAAGAATGGACATGGCTGACCTCGTTTCATTTGGTGCTGCACCTGCACTTTTCATCATCGTTTGGCTCAGTCCTGATACAGCTATGGAGGTGTTTCTGTTAAATGCTGCAGCTCTGACTTTACTGTCGGCTGAACTGTTCCGTCTGGCGAGATTTCAGACTAGAGAATCAGAAGAAAGTTACTTCCTGGGATTGCCAGGGACTGCAACAGGCGTAATATATCCTATTTTATATTTAATGAATGTTGGCCTTTATTCTACTGTTGTTGTAACCTTTATCATAAGTGCTTTTATGGTGAGTTCACTGAAGTTACCTATAAAACCCAAACGTCTTCGATAAATCTATTTAAACTTAAATAGAACATTTCTTGGCTATGGTTGTGAATGTAGTTTACGGGGATGAGATATTCCAAGTAAAGGAACCGGAAACTGTGGAAGAGGCTGTAGAAGGAGCTGATGTCAACCCTGAGACTGTTATAGTTGAAATGGAAGGAAAAGTGGTTTCATTGGAAGAAAGGATCGAAGGGGACGAGGAAATAAAACTGATAAACGTGGTTTCCGGGGGTTGAAATTTTGAGCTCTGAATGCTGGAAATGTGGGGATACAGCAGTTATACATAGAAAATATGAAGGCAAGTCCTGGTGTTCTGAACACTTCCAGGAGCAGTTCGAGTCCTTAGTAAAGGACACAGTAAGGGAGAACGACCTATTCGAGAACGACGACAGGGTATGTGTTGCTCTTTCCGGTGGCATGGACTCTTCTGCACTCTTACTCTTCCTTGTAGAACTCTTTGAGGACTGGAAGAACGCGGAGCTTATAGCTCTTACAGTGGACGAAGGCATAGAGAACTACAGAGATGAAAGCATTGAAATAGCTAAGGAGCTTTGCGATGACCTCGGCGTAGAACTCCATATAGCTTCCTTCAAGGAGGAGTTCGGAAAGAGCCTGGATGAGATAATGGAGGACAAGGACTATGGCTGCACCTACTGCGGTGTACTGAGGCGCTGGATTTTGAACAAGAAGAGCAGGGAGCTTGATGCCGATAAGGTCGCGACAGCGCACAATCTCGATGATGAACTTCAGAGCGTGTTCATGAACTACCTCAAAGGTGACATGAAGAGAATGGTGAGACTGGGAGCAAAGCCTGCTGTAATCGACGATGAGAAGTTTGTCCCTCGAGTGAAGCCCTTCCGCGAGACTCCTGAGAAGGAGATAGCTCTCTACGGCAGGTTAAGGGACCTGGAGCTCCACCAAACGGAATGTCCTTACGTCGAAGACAGTCTGAGGTTCGACGTTCGTGATTTCTTGAACGAAATGGAAAGGAAAAGGCCTTCCACGAAGTTTACAGCACTCCGTGCCTTCGATAAGCTTCTCCCTGTTTTAGAGGAAAAGTTTTCAGAGGAAGACCCTTCGATCAGAAGCTGCGAAGAATGTGGAGAAATAACCAGCGGTGACGTCTGCAAGGCCTGTCAGTTCAGAAAGGAGATTTGACCCACCTGTTTACTTTAATACTGTCCTGAAGGGATCCCCAGGATCGTTCTTTTCAGTGTATTTACAGATAAGGGTCTCCGTCTCCTCCACTGCTTCAAAGTCCCTTATCCTGTCAATTATCTCGTCTAGCTCCTTGTCTCCCTCTACAAGGACTTCGAGTACCATGTCAAACCTACCAAAGGTATGATGTATCTGGCTTATATTTTCCATGTCCTTTGCTTTCTGCACGAACTCATGCCTCAGCTCGGACGAAGGAACAATGTCAAGTATAATATACGCCTTTGTTCTCAGTCCCAGAGCTTTCTCCTCTAAATCAACTGTAAATGAATTTATTACGCCTTCTTCCTCCATCTCCTTTATCTTCTTGCTCACCGTTTGCCTCGAAATTTCCAGCTCCTCTGCTATATTCGAGATGTTCTTCCTACCGTCCTCCAGGAGCTCGAGTAATATCCTTTTCTTGTCTTCTTTCATAGGGTTAACAACGTGTAAGTATAAGACTTATAAATTTAACGGTCTGGAACCGGAAGCTTACAATAAATCAAACTATGATCGCAAGGAGGAGAAAGATGGATCCTGCGGTGACTGTTATAAAGTAGCCGAAGACTATCCTCTCTATTATGTCCTCCCGCAGAAATATCTTGTATATTCTATGGAGTAAAAAATTATCAGATTCCCTTTCCTTGGATGCGAACTCCAGAAACCTCTCCAGGAGATTATCGACCTTCTGAACGAGACTTCTAATCAGTGGGATCCAACCTAAGAGAAGCTTTACGGAACGTCCGAGAAGCTGTAAAAAGACGTAGACAGGCCTTACTAAGTAGTCAGGAGCCGCGAGTCCAATAGCAAGTGAAAGCAAAAACTGTCCGCCGAAGTCAGGACATGGCGACGGTGGCGTAGGAATCAACTGGCAACCTATGAATAAAAAAGTCTCTTCAAGCATAGTTTCCTTTACTCGACGAATTTTAAAACTTCAAGAAACGAGTTCCGATGAAATTTCTTCGACCCTTTTCTTTATCCTTTGTTCATCTACCCCCTTAACCTTTCCGTCTTCCATAACAACTTCACCGTTTATTATAGAGGTGTCGACCTTCGCACCTGAGTATACGAGGTTTGATTTTAAACTATTGAGAGGAGTCATGCCGATGCTGTCTATGTCTACAAGAATCAGATCAGCTAAGTAGCCTTCCTCAACCTTTCCTATCTTCTCGTTCAAAGCTCTTCCTGCATTCTCCGACGAAGTCTTTACAACCTCATTTAAAGGCATCGAGGTCGAGTCGGACCTGCTTAATTTTTGAAGCAGAGCCGTGAACTTCATCTCCTCAAACATGTTCAGGTTGTTGTTGGAAGCTACGCCGTCCGTCCCGAGTGAAACGTTTAAGTTTTTTTGCAACATCTCCGAGACAGGAGCTACTCCAGAAGCGAGCTTCATGTTTGAACAAGGATTGTGCACCACCGTAGCGTTTTCCCCTGAAAGTATTTTGATATCCTTCTCCGTAAGGTGAACGCCGTGTGCACCTACAAACTGTTCGTCCAGAAGTCCTAGGTCCTTGAGGTGCTCCACGGGCCTTTTACCCTTTTCTTTCAGAACTTTTTCAACCTCACCATGTGTTTCGGCGAGATGCATGTGAAGTGGAGCCTCGTGTTTATTGGCTAGTTCCTTTGCACGTAAAAGAAGCTCCTCTGAGCATATCTCACATGAGTGTGGCGTTACTGTTGGATTTATCCTGTCGGAAAAGTTCTCGCTTAGCTCTTCTGCGACCCTTGAAGCCTCTTCCAGCTCCTCTTCTCTCTTATATTCATCGCCCATGTCCAACATGCCGTGCCCCAGGTACCCTCTAATGCCGATCTTATCTGCTGCCTCTGCAACCTTGTCCATGAAGAAGTACATATCGTTGAAGCACGTAGTCCCCGTTTTTATCATCTCTACAAAGGCATGCATGGCCCCCCAGTAGCATTTTTCGCCGTCCAGTTTCTCTTCAAGTGGCCAGATCTCTTCTTCGAGCCAGCTCTGCAGCTCTTTGTCGTCGGAGACTCCGCGGAACAGGTTCATGGAGACGTGCGTGTGCATGTTTACAAGTCCGGGGAGAACTGCGTAGTTTGATGCGTCTATGACCTTTCCCTTCTTGTCGGATTCGCCTATCGATTTTATTCTTCTGTCCTCGACAACTATACTTTCGTTTTCCAGAACTTTTCCAGGTGTAAGAACGAACCTCGCGTCCTTTAGCAGCATAGTTCAAGTTTCTCAGTTTAGTTTAAAATATTAATCTGATAAAAAAAAAGAAGGTTTTTGCTCAGGGACGTCCTGGTTCTCTACCTATTCTTCTCATCCATTCGTCTACGTCTTCTGTCTCTTCTCTTCCTCTCTGTCCGGCTTCTCCCATTATTTCCTGAACTTTTTCCTGTCTCCGGCCGCGGAACTCTTCGACAACCTGAAGCCTTTCCTCGACAGTCAAATCTTCCTGCATCATACTGCCGAACTCTTCGTTCATCTCTCTCAGCTCCTCGGTTCTTTCCCTTATGTTCTCTGTTTCCCTTCTGACTTCTCTTGCTACATCTTCAGGACTTTCCCTGACTTCTTCATATCTTCTTCCACGGGCTTCGGATCGGACTTCCTGAGCAATTTCTCTGGCTCTCTGATAGTCACCTTCTTCCATAGCTGTCTCTGCTTCTTCTACTCTTCCTTCAAGATCGTCGCCGTCCCAGTCTTCGAAGATTCCCTTTGTTCTTTCAATTTCTCTGTCTGCTCTTTCCTGTACCCTTTCCTCTGCTTCTTCTATCCTCTGTCTCCATTCCTGGTTTCTCTGAGCGAACCTTTCTGCAAACTCCGGTCTGTTTTCTCTTGCCAGTTCGGAGGCCTGGGCAACGGCACTTGTGGCTCTTTCGACCACGAGGTCAACTTCTATGTCCGTCTCTTCCTCAAGTACATCTGCTATTTCTCCGGCCAGCTCGGGCTGCCCTACGATCTTCACTTCTTCCACTCCTCTCTCCTCTATAAGATCTACGAGCTCGTCCGTCTCATCTGCACTACTTACGAGGAAGGGTCGATGATCAGGAACGGAAGGTGCTGAGATAACGTCTCTATATCCTTGGGAAGCCGCTACTACAAGTCTGTCGCCGCCTTCTACTTCTTCCCTTGCTCTTTCACGGGCTTCGTTTCTGAGCTCTTCCCTGTTTTCGGCTCTTACATGCTCTTCTACTTGTATCCCAACTTCATCTAGTTCTTCCTCTATTGCTTCGGTATCGGTGCCTACTACGTCAACTTCCTCGACTTCCATTTCGTTCAGCTGGTTCATTGCTCCTGCAGGAACCTTTCCTTCGGGGACAGGTATAACAGGTCTTTCACCTGAAAAGCCCCTTGAGGCTGCTAGGACTTCGCCTCTTTCATCGTCCATTGGATCCTCTACAAGAACAACACTCTCGGCTCCTTCGGGCCAGAACCGTTCCACTACTTCCTGCGCGGTACCGTACCTTGTCATTCCCCAGAGCCTCCTGACTTCGTAGTCCTCTCTTACCTCTTGAACGACTTCCTCCGAAACTACAGCAGGACCGCCGATTACAACTACTTCTTGAGGAGAGTACTCCTCGAGAGCCCCTTCAGCTTCTCCAGAAAGTTCTTCTGCCTCTGTGAGAACTATGGGAACTCCCAGCTTCTCCGAGACGGAACTTCCGACTACCGTGTCTGGGTAGTTCGCTTCGCTTGCTAGAAATACCTTTTCTACTTCTTCGGCAGCTACAGGTGTAGCTGCAAGACTGAGAGCCAGAACCAGTCCTAGTAAGATTTTTGCGTATTTCATGTCCAAGTATTTCTTTTCATTACATAAATAATTTACCAGGTTCAAAGAAGGGAACTTATCCTCGGATTCACTCAAGATATTTAAATTTTTCTATTGATTAGTTGTAACAGTTCATTCGGAGTGGGTGTGTCGATATGAAATATAAGTTAAGCGTAGTCTTGATGGCCTTCGCTATGTTTACAGCTCTTGCTATTGGCATGAACATTGCTACAGCCGAGGAAAGAAATAAACCGGTCATCGAGGGTAGCCTTACATACGATCCGGTAACTGTACACGCCGACGTAGTTGATCTCGCGGATTTAGACGAAGTAGACATTTACTTCCGATACAGGGAAGAAGGACGGAAGGGATGGACAGAAACCGAAAAAAGGACTATGGGTTCTGAAGGTACCTACTCCAAGATTCTTACTGATATTGATCCCGATATAAACTACGAGTTCCAGGTTGTTGTTGAATGGATCGGCGAAGAAGACCTTATCTTTGAAACTGAAGAGAAGCCTGCTGAGTTCGAGTTCAGCAATCTTAGAGCTGAGCCCGAAGACGTGTACGTAAACGAACATACAATTCTTAAGATAGATGTTGAGAACGTCGGAGGACAGAAGGGCGAAACAACGGTTGACTTTGAAGTCAGCGACAAGACGGTTATCTCTGAAACGGCTGAGGTCGGTGCAGGTGAGACTAAGACTGTTAGCGCTTCCTACGTCCCCGAAGAAAAGAGCAAATACTACGTTGAAGCTGCTGACATGACCAGTTCCTTCGAGGCCTACGATCTTCCTTCTGTAGAGGCTAAGTACGCCGAAAGCATTACGCATGAATCCGCTGTTCTTGTGGCTGAACTTACAAACATAGGCCTGGAGGACAACGTTGACGTTTACTTCAAGTACAGGAACGGTGACGGTGAGTGGGTCGAGACCGAGAGACAGGAGATGTCTTCAGAAGGTGTCTTCTCACAGAAAGTAAAGGACCTAGATATCGATACAGAGTACAGATTCAGAGCCGTAGTTGAGTGGGACGACAGGTACAAGGTCGGCGAGGCTCAGTTCAGGGAAACAAAGGATATAGAGGTAAAACCAAATGCTGTAGCTGACGAAGCACTCAAAGGCGTAAACGATATAGGAATATTTTTCTGGGGTGAAGGAGTAAGCCTGGGCGGTGATATTGTTGAGTATAGGTGGGACTTTTACGGCGACGGTGAATGGGATTACGTTGATGAGGAAAGCGGAAAAACGTTGTATACTTACGAGGAGACAGGTACGTACACAGCACGTTTCGAGATCGAGGACGAACAGGGTAAAGTTGATTCGAAGGATGTAGATGTGACTGTGAGCGAAAGAAGGAAACCCTTGTATAAAATAGAGGAGACTGCCGATGGCGTTACAAGGGACGTGTACTTCGACACTGACTACTTTTACTATGAGGACGAGGACGAGACAAGGGTAGCTGTAAATGTAAAGAACTCCGCCGATGAGGAGAGGAAGGTGAACCTGACCGTCGACGTTCCGAAGGA
Source organism: Candidatus Aenigmatarchaeota archaeon (assembly GCA_003555465.1). Lineage (GTDB taxonomy): Archaea > Aenigmatarchaeota > Aenigmatarchaeia > PWEA01 > PWEA01 > PWEA01. The sequence goes on along the minus strand of PWIB01000058.1, from coordinate 1,788 downwards.
CGTTGCATCTTCTCTGGATGAGGTAGGGACCTTCCCAAGGCCTACAGAGGTGATTGAAGAGAACCCTAAGGTTTCTTGGGTCTTTACTCTTGATGAAGGACAGACAGGAAGAATAGAAATGTCCTTTGATGGTCACGTAGAAGCCGGAAGGTTCGATGAGATGAGAATGATCCAGGCCTATGGTGAGGACGAAGTAGAGAGGAGGACCGTTACAGGACTTCTCATAAGAGGAGCAAGAAATGTGTGGGGCTTCATAGTTATAATAATAGTTGTAATTATAGTCGTACTTCTCGCCACAACCGACAAAGGCAAGGAGAAGGTCTCCGTCTTTGTCTCGAAGTTCGAGGAAACCTTTTTAGAAAGAAGGGAAGAAGAAAGCAAAGAACGTAAGGTCTCGAGGAAAAAGGAACTGGACAAGGAGTTCGTCGAAACTGCAAGAAGGGTCAAGGAAGCTGTAAAGAAGGACGAAGTTACGAATCCTCATAGTGTAGTACATAACCTTGAGAAGGCAAACGATGCCCTTGAGAACGGAGACTTCCGTCAGTTCAGACACCATCTCGGTGAAGTTGAAAACGAGATGAGCTGCGGTGTTTTCAGCAACAACGTAGTATCGTAAAACCACTACAGTTTTTGTTACATTCCTTTGGGAGTCTAAAACGTTATTTAGATCTCAATTTGTTACTTAGAGAATTTAAAATGTCTTAAAATATATTTAAAGGAATTTTAATATCCTATAAAACAAAAAAGGTTATTTTAAGACTTTATTATTACAAAAAACATCATTTTGTTCATTAATTCAAAAACAAAGCTCTTGATTAAGTCCTGAATAAATAATAAACGCCTATTGAACAATCAAGGACAAACCAAAAGATTTAAATAATTTTTATTTAAATGTAATTGATAGTTGGGTCCTTTTACCCAATCAAGAGCCTTTAAGTCACAATAAGTAGTTTAAAGGTCCTTTGAAGACCTTTGAATACTTAGAAAGGATTATGAGAACTTTTGAGTTTATTGGAGAATTTGAAAAGAGATTTAAATAAATAGGATGTCTTAGAAATTGTTTAAATCAGTTTTTAAGTACACCGTAGAGTTCAAGAAGTAAAGTAAGTCCTAATTGGCCTTAAATATTTCGAAGTCATGTGGACATCCTAAAACTGCGATATAGTTTTCAGGAGCTTCGATGAACTAAAAACTTGCAAAAATAATCAGGGTGAGTGTCATCAGACCAGAAAAAGTATTCAAAAGATATGATATAAGAGGAGAATATCCAGAAGAACTAAACGGGAAGTTTGCAGAGAAATTAGGGAAGGCCTTAGGAAGTCTGTCCCTCAAAAATTTTACAGATGAAGTAGTTGTCTGTAAAGATAATAAAAACAGCTCAAGAAAACTTAAAAAGAAGTTCATCGAAGGACTTCTTTCTACAGGTATAAGGGTTGTAGACATAGGAACAGGACCAACCGACTATGCGGCCTATTCGGGTATGAAAAGAGGGTGTATATCGGTTGAGACTACTTCTTCGCACATGCCCTTAAACTTTAATGGATTCAAGTTTATGTACCCCGAAGGCAACGCCTTTGTCAACAGTGATCTCGAAGAGATTAAACAGTTGTTCAGATCAAATAATTTTGTCAGAGGAAATGGTTCTGTAGAAAAAAAGGAAAGTATGATCGAGGAATATAAACATGGGCTTGTGAAATTTTCCGAAGATTTCTTTGAGGTGCAAAATAAAGTTGTAGTTGATACATTAGGGGGAACTGCGCAACTTGACAAGGATGTTTTGAATAATCC
>PWIB01000049.1 GCA_003555465.1 Candidatus Aenigmatarchaeota archaeon | reverse complement strand
TCAGTGAAACTGACCTTCGACCTTTCCGAAGAGAAGTTCCACGCAAAGGGCAAAAGAACGCTGGAGAAAAACTGGTTCACTCTATACGAGCCTTACGTCAACAAGAAGGAACAGGTGATTCCCGACTTGAAGGAAGGCGAGAAGCTGGACGTTTCTGAGGTAAGGAAACTGGACAAGGAGACTCAGCCGCCTAAAAGATACACGCAGGCATCTCTTGTGTCCGAGTTGGAGAAGAGGAACCTCGGTACCAAGGCAACACGGTCACAGATTGTCGATAAATTATACGACCGAGGCTACATAGACGGCTCTCCTATAAAGGTAATGGATATAGGCCTAGCTGTCGTTGATACACTGGAAGATTACGCTCCGAAGGTCTTATCAGAGGATATGACGAGAACAGTAGAGGAGGAGATGGAGGAGATACGTGACGGTGAAAATACAAAGGAAGAGGTCATAGATAAGGCCAAGGAAACCCTAAACGAAATACTGAATAGTATAAAGGAAAACGAGGAGGGGATAGGCCAGGGGCTCAAGGAAGCTGTGTTAGAAACGAAGCGGAAGAAAAGGGAGCTTGGTGAGTGTCCCGAGTGTGGTGGGACCTTGAAGGTCATAAAGACAGGCAAAAGCCAGTTCGTTGGCTGTTCTAACTACCCGGACTGCGAGAACTCCTTTCCCCTTCCGCAGAACGCGAAGATAGTTCCTACAAAGGAAACGTGCGACGACTGTGAGCTGCCTACCTTCAAAGTGATAAGAAAAGGCAAAAGGCCCTTTACTATGTGTCCTGACCCCGACTGTGAATCAAAGGACGACTGGGACTCTTGAAGATCAGATTTCCAATTGCGAAAACCTTGTTTCCAATGACTACATGAAGCTGAACTTCTTTTCAGGCTTTTCCAAGCCGTTTTCAGTTATGACTACCTGTGATTCTTTTCCTTCTGGTTGTGATCTATGTTTCCTGAGAATCATGATCCTCTTTCCCTTCTCAAACTTCTTCATTTCTAGAAGACATTTGGACTGATACTTTGCTATGTCCCTTGAAACTAACTCTACGCCACCGTTTTCCACATCAGAGTATATCTGATTCGTTATGAGTATAGGAACCTCTTCCTTTCTGGACAGGTTTGAAAGCGTGGAGAGCTGGTTTGCGAGCCTGCTGTTTATTTCCCTCGTGTTTCCGTCGTTCAGCTCGAGTCGGTAGAGCGTGACAAGCGAATCAAGAACTATAAGACCTATATCCTTTTTGTCGCATATACTCTCCAATCTTTCAACGTTTTCCTCCTGGCTGTCGAAGTCATCTGGCTCTATAAGTATTATCTCATCAAGTATTTCCTCGGCGTTACCGGAAATCTGATCCAACCTCTCCTTTGAGAAGCCGCCTTCCGTGTCTATGAATACTACTTTTTTCCCTTCCTCGATGCACGAGACAGCTGTCTGTAGACATAGAGTTGTCTTGCCGCAGCCTGGAGGTCCGTAGGCATTGGTGAGTGTATTCCTTTCTATCCCGCCACCCAGCAACTCGTCCAGTGCTTCACACCCCGTTGAAAGCCTCTCCACTTTCATAGGCGTTAGTTTAATCCTCAGGCTTAAAATATTAACTTTTTAATTTACCTAAACAAAAACTTTATAAAGTTTAATGTATATACATAAAAACCATGAAAGAGGATGGAATGGTTTTGGACAAAAGCGGCGACTTAGCTGCGCTTGTAAGCTTCTGTGTCGACTCGGACAGGTTCAAGTCCAACTACCAGCGGAACAAGTTCTACCGCGGTCTCTACGGCTGGAAGCAGAAGGTAGAGAGGGGAGGAAAGGAGTATGTGTACGATCGGAAAGGTATACTGGATAAAATACCGCACATAAAGGTGGATAAGTCCGTCTACATAGTTCCCGTGGAGGTTTTGAGCAAGGTAGTTAACTACCTTGATTCATGGAAGGGGAAGGTCGATTATAAAATATTCAAAGTCTTGTTGGAAGAGGATAGTTTTAAAAAATCTAACACGAAAGAAGATGAAGGGAATGTGTGGACCGAGGTCCCTATAAACTAAGGTGATATTATGCCCGAGGAAAATTCAAATGGAAACGATGCTGTTTCACTTAAAGTAGGTGAGCTTACCTCAAGAGAAGAGTTCGGTAAAGGTATCGCCAGACTTGACTCTAAGGTAATGAAGAACCTCAACGTTACGGAGGGAGACGTGATCGAAATAGAGGGGAAAAAGAAGACTGGAGTTCTAGCAGTGAGGTCTTATCCAGAGGATGTAGGAAGCAACCTGGTAAGGATAGACGGCCTCGTCAGAAAGAACGCTGGAACCTCCGTCGGCCAGAAGGTGAAGGTAAGGAAGGCAGAGGCAAAGCCTGCAGAGAAGGTCACACTTGCCCCTGCACAGGAAGGCGTAGCTCTACATATTTCTCCTAACATATTGAAGAAGAATCTGTATATGCGCCCTGCTTCAAAGGGTGATATAATAGTTCCTACCTCCGTCAAGAGCAAGAAGAGGGGAAACCTCTTCGAGGATTTCTTCGGAGAAGATATATTTTCTGATATGATGCCAGGCATCGGTGGAACCGAAACAAGGCTTATGGTAGTTAACACGAAGCCCAAGGGCATCGTGAAGATAGACGACCAGACTACTATAGACCTCAAGCCCAAGGCCGTGGAGATCGAGGAGCAGGACGTGCCTACGGTAACTTATGAGGATATAGGTGGACTGCACAACGAAATAAAGAAGGTAAGGGAGATGATCGAGGTTCCCCTGAAACATCCTGAAGTCTTTGAGAGACTCGGTATAGAGCCTCCGAAGGGCGTTCTTTTGCATGGACCACCTGGAACCGGGAAGACGCTTCTAGCTAAAGCTGTAGCTAACGAGGCAGGAGCACACTTCCAGACTATAAACGGCCCTGAGGTTATGAGCAAGTTCTACGGTGAATCGGAGAAGAAGGTAAGAGAGATATTCGAGGAGGCAGAGGAGAACTCACCTTCGATAATATTCATAGACGAGATAGATGCTATAGCTTCCAAGAGGGAAGAAGCAAGCGGTGAAGTTGAGAAGCGTGTGGTTTCACAGCTTCTTACACTTCTAGATGGTCTTGAAGCCAGAGGCCAGATTATAGTAATAGCGGCTACCAACAGAGTCGATGCTGTTGACCCTGCCCTGAGAAGACCGGGAAGGTTCGACAGGGAGATAGAGATAGGCGTTCCCGACAAGAAAGGCAGGAAGGAGATATTGCAGATTCATACAAGGCATATGCCTCTGACAGATGACGTAAACCTGGACGGTATTTCAGACAGGACCTACGGTTACGTGGGGGCAGATATAGAAGCTCTGGCCAAGGTAAGTGCTATGCACGCACTTAGAAGGGTCTTGCCGGATATATCCGACCTCGAGGAGATGGAGGAGCTTCCTGAAGAGAAGCTAGAGAAGCTTCAGGTCAACTACGATGACTTCGACTACGCTATGAGAATGGTAGAACCTTCTGCTATGAGAGAAGTTCTTGTCGAGGTTCCTGACGTTTCATGGAACGACATCGGTGGTCTTGAGGATGTAAAAGAAAGGCTCAAGGAGGCTGTAGAATGGCCGCTTAACTATCCAGAATCTTACGAGAACCTAGGTATAAGACCACCTTCCGGACTTCTGCTGTACGGACCTCCAGGAACAGGTAAAACTATGCTTGCGAAGGCAGTCGCGAACAAGTCAGACTCTAACTTCATAAGTGTAAAGGGACCTGAACTCCTTTCCAAGTACGTCGGAGAGTCAGAGAAAAGAGTCAGGGAGATTTTCAAGAAGGCGAAGCAGGTTGCTCCAACGGTTGTATTCTTCGACGAGCTGGATGCGCTTGCCTCTGAACGAGGAAGTTCTGTCGGCGAGAACGTTTCCGAGAGAGTTGTCTCGCAGGTCCTAACTGAGATGTCCGGACTTGAGGAGCTGAACGATGTCATAGTTATCGGAGCTACGAACAGGCCTGATATGATAGACCCTGCACTTCTACGTCCAGGAAGATTCGACAATCAGCTTCTTGTACCAGCACCGGACGAAGAGGCGAGAAAGGAGATATTCAAGATCCATACAGATGAGACGCCGCTTGCTGAGGACGTAGATCTCGACGAGCTCGCTAGAATAACCGAAGGCTACTCCGGAGCTGATATATACGCTATATGCAGAGAAGCTGCACTGAACGCTCTGAGAGAAGACAAGGAGTCGGACGTCGTCGAAAAGAAGCACTTCGATCAGGCCCTTGAAGAATCTACGAAATCAATAACGGACGATATGTCAGAATATTACGATGAGTTTGAGGCTTCTAGGAGGAGGATCGGGCAGGAGGAGGACGAAATAGACTACGTAGGTTGAGGATATGAACTATCCCGCACTTTTCGTAAACTTCAAGACCTACAGGAAAGGTACTGGAGAGAAGGCGGCGGAGCTCGCGCAGGTCTGTGAAAATGTTTCCAGAGAGACCAACGAGTCCGTGGTTCCTGTCGTCCAGACAGCTGACCTGTACAGGGTTTCAAGGGTTGTAGATGTTCCTTTCTACGGACAGAGGATAGATCCCGTTGGTTATGGCTCCAATACAGGAAAAGTTCTTCCTGAAGCCCTGGTCCAGAACGGTGCTTCAGGTGTGGTGATAAACCACTCCGAGGACAGGAGAAGCAAGGACGTTATAAGGAAATGTTTAGAGAGGGCAGAAAAGCAAGATCTTGAAAGTATGGTTTGTGCAAAGGATCCTGAGGAGGCTGGGAAGATCTCCGGTTTTGGGCCCGATATGGTTGCGATTGAACCACCTGAGCTTATAGGTGGCGACGTCTCGGTTAGCGATGCAAAACCTGAGCTTATAACTGAAGCCGTCGAGAAGGTAAACCAGCCGTTGATCTGCGGCGCCGGGATAAAGAAGAGAGAGGATGTGGAGAAGGCTTTGGATTTGGGTGCCGATGGAATCTTCGTCGCTTCGGGAATTGTGAAGTCAGAAGATCCTGAAGAAAGGATCAGAAAAATGGTAAGCTCTTTCTAAATGTATAGCGACTTTCCACGGCTTCCAGTGACCTCGTTAAGCTCCTGTATGACCTCAGAAATTCTTTCTCTTATTTTCCTCGACACAACCCTAGGGTCGAAGTGGTCCTTGTTCGGTGACCATCCACTTTCGGCAAATACCTCGTTCGATGCCTTGGACTTTTCTTCTGGAAGTATACTTTCCTCGTGTTCCCTGTAAAACTCGAGAGCTGTCTTCGCGTACTCGTACTGATACCTCGTGTCCTTGTTAAACTTACAGACACCTTTCCCGACGAGTTCTTCCATCTGTCCGTGTGTCAGGCCCGAAGAACCGTGTATCACCAGAGGCCTTTCCAGTCCTTCTTTTCTCAGCTTCTTATCAACCCTTTCAGCTATATCCATCCTCAGGTTCAGATCCTTGCCCTTCGAAACTCCGTGCTGGGTTCCTATAGAAATAGCGAGGAGATCACAGCCGGTTCTTTCCACGAACTCGCAGGCTTTTTCGGGATCGGTGTAGTAGCTCTCCTGGGAGCTGACACCGTCTTCACTTCCCTTTATTCTTCCCAGTTCCGCCTCCACAAGCACGTTCTCACCTTCACACAACTCCACGATCTTCTTCGACTTCTCCACATTGTCCTCAAATTCCTTTTCTGAGGCGTCTATCATAACGGAGGAAGGTGTTCCTGTCTCCACTGCTTCTCTTATAAAGTCCAAATCCTGCAAGTGGTCCATATTTAGGAAAACTCCTATATCCCGACCGTCGGCGATGTTTTCCATATAGTTTCCAAGCGACCTCAGCCCAGCTACTGCGTCTCCGTCTCCGGCGAACTCACATGCGCTCCTGCTCAGCTGTAGAACTAGGTCGGATTTACTCCTTTCGGCACCTTCTATCAATCCTATCATCGTGTTCGGCTCAGCTACGTTGCTCGCCACGAAAGCATATCCGCCTTTCTTTGCATTCTGATAAAGCTTCCTTAGCTCTTCGCCAACTCTTACAAACATGTTATCATCTTAATGCGTTTTCTACCGCGAACGAAGTCGACGATACGACGTCTCCTAGGCCTACGGTCAGCTCTGGATCCTCGTAAAGTTTGTTTGGAACCATAACTATATCAAACTCATCCCTGTGGACTCCTGTCGCGGCAAGTTTTTGATCCTGTACTGAATCTGCCAGGGATCTTCTATACTCCTTGCCCTTCTCTGAAGGTTCCACCTCTTCCGCCTTTGCAAGGTTCTCAGGTCTTAATTCCCTTCCACTGGCTTTTGTCCAGGCCGCATCTCGTGCGAACTTGAATCCTTCTTTGATGAACTCCGGATCAATATAGCCTCTAGATACAGACATGTAGTAGTAGTGGGTGTGCATACTGACACCACTTACATCAAGTTTTTCGACAAGCTTCTCCAGTGCCTTTGAAAGCTTGTAGGGCTCCTCTGGCTTTGGAACCTTCTTCGTAATGTTCATATCCTTCTGTATCAACTCAAGCTCGTTTGGATCAAAGGATAATATGTCCGCCAAGGGAACCACTTCCTTCAGTATCGCTTCTCTCAGCTCCTTTCTGTGGATAGCCGAAAACTCTATCTGCACGTTTATTTCCGGTTTTACATCCTTGATTCTTCTCAGAAACTCCTTTGCCGAGTTCAGATGATCCTTCCAGGTCGTTCCGTCGGGATATTCTTTCAGAAGGTTGTGGTACCCTGCAAGTATCATACAGTCCACACTTTCGGCCAGCTCTTCAACTTTACCTTCAACTTCGCCCAGCTCCAGGTTTTCATGTCTGTAGGACGAGGAAGCTATGAAACGGCTGTTCTCCTCTGCCTGCACACCGAAAAGCTCCTGGTCCTCGAAGAACTCGATTATCCAGTTTTTCTTTGTAGGTATTTCTCTGTAACATTCCGAGGGATGGTCCAGCTTAAGCTTGTTGTTCTCTACGTGAGGGAACTTCAGTTTGTCATTTGCCTCAAAAAGAGAGGCCTGTTCCTCTGAGAGGTTGGTTGTGTACAGAATGGTTTCGCAGCCCAGCTTTGATAGAAGGTTGGACATTATACCTGCCTGTCCACCGAGCCTTTTCCTTTCCGTTGTAAGGTTATTTTCGAGCCAGTTCCTGAAATTTTTGTCCGTGATCTGGATCTCGTTTCCCTGGCCCTTTTCCATGCAGTCAAAAACTGCTGTGAGAAGATCCACCTTATCCTCCAGCAGTTTCGGTTCCTGTTTCTTCGCTTTCTTCCCTTCCTCCTCGGTGAAAAGGTCTTTGAATTCATCGTCTATATGCGTTATAACGTCCACGTTTGTATTGTAGGCGAGAAATATGGAGAGGTCCTTTAGCTCGGTCAGCTTCTCCTCTGTTTGCATAAAGAATAAATTTAAGCGCTTCTATAAAAAAATAGGTGGGAATTTGATAGAGAAAATACTCAGAAAAGTTAAGGAGAGAAGAGAGGACTCGAGCAAGTTCGATAACGGCCATCTCCTTGTCTTGGGTGGTTCAAAGAAGTATTCTGGATCGCCTATCTTCAACTCCATGGCTGCCTACCGAAGCGGCGTTGACCTTGTAACTACTGCTTCACCTCAGAGGCCTGCTGAGATAATAGCCAGTTATTCACCTTCGTTGATAACTGTTCCCCTGGACGGTGATTACCTTTCGCCTAATCATTACGAGGAGATAAAGGAACTGATTAGTAACGTCGACGCCTTGGTCGTAGGTGGTGGCCTTGGAAGGAGAAAGCAGACAAACAAGACTGTTGTAAAGATACTTGAACACTCAGAGATTCCTGCTGTCGTTGATGCCGATGCCGTGAGAGCCGTAGTTGATAATACAGAGGTACTGGACCAAAACAAGGTTGTTACACCACATAAAAGAGAGTTCGAAGTCCTCACAGGTATGGAAGCTAGCGAAGATAATGCCGAGGAAGCCGCTGCCGAGTTTGGTTGCACAGTACTGCTAAAGGGCAACAAGGATACTGTGACGGATGGCGATGAAACCTATACAAACAGGACAGGAAACGAGTATATGACGGTCGGCGGAACCGGCGACACGCTTGCGGGAATAGTCGGTTCCTTGCTTGCCCAGAACCTGGATCCGGTAAAGGCTGCCTACGGAGCTGCTTGGATAAACGGCAAGGCAGGCGACATAGCCGCTGAGGAAAAGGGAGCAGGGCTTATACCCGATGATATACTGGAAAGGATACCCCAAGCAATCAAAGAAGGAAAGTAGTTACTTCAAAACTTCTACACCTATCAGCTCTTCACCCAAAAGAGCTTTGACGAAGGCCCCACCGGCAAGTGAAACGTGGCTGAAGTCCTCCTCCAGGTCGAAGCCCAAGTCCTGTACAGCGTGTGAACTGTCCCCGCCACCTATCAGAACAAACTTATCAAGACCCTTCAGCTTACTGAGAACCTTTTCCGTACCTTTCCTGAAGTTTTCCTTTTCGAACATTCCCAAGGGACCGTTGAGCGCGATGGTCTCTGCGTATTCCACCCTGTCTCTATATTCCTCTATGGTTTCCGTGCCTATGTCGAAGACTTCTTCTTCAACTGGTAACTCTTCCACCTTGACCTCCTCCCTCATACCGTTTCTCTCGTAGGCCAGGTCCTTGGGCATCACAATCCTGTCGCCGAAGTTTTCCAGGAGCTCCTCGATTTCCTCTTCAAACTCTTCAGTGTCGTTGCTCTTGGCGCCGAGGTCGTGTCCCGTGACCTCCAGAAATATTTCTCCTACCCTTCCACCAAGCATTATAAGATCAGATACTCCGTCCTTTAACATCTTTTCCATAACTTCGATAGCGTCCTCCGGCTTGTTTCCTCCGAGTATGAAATACCTCGGTTCCTCTGAGTCCTCTATATGGTTTACGGTTTCTATATCCTCCTCGAGAAGAGGTCCTGGGACGCTCTCCATTACCTGAGGGAAGCCGGTTACCGACGCTTGGTTTCTATGGCAGACGGAGAAGGCATCGTTGACGTAGATGTCGCAGTGTTCCGATAATGTCTGTACAAGCTCCGACTTTCCGTGTTCCTCGGGACTCACGTCCTTCAGCTCGTCCTCGTGCATCCTTACGTTGTCGAGAAGTATTATATCCTCGCTGTGGAGCTCGTCTATAGTCTTCTGCGCCAGTTTTCCTGTTATATCGCTGACGAATATTACTCTTCTGTCAAGAAGATGGTTGAGAAGCTCCGCGTGTTCTTCAAGGTTGGTGAAGTCGTCTCTGCCAGGCCTTCCCTGGTGTGCCAGAGCCACTACGCCACAACCTCTATCGCAAAGCTCGTCCAGAGTCTCCGCGTGCTCCTTTATCCGCGGCGTAAGCTTAACCCTTCCGTGCTTAACCGTTGAGTTGAGGTCGACTCTTACAAGAACCTTTTTCCCTTTTAAGTCAACGTCTTCAACTGTTTTCATAGAAGTTCTTCCTACTCGATTCCGAGGTTTTCGTTAGTTTTGTGTACAGACTCTTCCCTTTCAGCGGTTCCGAACATCGACCTTATAGCGTCTATGTTTTCAGGAACTATTATCGACTCCTGGTGAACCTGATGTATCCAGTAGAGCCTTTTCCCTTCCGTCTCCACGGTTTCCTCCCAGACCGCTACCTCAGGCATGTCGTACCTCAACCTCTTGTCTCTGAACTTCTCTATGATCTTGGCGGTGGAGTCGTAGCCCTCCTGAGCGCTGAAAAGCTTTACGCGGGGCGTTTCCCTGAAGATTTTCAAAACGTCTTCCCTTGAGACTTCTTTACCAAGGTCGACGTTGACCATATGCAGATGAGAAATAGTAGTCGGAACCTTTACAGCTAGAGTTGTGATATCCAGCTCAGGCATAACCTCCTGTACGTCCGGACCGTGGTGCGATGGAATCTCTGTGACAGGGACTATCGAGTTTATAGGACCCCTCGAGTCCTGCATCGGATCCCCACCTCTTCTTACCAGGCTTCCCACAGCCTTTTCCACGCCGAAGTTGGTATTCAGGCTCCAGAGAGTTCTGCTTAAGGAAGTTGTGTTACAGGAGACGACTCTTACGAAGTCTTCTTCCTTTGCTTCATCGTAGTTTGCAAGCGCGTTGAACGAAACCGGAGCTATAGAAGCGTCCGCACCTCCTTGGAATATAGCTTTAACTTGTTTTTCTTTGTACATCTCCTTGTTCTTTTCGTCTACGCCCGAAGGAGTACAGTCTACCACTAAGTCAACCTGTCCTGTGTCCAGAAGTCCTGGAAGGTCACCTTCTACGTAGAATCCACCTTCCTCCAGTTCCTCTACCTTGTCCGGCACGGAAGCGTACAGCGGAGTTCCGTGCAGAGGACCGTCCTCTTCCAGAACGGTTTTCAGTGTCGAAGAAGGAGAGACGTCGGCTATGCCCACGAGGTCCATGTCGTCCTGCTTTCTGACGGCGTGCGCCACCCTTTTACCTACAGTGCCGACACCGTTTACAACGATCTTTGGATTCATAGCATCACCTTAACAGTTTACATTTGGCAGGATTTCTATAAAAAGGTTGAACTAACCAAGGACAGCGAGTTTAAGGATGTAGTGCCTAAATAAACCGAATATAAAAAAGGGGTTTGTAAGAGAGTTTTAGCCGGTCTTATTCCTCCTTCCACATTCCCGAAAGGACGGAAAAGCCGGTCAGGAGTGCTGCTGAAAGAACTACGTAGTCACCTGCTGGCTGGTATCCTGCAAGTCCAGCTCCTGCTTCTACGATGAATATCACCACGAAGAAAGCTATGATCGATAGAACCAGCATCACTATCGCAGCAGCGATGTTGCCGACGATGCCGGAAAGCGTCTTTCCGATGGACATGCATCTCACCTCCACCCATCCTTTTACTCAGAACTATACTAAAATCTTTGGTCTACTTCTCATCGAGGTTTTTTAACTTCCTTTCAACCTGCTTTCTCCGAAGTACAGTCACAACGACTGCCACCAACGCGACTATCAAGAAACCACGTCCTGCCTGGAGGAACAGGTCGTAGCCTACCTTCTCGAAGGTGAAGGGGAAGAAAAGTGGAACCTTACCATCAAGGAAGATTATAAAATAATCTGCGGCGAGATGCGTAGCCACACCCGCTGTAAGTAACAGGAATACCTTTTTCCTGTACTCCCCCTTGAATATCATAGTTAAAACTCCGACTAGAAGCAGAGACCCGACTATGGAGTGTAAAGGCATGAAAAGGTAGTAAAGCTCGTTGGCACCTGTCTCGCCCATAAGAACTGCGAAGTTTCCTATATCCGGAAGTATAGCCCCGACAAGAACAAGAGCCCTGTACTTCATCGCCCAGGGATACTTTATGCTGATAAGTTCTACAGCGACCCAACCCAGCAAGACGTGCGTGAGTCCGTCAGCCATCGACTATCATCTCCTTGAGAGTTTCCCTGTCTATGTAGATTACAGCAGCGATTACGACGACGCCCAAAAAGGAAAGTACACCCAGAGTCTTCTGCCTTCTAGCAGATCTGTAGTACATCTCCTCGCCTTCCACCCTCCCTTCTGATGCGATTCGAACCGTCCCTAGAAACCTTGCTGTATCTCCTTCTTCTATCTCCTCCAACCACTCCTCTTCCTCCTCCTGTATCTCGTAGTATACCTCGAAGCTTCTGCCGTGTTTTTCCAGGCCCATGTATAGAACTCCGTCCGCAATTTCACTCCTCACTACCTCTCCTCTCATCTCCACCCTTTTACCTTCGTGTACCTCCGGATTCCTGAGGACTTCTATTGTGGTAGGAGATTCCATCGGACCGAAGACGTAGGCATAGACTGAAAGAGATACAAGCCCCGCGAGCAGAACAACTGAGATGATCTCCCTCGGAACTCCGTATCTCCTATCGTCCACGTACAAACACCTCTGTAGTTTTAGTCCTTTGCTTTTGAAAAATTTACCGGACCCCTCATCGAATATTAAATTCTAAGAAATAGGGGACGTAAACCATAGAGGACTGTTAAATCAGAATAGCTCTTCATAGGTTCGTGTACTTATTCAACTTATCCTTGTATTCCTCTTTATCGTTGATCCGTATGAC
>PWIB01000055.1 GCA_003555465.1 Candidatus Aenigmatarchaeota archaeon | reverse complement strand
GCGTTCTCTGTTTCTCTCCTCATTGAAAAAAGTCTTTATAGCTTCTGTGTACCTGCTGTCGGAGTTCAGGCCGAAGACCAACTGCTTGCTACCGGGAACCCTCTTCTTCTCTATAAAGGGGCATCTTTGCGAGTTTTTCAGTGCCCTGGAGATCGAGGACTTCGATCTATTACACATCTCTGCAATCTCGTCGAGGGTGTACTTTTTGTTCTTTTCTGCCAGTACCCTCAAAATTTTTCTCTGTGTCCTTGACTCAAAAAATTCAGCCGGAAACATATTTCATATTATGCAATAATACTCACCTTAATTTATAAATCTTTGCATATATTGCAATATAACTAAACATAGGACGGTTAAATTGAAGAATAATAAATACAATCCGATTCTATTCAGCATTCGCGTAGGACCAATCAAAGCACTCGGCAAGAACTAAGTTCCCGCCAGGAATAACTTAAAATTATGTGATGTCACTTCCTCTTCCATACGGTTTGTCCGCCTTCGTCCTCCAGAACTATTCCACCTTCCTTCAAAACGTCTCTCACCTCATCGGCTCTTTCGTAGTCACCTTCCTCCCTGAACTCTTCTCTTATCTCTATAAGTAGCTCCACAGCCTTCTCTGGAATCTTCCCACCTTCTTCTTCAAGATTCAGCTTCAGACCGAGTACTCTCCCAAGTTCCTGTATCTTCTCCGCGGCTTCCTCCAGTACCTCTTTCCTGTTGTCCAGGTTCTTGTTAACCTTCTTCGAGAACTTTACGAGTTCGTTCACCGCCTTCGGAGTGTCAAGGTCGTCGTCCATAGCTTCCTCGAACCTCTTCTCAAACTTTTCTACCTCTCCCTTCAGCTTTTCCCTTTCACCGCCTTCGCTGTTCTCTACGTTCCAAAGAGTGTTGTAAAGCTTCTCGAGGTTACTCTCTGCGCTCTCCAGAGCTTCTTCGTTGAAGTCCACCTGCTTCCTGTAGTGGCTCGAGGCGAAGAACATCCTAACTACTTCTGCATCGTATTTCTCCAAGATCTCACGGACCGTGTAGAAATTACCTTTACTTTTGCTCATCTTCTCCCCTTCCACGGTCATGTGTTCGCTGTGCAGCCAGTAGTTTACAGGCTCTTCTACAAGGTTGTTCATCGCCATGCACTGTGCCCTTTCGTTTGGGTGATGAGGGAAGATGTGGTCTACACCTCCTGTATGTATATCGAACCTCTTGCCCAGGTACTTTGAACTCATGACGCTACATTCAAGGTGCCAGCCCGGATAGCCTTCACTCCACGGCGAAGGCCATTTCATTATATGTTCCGGGTCCGCGTTTATCCACAATGCGAAGTCAAGCGGAGATTTCTTCTCCTCCTGTTCTTCCTCCTTTACTCTTCCGCCTGCGCCGGCCTGTAGCTCCTGTATATTCATGCTTCCTACACCTGGGTAGCCGTGGTCCTCGTGGAACTTCATGACGTCGAAATAAACGGTTCCGTTCTCCTCGTAGGCGTAGCCGTTTTCCTTTATGTCCTTTACGGCCTCTATCATCTCGACCATGTGTCCTGTAGCCCTGGGATTCACGTTGTGCGTTTTCATATTCAGTCTGTCCATTTCTTCATACCACCTCTGTACCTGCTCCGTTACTAGTTCCCTTGGTTCTATGCCTCTTTCCCTCGCCTCCTTCTCCACCTTGTCCTCGCCCTGGTCCGAGTCGTCCGTCAGGTGTCCGACGTCCGTTATATTCATCACGTGGAAAACGTCGTAGCCCTTCCACGTTAGGTACCGGTTAAGAATGTCCCATGCTGCGTAAGTCTTCGCGTTACCTATGTGCATGTCCAGGTAGATGGTCTGGCCACAGGAATAGATATTCACCTTACCTTCTTCCAGAGGCTCGAACTCCTCTTTCTTTCGTGTTAATGTGTTGTAAAGCTTCAGAGCCATTTTACCACGAATAGAGCCGGGCGCCGGATTCGAACCGGCGTACGCGGATATCTACATTCTCAGGTTTTGATGAAACTTTTTTCCTCGAAAAGTTTCTCTGCAGTCCGCTGCCTAAGCCAGACTCGGCCAGCCCGGCATCTTTAACAGGTTTCAGAAGCTTTAGAGAAAAGATGAATCTATGGAAAAGCTCGCCAAACTTCTCAACAACCTTTCCAAAGACAAAAACGTCCACCTACCATCATACCACAACCCTTCTTTTCTCTTCGCTCCTTAAATATCTTTCGCTAATTTTTTAAGCCATGATCGCCAATAAGAGTGGTATGTCGAAAGAAGATCTTGAAGAACATATGGAGAAGGAAGGAGTGGAAGGCGAGTTCGTGGAGATGGAAGGGGAGGTGAAAACTGTCAGGGACTCTGCGAAGTATCTGGACGAGCCGATGACAAAGATAGCCAAGTCCCTTGTTTTCGTTGTGGACGGCGAAGAAGTTTTGGTCTTCCTTTCAGGAAACAAACAGGTCGATGAAGACAAGCTTAAGGAGATTACGGACGCTGAAAGATGCAGGATAGCAAGCCCCGAAGAGGTCAAGGAAGCTACAGGCTACGAAGTGGGCGAGGTTCCGCCGGTAGGAACAGGACTGGAAGTAGTTATAGACGAATACGTCATGGAGATGGATGAAGTGTACGTGGGAGGAGGTTCAAAGTATTACTTAGTTAGGATGGCTCCGGAGGAGATAGAGAGGAATACGGAATCTACGGTTGCGGACGTGTCCCGGGGTTAGCTTTTCTTATCTTATGTTTTTTCAGTCACTGGTCATTTCTTCTCTCATCCTTTCTATCTTCTCTTC
>PWIB01000015.1 GCA_003555465.1 Candidatus Aenigmatarchaeota archaeon | reverse complement strand
TCTACTAAAACCTCGAAGTAAGCTTCTTCTGTTCCATCCTTTGTCCTGTTAACAGAAGTTTCATTGCCGTGGACTTCGCTTACAGTTACCTCGTGCTTGAGGGCCAAGGGACCTTCCTCAACGGAGCTGTTAAGCTCGTAGTATTCATCTCCGTCTTCGTTGTAGTTCACATACTCAAAGAGAAATCTATTTTCACCTGACCAGTCCCTGTCAGATCCAACTGTAAAGGTCAGCTCTTCTTTTTCAGGACTTGAATCAAGTACCTGGGTCTCGGTTTCTTCCCAACCTGTTTTATTAACGTCCACCCAAAGAGTTACATTTACCATCTCGCCGTCCTCGTCAGAGACATTGACATTAAAGTCGAAGTCCTCGCCCCATATATCCTCCTCTGGGACTACCTCCTTGTCCTCAAGGACAGGCTCATGCTCTGTATAACCACCTGCCCTGTAGCTTGTAGAAGAAGTTAACTCGGGTTGTTTCCATTTGAAAATATCCTCATCTTCATCGTCGATTTGCTTACATACGTAAAATTCATCGTCCTCAACTGTAACTTCACTGTATTCAGGTTCTTCCTTGCAGTCGCTTGCCTCCTCTGGAGTTATATCATGCCATTCACCATCCCATTCTACTTCAAGGAAATGGTTTTCAACTATACTGTCGTTCTCAACAGATACGTTCGCAGTTATATTTTTGAAATCCTGATCCGTTTCTCCTGTTTCGTCTGTTATTTCCACATCCCTGTGTAAGGTATAGTTATTGACTTCCTCGGTTTCCTTGAAGCCCGTTTTTGTGACCATGGCCGGGTATGAGGCATCGAGATCATCATGCCATAGGTATACAGGTTCATGGGCATCGGAACTGTCAACTACGAACTCATCGACAATACAGTATTCATCTTCGACATAGTATTCCTTGTCGGTGAAGCCACACTCAGAAGCATCAGAGGGAACTGAAATACTGCTTATGTTGATATCCACTGCAGGATCTGTAAAGCTTATATTGATGGACTGGTTTACTATGCTCTCATTTGCAGTAATGTCCCGGGTCCTGGACCAGTAGTCGACGGTTTCTTCGTATATATTCGGAGACGCGTCGTAGTCATAGGTTACGTTCAGGTTTGTTATATTAAGCCTTCCCCGATAATCGCTCGTGAAAAGAATGGCCGTAGCAGGAATTTCAACGTAATCACCTTTTTCCTCTTCGTCTATGTATTCTTGAAAGGCATCAGAAATATTAGTATTGGTATCGTTTATAACCTTGCTTTCCCTGAACCTTCCATCGTCAACCTCTTCACCTTCCATGTAGTCCCAGGTTAGATTTCCTCCGATCTGAAGTGTCAGGTTCGTAGGAAAGGCGTCGTAGTCAAGCTCATAAAGACTTCCCCCCATAGTTGTAACCAGTCCCTCTTTCACGTTTGACCCACCAGGAGCCATGGATGTAACATTACCTATACTGACACCACGGGATCTCTCGTCCAGTTCAAAGCTGTTCAGTAGCTCTAATTCTGAACCAAACACGTAAGCCCTCCCCCTTCCATCATCACCATCATAAGATCCCACAAGTACTTCCTCACCCGAAAGATGGCTAGCGAGGTTTCCGGTATCAAGGTCCCTTCCTTCGTAATCCATTGAATCAAAGACTCCCTCCTCCTGGCAATCTGAGTCCAGAAGATAGACTTTTCCTGCCTGATCCGTGGCTGCTATCTTGTTTTCAGAGCTATCGGTAACGTTAAGGAAAGAAACACCTCTTATATTCTCATCATTATCCGCGGAAAAACTACACACTTCTTCAAGCTCCCCTGAATTCTCATCGTACCTGTAAGCCTCTATGTCACCATCCTCAAAGCCAACTACCATTTCATCCTTTTCCTCTCCAGAATCAAATACACCGACGTCGGCAGAATAGGCTTCCTTGTCTAAGGTTTCGTTAAAAATCAACTCGGAATCGTAACCCAGTATTGTATGAATATTCGGTCCAACGCCAAAGACTTCCTCTTCGGTGTTACCTAAAATATTACCAGTCGAAAGACTTCTTATAGTTCCCGTTGAGCTGTTCCATAGCTCCTCACCATCGCCATCAAGGGCACTTATTTCATCATCTGTACCCACCAAAATAACTTCATCACCGTCCTCTGAAACCCTGCCTATATCGACGGTATAAGCATCTTCTACGCCCATGTTTTTGTCCCAGAGTCTATTCATCTCATTGTCAAGCAGATAAATATTGTCAATATCGTATGAAGAAACTGCTATCTCATTGGACTGGGTTTCTGAAACGTTACCTATGGAGACCTCATGTAGATGCTGACCTGAATCAACCTCAGTTCTGTTTAAAAACATCTGTCCAACGGCTTTGATTGAAGAATTAACTATAGTGCTGTTTCTAGGGAGGTTTATCCATACTGTTTTGTTCTCCTCTTCCGTCCACTCGTGTACGGCGTACCTACTCGAATCGTTGAACTGCTTTTGCTCATACCTGAATACCTTCTCCTCAAGATCGAGATCAAAGCTTCTTTGGTTTGTATAACCTTCACCCTCTTCTGAGTAATCAAGGACTGCAGTCTGATCTGGTTCAGCTATGAACAATCCTGTGACTTCGCCAGAAAAAACAACAACTGCAAGTAAGGAAAATATCATCAAAGATGCGATTATGACTTGGGGGTGCTTATATTTCATGCTTCCTACAATAATCTAGGTCTCGGGATTAAAATGTTTGTTGTTTAGTACCTCAAGGACATTATTCTGAAGGCTTCATATTCCTTGTAACCTCTTTGAGAT
>PWIB01000060.1 GCA_003555465.1 Candidatus Aenigmatarchaeota archaeon | reverse complement strand
TTGTGACTACTATTAAGTAAAAAATAACCCTAACCTTTAAATAGTAGGAATGTTAATTACTACTTGGTGATAAATAATGACTAATAAAAATTATGATGGTTTGGAAGGCGACGAGGCGAGTTCACAGAGGAAGAAACGAAGCTACACGCACAGGCGGAAGTAGTTGGATATCACACGACTGCTCTGATATACGCTCTGTCTGATGGGAAACCGATGCATTAACTGATTTTCTTGGATAGCTTTATCAACTTCCCTTCAAAGTCCCCGTCCTCCAAAAACATATCAGTAAGGATTACTTGACATCCTTGGTTTACGAAGTTTTCTCTTAGTTTTTCGATGAACTTTGATGTAGTGCTCTCATCGAGACGTGTCAGTGGGTCATCGAGGAGTATGCACCTGTCACCTTCTCTCCTTGTTTCCCCGTCTTCAAGGATCAGAGACGTCTTGCCCTTGTCGTTCGTCTTGATTTCAATCCTTCCCTCGTCTCCACCATCTTTCAGGAGCTTGCTTGCATCTCCTTCAGTGCAACAACATGCATATGCTATCGATCTGATGAGTGTGGTTTTCCCGCTTGCATTTGGCCCTTTGATAACGGTAAACGGTTCAAAGGAGTCCTCGAAACTATCGAAAGGCCCAATGTTTTCCAATTCTACTTTTTTTATCCTGTGGGGAATACGGAAGCATCTGCCCTGTTCTTCCAGGCTCTCCATATAACCTTCAAGGTCGAAGAGGGCCTTCTGACCTGCTGCCATATCAGGGAATATCTTGGATTTTATGGCGTTTTCCGTCAGTTTTGAGAGGTTAACATCCATCTTCTTGGCTTTATCAACCAGTTCCTCGTCCAGGTAGAGAAGTGTGTTTTTCTTGGGCATGATTTTTACATATGATCATATGTATTTATATCTTGGGGTAAATATTCAAAGATTAAAATAAAGAGATGAGAGATGTTTGATGGATGAAGGTCGATAGAGCTCTGGGTGTGGATGAGATTTATGAGGAAGTTAAGGACTACGATCTTGTTCTGTCCGTGGACGCTCCTCTTGTAGATGCTCTGAAGAAACGTGTGGATGAGGCGAGGCTGGGGAAGTTCGCCGTGTAGACGGGTTTCTTTTCTGAGGATCTAAAATGTTTGGTAGGGTTTGGGAGGGGGTTAGGGATGATGTGCATTATTAGTGCGTAAAAATTAGTTATTTTGTGCATTAGTAATGCAAAGATTTAAATAGTTTACTTCGGAAGTAAATAATGGTGATAGAAATGGAAAGGAGATCACTGAAGTCTCTGGTGGCCGAGCAGAACGAGGAGATATTATCAAGGAAAGAGGGACACGAAAGAGAGGTTCTTGAGGAAGCAAAACGTAAGGTGGAATCACCTCACATACTTGTCATTACGGGACCGAGAAGAGCAGGTAAAAGTACTCTACTGATACAGATAATGAACAACCTGCTTGAGGAGGATTCCTTTTATTATCTCAATTTCCAGGACGAGAGACTGGTGGACTTTAAGCCCGAAGACTTCAATACACTCTACGAGGTACTTATCGAGCTGTACGGCGAAAGGGATACCTTCATATTTGATGAAATACAGAACGTGGAAGGCTGGGAAACCTTTGTCAACAGGATGCACAAGGAAGGAAACAAAGTAATACTTACAGGGTCTAACGCAAACCTTCTAAGTAAAGAGCTTTCGACACACCTAACAGGAAGGCACCTGGATATAGAGTTGCTTCCTTTTAGCTTCAGAGAGTTCTTGAAGACAGAAGAAGGTATTCCGAGTGAGAAGGAGAAGTTGATAACCAAGGAGAAAGGAAAGGCAAAGAGACTGTTCGATGAGTACCTTGAAACCGGGGGTTTCCCTGAGAAGATAATATACGATCAAGAGGAAATACTTCAAAATCTCTACCAGGATATAGTTACGAGAGATATTATAGGAAGACATGGGATAAAGAAGACCAAGACGTTCCGAGAAATAGCACTTCACCTGATGAGTAACCCGGCCAAACCTTTCAGCTACAATAGCCTGAAGAACAATTACGAAATAAATAGCGTACATACAGTCAAGGACTATGTTTCCCATCTAGAAGAATCTTATCTTGTTTTTGAACTGGAAAAATACTCCGATTCGGTCAAAAAACAGAAAAGAGGGGCCAAAAAAATATATCCTGTAGATACAGGTCTAATTCATTCTGTTTCATTCCGGTCAACGGAGGACTACGGGAGGATGCTTGAAAATCTTGTGTTTCTTGAACTTAGACGGAGAGACGGAGAGGTTTATTACCATAAAGAGGATCACGAATGTGATTTCCTTGTAAAGGAAGGGACTGAAATAAAGCAAGCCATACAGGTAACATCTGAAATGACCGCTGAAAACAAGGAAAGGGAGTTAAAAGGTCTTGAAGAGGCAATGGAAAGGTATGACCTAGACCAGGGACTTCTTTTGACATACTCACAAGAGGAGAAGATAGAGGAGGAAGGAAAGGAAATAGAAGTAAAGCCAATATGGTTGTGGCTACTGGAACAGTAATACTTATCTACTTTAGATTAGTTAGGCCTCTTGATTGCTATTACAGAAGTTTAAGCTTCTTGGGCGGTCCGGGTTTTCAAACAATACCGCCCAACACCCCTCTAAATTACAACCCAAACAACCAACCTCAAAGATTAAAATAAAGAGATGAGAGATGTTTGATGGATGAAGGTCGATAGAGCTCTGGGTGTGGATGAGATGTCTCGGAGTTGGTGCTATTTAAGAATGGGATTTGTTCTACTATCCGGTTTAAGCCTTTCTTAACTCCTTTTTCATTTTCTTCCAGAGTCTTTTCG
>PWIB01000030.1 GCA_003555465.1 Candidatus Aenigmatarchaeota archaeon | reverse complement strand
GACTCAGGTATTCCTTCTTCTCCAAAGGTTCCGAGCAACGGCATACCTCTCTCGGCGAGCATCTGTCCCATAATGTTCAGGTTAGCGAGCATAGCATGTGTAAAGATTATAGGAATTACGCTTGTGTAAAGAAGGTTTAAAGGGTATCTTTGACCGAAGCCCTTGACCTGTCCGAATGCAAGAGGTATCTCTACCTTCATGGCGTTTAGGTAAACAACCAGGAAGAATATTAGTATGGTAAATACTATCGGTATTATAGCTGCTGCTGTTTCGACAAGATTACCTGCTGCCAGGGTCTGGAAGATCTGTGGTATGTATCCTACGGCGCCCTCTGCTGCCGTTGGGAGTGTACCCTCGGCAGTGAGCGGGTTGAAAAGCCTCTGGACTATCTCCATAGAAACGCCTGAAGCGATAAAGAGGGAAACACCTGATCCAAAACCCCATTTGGATATGACCTCGTCCATGAGAACGATCAGTATTCCACCTGCAGCGACCTGAGCTATGACAAAACCGGTCATGCCTGCCTGCGCAGGTATTGCACCGAAGGAAACGAAGGCCGTGGCCTGGACTAAACAGAATACCACAGCAAGGAGTTTCTGTGTTCCCATGAAAAGCTTCTTGCCTTCAGGTGTGTTAGTATCCCACTGAAGTATATCGCTTCCTGTGAGGAGCTGTAGTATAATCGAGGCGTTAACTATAGGAACGATTCCCAGGGTTATCAGAGAACCGAACTCGGAAGCAACTATAGTCTGTAGGAACTCAAACCTCTCTAGTCCTACAGGAGAAACGCCCCATACCGTTATATTTCCCATTACAAAGTAGACTATGACTATTATTGCTGTCCATTTCAGCTTGTCGTTGAAGTTAAGTCTCTTCTTTGGGCCTTCGACACCGGGTACAATAGAAAGTAAGTCACGATAGTTCAATTGCACTTCCCCCTTTTTCCTCCAGTTTTTCCTTGGCTTTTTCCGAGAAGTCTTCTGCTTCAACTTCTAGTTTCTTTGTAACTCTTCCGGATCCAAGAAGCTTGTCGTATCCTGCTTCCTTCAGATCTACCTTGTAAACTTCGCCTTCCTTCTCACAGGCACCTATTTCAATTAGCTCTCCAAGGCTTTGCTCGAGCTCCTTTATATTAAGTCCTTTCTTAGTATCTTTAACTACATCAGGTCTCTTGAAGCCTTTGTCAGGCTTCTTTTCCTTCTGGTACTTGAACTTTCTATGCTTGTCCCCCCCTTTGCCTCTTCCACCACGAGATCCTGCTCCCCTTCTTTTCTTCTTCGAACCTCCGCCATGGGTTCCAGAACCTCTGTACTTTTTCTTCTTGCCCATTATATCATCCTCTTTAGGAGATCATCGATGCCGTCTTCCCTCTTACCTGCTTCACCCTTTGGATATGGTTTCTTCGTACTTTTGTTGAAACCTCCAGAAGGAGGAGCGAGAGAGAAGCTTCTCTTAATACCGACCCTACTGAGGCTTTTTCCCTCGTCGAGAGCTTTGAGAGCCTCGTCTGCCTTGTCTGAGTTTTTCTCAAGTATCTTCTTCGCGACTTCTTCGTCGACCTGTCCCCATGTAACAAACTCGCTTACTTTTTGTAACATGCCTTCGTAGTCTTCCGTTTCCGGTAGTAGGGTACAGTTGAACTTCTTTTTGAGGTTTAACATCTTTAGAGTATCCTCTAACTCGTCCCTTATGCCTACCTTGCCTCTTAGTCTTACTGCCGCGTACATTATGCTTCACCTATTACAGTACCGGACTTTTCCTTGAAGTCGTCGTCTATTTTCAGCTGATTGAGGTTCTTTAGAGCGTTGTATACAGCCTTTATCAGGTTTCCTCTGGTCCTCGTCTTTCCGAATGTCTTTGCCCAGCAGTCGTCTATTCCTGCCAGCTGTAGGAACTTCTTCACTTCGTCGGAAACTACAAGACCTACTCCCCTTGGAGCTGGCTTCAGAGCTACGGTTACACTTCCTGATTTTCCTTCTACTTCGGTAGGTATGGAATGATGCGAGGCACACTCACATTCCCAGGAACCGCAGCCTCTTCTTACAGGTATTATATTTAGCTTAGAGTTCTTTATAGCCTTCTGTATCGCGTTTCTGAAGGCTCCTGAGCCTGAGGCCTGTCCTTCGCCTATTCCGGCGTAGCCGTTTCTGTTTCCTATTACAGCTAAAGCTGTCATCTTGTATTTTCTGCCACTCTTATGCATCTTCGCAGTTCTCTTGGCAGGAGTCCTCCTTATCCCACCACCTTTACCGGGCGAACCTCCCACAAGCACGAGTTCGTGGTCAAGGTTCGGCAGGAGGATGTCCACTATTTCTGGTTCCATTATCTTTCTTCCCTGTTCAAATATTTCCTCGACCGAGGTTATCTTACCGTCCACGACCTCTTTTCCGAGTTCTGTCTGTGGTGTCCAGTCCTTTGTTTGTTCTTCTGGCATGTTTATTCACCTATATTTTCCTTGACTGTTTCAAAGTTTTCAGTTATTTTCTCAGGATCGAGTCCTTTGTCTATGAGACTTGAAAAGTGATCTTCCTTCTCTCCTTGACTCATCTCCGAAGCGTATTCTCGTATATGTTCCCCTCTGATCCTCTCATCGGAAGGGATCATCTTGTCTCCAACCGGAACTTCGATTCCGGCGTCCTTGACTCCCTTTACAGCTGCATATATCCTGTTTTCCGGTGTGTTCTTCTGGAGTCCGATATCAAGTATGCATTTATCTATACTTTCGTCGAGGGCTCTTTGTCCCAAAAGGTAGCCTGCGAGGTATGCTGCAGGCAGGTTTCCTGTATGACCTTTCCAGTCAAACTCATGTAGTTCGTCTGTTCCGGCTCTAGCTAGGACCTCGTCGCCATCTTCTTTCCAGTCTACAAGCTGAATCCTCGTATGGTTGTTGCTCTTCCTGACCACTAACCTGGGCTCATTGCTCTTCAGAAGCTTGAGCCTCTGCTTGTAGTCTGTCTTCTTCTCTGCTCTCCTTCTCTTGATCGTTTCGTTACTCAAAATCTTCACCTTCTTTCAACAGACCTTCTTTGTTGATAAAGTTTTTTAACTGTTTTTTGGAATCAAACCTTCCGCCCTTTGACTTTCTGTAGAGACTTCTGTACGTGGACCTATCGATCTTACCTTCGTTCCTTAGATCTTTGAGGAACTTCCTCTGAGCTCTTATCCTACTTATCCATTTTTCCTTCTGCTTCTTCCTTGATCCCTTTCTTTTGCCGTGTCCTTTCCTCCTTCCTTTGTCCTTTTGTTTTTTGTTCTTTCTCGCTCTGCCTCTCGACTGTCCGTTACTTTTCTTCTTCTCAATTATTCCTCTCTGGACGAGCCTTCTTATGTCGGCCTTTGTTATAGCGTCCTCTACTTCGTCCTGCATATCCGGATCTATCCATACCTTATTTTTTCCGCAGTCCAATACATCTGCTGCCATTTCTTTCTGTGTGGATAGGTCCAATCTCAACACCTCACGTCCAGTGCATATTTCTCTCGCTTTGTGGAGCGTGTACGACTCCGAACTCGTTGAACTTTGCTCCACACTTCGGGCAGTCGGACAGTTCTTCTATCTCAGAGTCCGTGCCTGAAGTCCCACAAAGGGGGCATTTTGTTTCTTTGAATCTTAAAAACATTTCATCTATACCTCAGTTTAAGACCTTTATTCCCATTTCTTCAGCCTTTTCAACTATCTCCTTTCTTTTCCTCTTTCCTATTTTTGAGCTTATCCTGGCCGCTTCTTCCTCCTTGTCTATATCCTCGAGGTCGTCCATGTTGCGAACAAGGACCTCGTAGTAGCCCGAAGGGTGCATGCCTTTGTTTTCGCTTCCGTAGCCGGGTGAAGGCATCTTTGCCTGCCCCTTCTTCTTTTTCCTCATGGAGGAATGATGGCCCTTAGGCTTTCTCCATGAATCGTTGAGCTTTCTACTCGAGTTCTGTCTTTTGAACTTTTTGTCGGACATGTTATCAGCTCTCGGTTGATGGTTTTTCAACTATATATATTCCGTCCTCGAAGACCCTCCTGTCCTTCTTGTTGGGTGCCTGCATATTACTTTCTATGTTTGCAGCTGTCTGGCCTACCTTGTCCTTGTCAGCTCCTCTCACGAATATGTCTTCGTCGTCGACTTCTACTTCAACTCCCTCAAGTATGTCCGCTTCCCTGTCCTCCTTTTCACCCAGGAAGTTAGAGACCACGAGTTTGTTTCCCTGTGTCCTGACTTCCATAGGGAAATGTTTGTATATCAGCTTAAGCTTGTACTCGTAGCCCTCCATTACGCCTTCTATAGCGTTCTCTATCTTGGACTTGAAGGTATTTGAAATGCTGCTCACCTTTCTGTTGTCCTGCTTTGTTTCTATGGTTACGGATCCGTTTCCGGACGTTATATCGACAAGTGGATGTCCTATATCAACGTTTACCTCTTCCCCGTTTCCTTTGACATTTACACCTGCATCTGTAACTTCTACTTCCACTTCCTCGGGTATCTCGATCTTTCTTATCATTTTATCATCAGTAAACGTAAGCTACGAGTTTGCCTCCTATGCCCTTTGATTTCGCTTCTTCATGTGTCATTATGCCGCTTGGTGTACTGACTATCAGGACGCCCATGCCCTTTGCAGGTAGGTATCTCTTCTCCCACTCCTCGAAATCGTCCTTCTTCACTGAAAACCTTGGTCTTATTGCGTTGCAGTCGTTTATGCTTCCCAGGAGCTCTATCCTGAACTTTCCTCCTCTGTTGTCCTCTATCCTTTCGAACTCGCCTATATAACCCTTGTCCTGGAGTGTTTTCAGAGCTTCCAGTACTATCTTGGAAGACTGTACAGTACAGCGGTCCTTGCCAACGCTTTCTGCGTTCTTTATCGTGGACATGCAGTCTGAAAGTATTGATTGCTTCATTTTATCACCTAGTATTTTTCGAATCCAAGTTCCTCGGCTACTTCTCTGAAGCACTGTCTGCATATGTACAGATCGTACTTCCTGATTACTCCCCATTTGTTTCCACATCTTCTACATTTCGGAACTTCTTTCTTTGCCATTTTATTCACCAGTTATTTCAACATCAAACCTTTCTTTTACGAAATCCATAGCCTCTTGTTTTGTTATTTTGTGATTTTCGCCTATCTTCCTCGGAATCTTTTTTCTCTTTATACAGAATCCAGGTCTTTCAAGTGTTGCGGTTATATCCATGCCGAATATTCCAACCTCCGGATCGTAATCAGTTCCAGGTAGGTCGATATGCTCCTTGATCCCCAGTGAAAAGTTGCCCTGGTCGTCGAAGCTACTTCTCTTCAGCTTGTATTCCTTCGCTTCAAGTGCCCTTTCGAGAAAGCTTTCTGCTTCCTCGTCACGTAAGGTTACCATAACGCCTATGTCCCTTCCCTTTGAGACACCGAAGGCACTTCTGCTCTTTGCTTTGGTTATCTTTGCATTCCTGCCCGTCAGGTTTTCCAGAAGGTTTTTGGCCTTTTCCAGTTCCTCGCCTGGTCCCCCTGTACCTATGTTCAGGACCACCTTCTGGAGCTCTATCTGTCTCATCTCGTTTTCGTTACTCATAGTTTCAGTCCTCGGCATCTATCTTTATTTCGTCTTTGTCTATTGGAATTACAAGGCTTTCTGGGAGATCTATCTCCTTGCCGTCCTGTTCGACAAGCACTCTGTTTTCTCTACTGCCCTTCAAGACCTTTTTCTCCTTGAAGGATGCTATTTCACCTCTGTTCTTACCTCCCTTTACAATTACTTCCTGTCCTTCCTCCAGTTCCAGTATTTCCTCACATTCGTTTTCGTCGAGGGAAACTATGACGGAGGATCCTGTTTCTACGTTTTCAAGCTTCTCGGTGTCAGCTAAAACTGTTCTACCATCGTTGAGGGACAGCTGAATATCATCGCCGCTCAGCACAGTTTTATCCTCAACTCTGCAGAGCTTCTTACCTGCCTGCTTCTTATCTATCCTTACGAGTTCGAAGCCCTTCTTCGAAGGGACAAGCCTGAAGTATTCGTCGCCAAGCCTGAGTGAGTCAAAGATTCCAAGCGGGAACCTGTGATCTCTTATCTCTCTTCCGTCGACGTCGCACTTCCCCTGTTTGAGTATCTCCTTTACTTCACTTACGTTTTCCGCGTATCCAAGGACATCCCTGACGATTATACCTAGCGGTACACAGTTCTCTTCGGAATGTGGTCCAGGGCTAGGCTTTATTGCCCATGTCCTTTCCTTCCTCTTTATCGGGTACGTTTTCGGTGAAGACAGCGCCTTTTGATGTTTTGTCATATTATCTACCTCACGACTTCATGTAGTCCGGGTGTGCTTTTCCTTTGTGCACGTTTAGTCCCTGTTTTGAATCGAACGTATCGCCACATATCTCGCACTTGAAACCTTCTTGTTCTTCCTCTTCTTCCTCCTCCTTTTCCTCCTCCACTTCCTCTTTCTCCTTCTTAAACTCTTCGGATACCTCGCCGCCTGATCTTTTGATTATATCCTCCCTTTCCCTGTCGGAGAGGTCGGGGTCAAGTATCATTAAGTTCGACGGATCAAGCTTGGGCCTTACTTCTGTGCCGTCTACCTTTTCTACCTCGAGGTCTTCAAGGGTTACCTTGGTATCATTGAGATCCACATCTCGGACCTTGTCTTCTTTTCCTTTGAAGTCCCCTCTCATTACCTTTACTTCGTCTCCGCTTCGGAGTGGCAGATTTCTCCTTCCGAAGTCTTCTCTGAGGTCCTTCTCGAGGATGGCCGACAGCTTCTTCTGTCTCCTGTGTAGCGGAGCCTCTGCAGCTCTCTTCCTCTGTTTGTCAGGTTTCTTTGTTTTCATTATACCACAACTCTTGCAACCTTTCCGATCTCAGGGAACCTTTCAACTGCCTCTTTTGCTATCGCTCCTCTTACCTCGTTTCCACGTGGTTCGTTCCTTTCGTTTATCAGAACGGCTGCGTTGTCCTTGAACTTCACTCTTCTCCCACTCGGCCTTCTCCAGTCCTTCTTCTGTCTTACAATCACAGCAAGAGGCGTCTCCTCTCTCATATCAGGCGAACCCTTTACTACTGAACATCTGACAACGTCTCCTACTCCTGCCTTGGGCTGCCTCTGCCTTGTGCCTTTATAGTTTACAACTGAAGCCACCTTTAGCACCTTGGCTCCGGTATTGTCTGCACATTCTAGCTTTGCTCCGATTCCTACTCCCCTTGTGACCTTGCTTCCTATAGATTTCATATCATTCACCTGTCTTTTCGATCACGACGAAGCTTTTTCCCTTTGAAATTGGTCTGGTTTCTCCTATCTTGACCTCGTCGCCTTCTTCTATGTCCATACACGGCGGACAGTGGGCCATTACCTTTGTATTTCTTCTCATGTACCTTTCATATTTCGGTACATGGTGATGGTATTGCCATTTAACAGTTACGGTTTTTCCGTTCTTTGATGTGATTACTCCTTCAAAGGTTCTGCCTCTAACCGGAAGCTGTCCGTGGAACGGACAGTTTTCGTCTTCACACTCCTTTTCCGGAGCCTTTACGCCGAGTCCTAATGCCATTTTTTCACCATTTCCTCAGTTTTTTCTTTATTCTTTCCTCGGGACGTCCCTCAAGCAACTCGCCTTCTATCTTGCACTCTTCGCCTGAAGGGAGCTTGAACTTGAACGTCCGTCCCTTTTTCGCCAAGGTTTTCTCATCACCTTCACACTCAACTTTTAAAACACTTTTGTCCTCGTCTACTATCTTCCCATGTATGTCTTCTTCTGCCGGGTTTTCGCTCTCGACTACCTCCACTTCCAGACCGATTAGCTCGTGCCTGGGGAGGTTACCGACCTTTCTCATATCAGTTCTTTATTTCTATCTTGCTTTCAGGGAAGCCCTCTTCGATGAGGATGTCCTTTATCTTCCTCATGTGGTCGCCCTGTAGTTCTATTCTACCTTCCTTATAAGTTCCGCCGCATGCAAGGTTTTTCTTTAACTTCTTTGCAAGTTCCTCGGGGTTCATGTCCTCCGAAACGTTTTCCACTATGGTAAGCTCTTTTCCGTAGCTCCTCCTTGTCTTGCGAACCTCTATCTTTTCCTCTTCCTTCGCTATGGTATCACAGACACAGAGCTCCTCTGGCATACCACAGTCGGGACAGTTAGCGATCTCTTGTCACCTCACATCTCTGAAAGTTTTGTTTTTATCCTTGCTATAGTTCTTTTCATCTCGTTCATCTTACCTGGATTTTCAGGAACACCGCCTATCTTTACCTGTGCTTTCTCCTTGGCGAGCTCAAGCTGAAGCTCGTCAAGTCTCTCCTCCAGTTTATCCTTGCTCATATCTTCCATTTCCTCTGTAGTTAGTATCGCCATACTATTCCTCACCCATTTCGTCGACCTTTTTCTTTAGGAACTTCATCATACCCTTCCTCTTTTTGTCGTCCATTTCGTAGTCGAGTATCTTTTTGTAGTCCTCGAGGTCGAGCTCGTCTTCAATTTCCTTTATCTTGTCCTTGGCCTCTGAGATCGAGGAGTCGATTATCTCATTTACCTTTTCTTCAGTGAGCTCAAATTCCTCCTCTTCCTCCTTTACTTCCTCTTCTTCTTCCAGTTCCTCTACCTGCTCCAGGCCTTCGTCGGGCTTTTCTTCCATTATCTTTACCTTTATTCCAATCGTTCCTGGCCTGGTCTTTGCGTGCATGACAGCCTTGTCGACCAGTCTTTTTGCAGGCTCACCGCAGCTCTTCATGTAGCCATCCTGGAACCTCTCGGTTCTTCCTCTTGCACCGGAAAGTTTGCCTGATATCTTTATCTCGGCTCCAGCGGCCCCTCTGTTCATTATACTTCTGAGTACTCCTCCTGCGACCCTTTTGTGACTGGCTCCGTTTTCAATAGCGTTCTTTATCTCCTTTGCCATTATCCTTGCATCCAACTCCGGCTTTTCTACTTCTTCTACATCTATCTGTGGGTCCTCGAAGCCGAAGTCCTCCTCCAGCTTCTCCGTTATCTCGTTTATTCTTCCACCGCCTCTTCCGATTATAAGACCTGGTTTGTCTGCATATATTGTTATCTTAACTCCCATCGGTGTCCTCTTTATATCGCAGCCTGTGTATCCTGCCCTTGGGTACTCTTCCTCGAAAAAGTCTTCGAGTTCCGTCTTGCTTATTCCCTTTTCTATAAACTCTCTTTCAAGTGTCATCCTATCCTCTCTCAAGTACAATTTTTACGTTTGCTGTTTTGAGCCTGTTTCCGAAGTCCCTTCTCCTCCGCCTTCTGCGTAGCGTCGTCCCGTGCTCGGCTGTTATAGTCTTTACTCTGAGCTTACCTGTATCGATTCCCTTGAACTCTGCATTGTTTTCTGCATTTTTAATTACCTCAAGTACGCCCTCAGCAGCCTTTTTGTATGTTTTTCCTTCTATGTCCTCTTCGCCTTCTACAAGGTTTTCAACGAACTCCTTTGCCCTCTCGAGCTTCATCTTCTTGTTGTTTATCTCCTTGCATATCTTGTGTGCCTTCTTCCTGGATATCCTCAGGTCTATGCCTGCTGCTTTCACGTCTTCTTCCTCTACCTGAACCGGGTATCCTGTCATATTGTCAACCTCTTTACTTCAGAGGCACATGCTTCGAAGTTCTTGTAGCTCCGAGTCCTGGTGCTGAATGGTCGACCTTCTTTCTCGTCTCTGCGAACTCGCCGAGATAATGTCCTATCATCTCAGGCTCTACTTCGACGTCAACGAAGTCCTTTCCGTTGTGAACTCCTATAGTGGTTCCGACCATCTCAGGAAGTATTACCATGTCTCTGGCCTGTGTCTTTATGTAGTCTTCTCCTTCCCTTACACTTTCCAGTAGGTCCTTCTGCGCGTCCGTTAGACCTCGCATGAGACTCCTTCTCTTCCTGGAGTCCAGTAGCTCGGCAAACTCTGTCAGATCAAGCTCACGGAGCTCTTCGACTGTTTTGCCTCTGAACGTGAATTCTTTTGCCATATTTAATCCTCCCTCTTACCGGAAGACTTTGCACCGAAAGATCCGGCCTTCTGACCGGGTGGTGCCGTTGATTTTGTGGTTTTTGGTTTACCGGGTTTTGTGGAACCTCCGAATGGGTGGTCCACGGGATTCATAGATACTGCGGATACAGTCGGATATTTCTTTCCTCTTGCCTTCATTGCCTTGTGTTTGTTTCCTGCCTTGACAAACGGCTTTTCCTTCCTTCCACTTCCTGCTACAACTCCTACTGTAGCTTTGCAGTTCGGGTTCAAATCCTTCGTTTTCTCTGAGGGAAGCTCCACAACCGTTTTATCTACATCGTGCATCTTTACAGATCCGTAGGTGCCTGAAGCCCTTACGAGCTTTCCACCTTCACCGGGCTTCGTTTCTATTGAGTGAATGGGTACTCCTTCTGGAATCTCAGCTAGCTTGAGTCTGTTACCGGGCTCTATTGGAGCTGAAATACCACATTTTATCTTATCGCCTGTCTCCAAACCTTCTGGAGCGACTATAAACCTCTCCTCACCTTCTTCAAGCCTTACCTTTGCAAGCGGCGCAGACCTCGCTGGGTCATGGACTATATCAACAACCTCTCCTTCTACGTCCTTGAAGTCCGCTTCCTTGTCGTAACGATGACTAGGAGTCCTTATATTCTTGCTGCTTCCCTTTCTCTGTGCTCTTGTGTTTTTAGGCATTTTATCACAACACGTTTACCTACAGCATTCCGAGTCTTGTTGCTATATCTATAGCGTTGTCCTCCTTGGACAGTTGAACTATAGCTTTTTTGTTTCCTTTCATCGTGTTTAAAGTATTTACGTTTACGACACCAACGTCAAACTCCTCCTCTACCGCCCATTTTACCTCGTTCTTGTTCGCTTCGTCCTCCACTATAAATACCAGCTTGTTCTCTTCCTCGACCATACTTACAGACTTTTCTGTAAGATGTGGATACCTTATAACGTCCATCGGCCTCTTCATGCGGTCCACCTCTCTCCTATATCCTCGAGCGCGGATTCGCTGTAAACAGTAAGTCTTGCGCCGTGCGCTCCGGGTGAAAGTACCTCGGAGTTCAGTTCGTCGACCTTCCTTGCTTCAACACCGGGAATATTTCTCGCGGCTCTTTTAATACCTTCGTCCTCGCTTACAACTATAAGTACGGACTTCTTCGTTTTGTATTTTCTTCCACGGTTTTTGCCCTTTCCTGATCTGACCTTTTTGTCCTTGGCTCTTTCCAGATCCTCCTCCAGGCCGAGGTTTATGAGTACTTCCTCTACCTCGCTCGTCTTGTCCATCGTTTCTATCCTGTCTTCAACAACAACTGGTAGGTCTCCTTCAAACCTGTGGTTTCTTTCCTTTACAGCTTCCTCTTCGGCGGTCGAAGCTATTGCGCTTCTAGTGGCCTTCCTCTTCTCCTTCCTGTTTAGCTCCTTGTCGAACTTCTTCTCGGCTTTAGGTGGATGCGCCTTCATACCACCTACAGCGTGCGGAGCCAGCAACGCCCTGAAGCGGCGGGCTGTGTCGCCATGTTCTCTTGGCATCCTGGACATCTCTCTGTTCATCATCTGCGAGTTGGGGTCCACGTGTCTCGAACCCTCGTAGTGTGCCGACGTTCTCATGCCAGCTTTTTTATCGGCACCGTAGCTCTGTCTTCTCCTGGACTGGTAGTGATGGACAGCCTTCTCTATGAGGTCTGGTCTGTAGTTTTCCTCAAATACCTCTGGTAGACTGACCTCGCTCTTCTCCTCTCCTTTTACGTTGTGTACTTTGACCATATCATACACCCTGCTGGTTTGAAGTACTTATATTCTTTATTTCCACAGGAAGCTTTTTCTGGTTCTTTATACTTTTCCTGAACATGACCAGACGTTTCTTCGGACCCGGCACACTTCCCTTGATCAGAATGGAACTTTCCTTTACGGTTCCGTAGTTGCTGAAGCCGTCTTCTGGGTTTACCTCCTCAGAATCGAAGCTTCCGAGGAAATGTTTACATTCGTCCGTTCTTCTATGGAATCCATGCTGACCGGGCTGAGGCGTAGTATGCAGAACTCTTCCCTGGCCTCTCGCTCCCAGGCTTCCTATCCTTCTAGGAGCTTCGTCCTTCCTCCTGTCTATCTTTGCACCGTACCTCTTGACAGGACCTTCGTATCCCTTACCCTTTGTTATAGCGACAGCGTCGAGGAACTCACCCTCTTCGAATACGTCCTCGACCTTCAGCTCCTCGCCCAGTTTTTCGTTTACATACTCCTTCTGTTCCTCGAAGCTTCCTCCGAGCGGAACCTCGAAAACCTCGGGCTCCTTCTTTCCTAGGCCGGTTCTCTGAGGCTGCATAGATACAATTAACCTTATTTCGTCAGCTTCCTCCTCAAAGCCGCTCTTTTCTGTTATGTGTATCCTTTCTCTTATCTTCTTGGGGATATCTTCCTCATCCGCGCCCACGTCTTCTGAGACATCTAAGCCGTCCACTGTCTCTTTATAGGATCTTGCACCAACGACTAGAAGCGGAGGCATGTCGAGAACGGTTACAGGGACGGAAATTATCTGGTTTTTTGTCGGGGAAGTCTTCCTCAGGTCCTTCATAGTTACCTGGGTCATCCCAGCTTTATAGCCGGCAAATACCAGCGGTTTACACTCGTCAGTTTCTACACAGGACTTTACTGAGGGATACATACGACTAGCCCTCTTCCTGGGCCACATTCCTGTCGAACCTTTTTTCGGTCTGCTTGGTTCCGGCATTTTACCACTTAACTTCTATTTTTTATCACGTAAACCTTTAAAAACGTGTGGGTCCAAACCACGG
>PWIB01000033.1 GCA_003555465.1 Candidatus Aenigmatarchaeota archaeon | reverse complement strand
TCCTGGATTACCGCGGGAAGCGCCGTCCGTATATATCTTCAGTTCGGGAGACATTTTATCCAACTAGTAGTTTATTTGCAGTGTTTAAATGTACGGCCCAAAGAAAAAGAAGTTTAAGTCTCAAAGGCGAAGAAAGTCTTTCACTTCAGATTTATCCGTGTCCTGCTCTTGTATTTCTCCGTCCTGCGTGACGATCTTCGGATTAGTAAGCTCTCTTGCATCCATACAATTATCAAAATCCTCGTAGAACTTGTCAATGTCCTCAGGACTATAATGAGGGTCACAAATAACCTCTGTGTTCACTGCAACAAGACTATTCGCATCAACATAATCCTCTTTCACAACACCATCCTTTACGGCACGAGATCCTGTGAAGAGATCCTTTACCTCCCAGTTAGCTCCTTTTTTATGGTATATAGCTCTCAAATGTCCATTGGATGCTTTCACTACTCCCTCAATCTTTTCGCCTTTCTTACCTTTATCATAAAAAACGCAGCCAAAGTCAAATTCACCTCTAACCAAATCTTCAGCATCCTTGCCTATTTTCTCATAATTCATACAAAAATCACCTATCTAAAACCTGGTTTGTATTAATAACTACTCTAAGGTAACAATTGTACCGACTAACATAAATATCTTTCGGGATCAAGACTTGAAGGATGCGAAGAGTTTTGCCGAAAAACTCTTAGAATCCGTTAAGTCTTTTCCATTAGGCCTGTTTTTGTACATCCCACCAAAAAGCTTCAGTGGACCGAACTCGTCGTGCCCGCGGCAGGTAAATGAACCTAGAACTTCAAACCCACTCTCCTCCAACCTTTCCTCCATCTTTTCTTCGTAATTGTTGAAGAAAGGTAATGGCCTAAAGCCGCTGGTAGAAACTAGGAAAGCATGTTTTCCATCACCTTTCACAGTCTCCACAAAGTCTATAATACTTCTGTGGAAGTCTCCGTAGTAAATACCCGCAGCAAACCCAACGAGATCATACTTCTCTATACCATCGACTTCGCCTGGTTCCTTTACCTCACAGTCAAGAACACCGGCCACGGCCTCGGCTACCTCTTTCGTATTTCCCTTGTGGACTGACTTACAGATTATAATACTTTTCATCGAACCATCTCAGTACAGGTTTGACAGAGAACGAAGAACCGTCTTCGCAGCCAGATGTGCCGTCCTGTTGTTGAGCTCCTTGGAAGCTACCTCACATACGTCCATACCAACTACTTCCTTTTCAAAAGCTGCATCTATAAGCTCAAAGACTTGTTGAGGCGAAAGGCCGTTTTCCTCTGGGAAACCAACATCTGGTGCGTATCTCGGATCGAAGACATCCATGTCCACGGTCAGGTAGATAGGCTCTTCGGCGTTCTCAACCTCTCTTAACTTCTTCTGAACATCCATGAAATCTTCTCCGGAGTCCTGATCTTCAGTGTAACTCCTACAGCCTACGCGAATAAAATCCGTACCTTTGAGCTTGCTGCTCCAGGTGTTGTGCGCGTGTTCGTTTCCCTGATATTCTTCTGCTCTGTCGAGATGCGCGTCTAATTGGACCACAGTCCTTGGTTCGAGTTTCTCTACGATCGGCAAACTTATCAGGTGCTCACCGCCGAGGAAAACAGGAAATACATCCTCGTTAGTCTGAAAAATAGATTCAACTGTGTCCTTAAGCCTTTGGGAGGTAATATCGTAGGAACCAGGAACCCAGTCCAGGTCACCAAGGTCGCAGATCTTCAGCTCCTTGAAAGGATTCCTTCCTTTTTGTGGTACGTAGCTTATCTTCGCTTTCAGAGCTTCACGTATCAAGGTAGGTCCGAAGCGCTGGTTACCCTCAGCTAAAGCTGTAGAATCAAAGGGAACACCTAAGAAACATACGTCCGCTTCTTCAAGGTCGTAGTTGCTGGTAAAGGAATTCCTGACATACAACATTATTAATCATTTGTACATCATACTATTTTAATAGCTTTTCGAAGGATTATTAATCACTGAACTTCTTATACGCCTTAAAGACATCTTCAACAGCCTGAGACCTATCTTCACTAAGTTCTTGGCTTTCCAGTCCATTTACTTCAAGAGAAAATACCTCTTCGTCTGTTTCTATTTTTACTGTATAAGACTTCTCAGAATCTTCTTCAGAAGGAAGATCGGAAAACTTGTCACCATAGATATCCTTTTTTGCAAGCTCACGTAGATATTCACTTCTATTCAAATCAAGTTCATCCGCCCTCTTATCTATATCTTCGAGGAGATCTTCTTCAAATCGGATACTTGTTTTAGAGGTCATGTAACAACCTCTATCTCAAAAAGCTTAAATCCTTTGAGAATATTTTCCAGAAATAAAATAGAAAAAAAGTAGGGGGAAATTTACTTCTTGTCCTTGAGAAGCTTGTCGCCCATGACCTCCCAGTACTCTACTTCGTCTCCTTCCTCTAGCTCGTAATCGTAGTCATCTGGAACTGCTATCTCGAAGGTGTCGTAGGACTCAAGATCCATCAGCTGTACGGAATCACCGGAAACAGAGATAACCTGCGCTGCCTTCTTGTCTATTATAGGAACCTTGACCTTGGCATCAGAGGGCTTCACAATCTGTCTCTTCCGATCGTCTATGATTCCTCTGGTCTGAAGCCTGACCTTGGTAGAACCGTGTTTTCCTGCTGAAGAGGTCTTCCTTTTGGTAGCTACGCAGGGCTCTCCATCTATTACGATGTAGTCACCCTCCTTCACATTCTTTATCTGATCCTGCTTTGTTGGCATTCTAACTACCTCGTAACCAAGTCAACGTCTTCTTTCTTTACTGTAACTCTACCAGCGTGTTTTGTTGCTGTAACAGCGTCCTTGGCAAGATCTTCTGCTATGTCCTCAACAACGTCCCTGAGTTCTTCGACAGCCTCTTCAGAAACTCTATCAGCTCCAGAGTTCTTAGC
>PWIB01000016.1 GCA_003555465.1 Candidatus Aenigmatarchaeota archaeon | reverse complement strand
GGATATATAGCAGGGTGCGCCTTGTCCTCCTTCTTCCCCTGCTTCGGAAATATCTTGTCCTTGCCTAGAACCTTGTTAGCCGGATCCTTGTACTTGTCCTGCTTTTTAAGTTTTTTCAGAATCTTTTGATAACCTATCTTTGGAGGCAGCTTCTGGCTTGAAGTTCGCGGGTAAGAAATCAACCCTGCTTCATAGAGCGACTGTGCAACGTCCAGTGTTTTTGAAGGGTTGAACTTGAAAGCGGAGTAGGCCTCGCTCTGAAGAGACGAGAGGTCGAAAGGAGCAGGAGGTTTATGTTTGTACTTGTTCTTCTTGACTTCTTCCACTACAGCTCCATCGCTTTCCGCTCTTTCTTTTGATCTGTCGGCTTCACCTTCCTCCCAGAACTTGTCCTTATCATGCTTAGCCTTTATCCTCTCCTTTTCAGACTTCAGAACAGCTTCCAATACCCAGTAGTCCTCGGGTTCAAAATCCTGTATCTCCCTTTCTCTTTCCGCAAGTATTTTCAAAGCAGGTCCCTGTACCCTCCCCGTCGAAAGTACATGGAAGGTATTCGTATTGTTCTTCACCGAAAGCGTGAGAGCACGTGACAGATTTATACCCCAGAGCCAATCAAGTATATGTCTTGCCAGGCCAGACTCTACCATTCCGTGGTCCAGCTCCTCGGACATATCCTCGTAAGCTTCCTGTAGGTCTGAAGTCGTCAGTGTAGAGAACTTCATCCTAGCCGCGTCCTCCGTCCCAACGATGAACTTGAGGATGTTGAAGCCTATGACGCTTCCTTCCTGGTCGTAGTCGCAGGCATTGACAAACTTGTCTGCTTTGTTCGCGAGGCTCTTCAGATTGGAGTAGTAGTTCTTCATCCAACTTGAGTTATCGCGGACTTCGTGCGTCGGCTTCCACTCGATATCAAAGATAGGATAGTCCCAGCCTTTGCCCTTCTGCTCCAAGGTGTAGAGGTGACCTACAGCCGGTACAACATAGGTTTCTTCATCCCCGACTCTGGTCTCGTACCAGACCGCCTTCCCCTTGTTCTTCTTAGAGACGTTGTCGTCTGCAAGGGCGTATGCAATCCGTCCAGCGGCGTCTGGCTTCTCGGCTATGATTAGCTGCGTCATTCGTTAGAAGTTACACAGGGAATTTTAAAAAGGTAATAGTTCAGGGAAACCCAAACCTCTAGAATTAAATCATTACTCATGAACCTGGCTCTTGTGTATCTTCAGGCCTCTCTCGCTGTCGAACTCTTTACCGCACTCTTCACACTTCGCCTTCTCATCTTCTTCACCTTCCCTTATCTCTTCGGCTGAAGGAGTCTCCTTGGGTTTCATCTCTCCTTCGACATCACCAGGTTCTATTCCTCTTTCATCCATAAGCTGATGGACGTCTCTCATGAAGCTATTCACGAAGTCCTTCGCAACGTTTATCGCGTGCTCGCTTACGTCTTCTATCTCCTTCTCGTTCAGCTTCTTCTTCATCTCCAGTACCTTACCGAAGGTCTTCTCATATCTCTCATCTACAAGCTCTCTTTCGATCAGTACTTCTTTGAAGGCCTGAGGCAGATCCTTGGGATCCTCTGGAAGCTCTCCTAGGCCCTTTAGAGCCGCGACTGAGGTCTTGACCATAGACTCGTAATTGGACTGAATCTTCCTCGCCTTCCTGTTCAGCTCAACCTTCTTCATAAGCTTCTGCATCTCGTCAACGAACTCCTTGCCCATCTCTATGTAATCATCAACCTCTTCTCCACTGAGACCGTCTACATCGTTATGTTCGACATCCTTGTAAAGCGAGTAGACCTCCTCGTACTGCTCAACGTACTTTTCGTCAAGAAGATCCCGGGAAACAAGCTCCTCCCTCGCAACCTTTGCCAGCTGTTTAGGAGCAGGCACCTCCTCGCCCATATATACTATAACTGCCTGAAGTGAGTTAACCATAGCGTGGTATATGTCCTTCGCAACTATGAGGACCTTCATCCTTTGTGCACGGTTCAGTCTCTTCGGAACCTTGGACATTCTTTTCTCCGCGGACTTCCTCGTGGCAGGAAGCTTACCCATCTTGTAAAGTCTCTGTATCGGTCCAAAGAAACCATCGTCGTATATGGCCTTAGCGTCCTGCGTCCAAGAATGAGCGACAGGACTACCTCTCCTCATCATATCCCAGTATTCCGTTATAGTCCATGGAGGCTGTACGTGAAGAATATGGTTACCTGATTTAGTTTCTCCACAACCTTCGGCTATTTCCTTAAGGTCCTTCTCAATTTCCTTCTTCTTTTTCTTGTCCACGTCCTCTCTAGTATCGTCTATAAATACGGTGATATCGAGATCCGATTCAGAGGAAAATTCGTCCCTTGTAACGGAACCAGTTCCTATTATAGCATTAATATATTCTCCGTGTTTCTCCAGAGCTTCCTTCTTAAACTTTTCAGCAGCATCAAGCCTCCTCTGTTTCTGGAAGTCCTTTATCTTCCTCTTTGTGGAGCGGAAGTCCTTGGTTTTGCCGGCAAAAGTTTCATCGGGCTTGAGCCCGTTAGAACCAATGTCATCCTCTTCGGGCATGTTTTCACCACCTAATAGTTACAACTACTACTATTTAAAGGTTTGGTCACCTGTGTTCTTCAGCTTCCCAGCCTTCGCCGCGCATCCGCGGTTCCGACTCAGTAGCGTGCTTTCCAAGGAAGGTGTCCTGCATCTGTGGCGACTCGATAAGGCCCTTTATCGGCTCGAACGTGTTGCTCTCTATAACTGCCTTATCTCTCTTGAACTCCTTGTCATCATAGCCGTAGAACTCAACAGGAAGTTCATCAGGTGCAATATCATCCTCAAGGTACATTGCCATCTGCTTTGCTATGGGAATCGATTCTTTGAAGGCTTCGTCGCCCTGGCCTCCCCCTCCGGCACCTCTCTCAAAGGTAAGATAGCCTGACTCGAAGCCCTTCTGCTTCAGCTCCCATAACATTTCATAGAGATGTATCTCACCCTTTTGAAGAGGAAAATGTTCGTGCCCCGGTGAAGGTCTACTGGAAAGATGTACAAGATAGGTTTCCTCGCCGATGTCGCTCTTAGTCTCTTCAAGGATTTGTTTTGGATTAAGACCTTGAGTAGCTATATGCTCGAAGTCGAAACAGAGCTTAACCTGTGGATGGTCTATCGACCTGACGACCTGATATATACGTTCGGGATCGACGAGTC
The DNA here is from genome assembly GCA_003555465.1 of Candidatus Aenigmatarchaeota archaeon. Lineage (GTDB taxonomy): Archaea > Aenigmatarchaeota > Aenigmatarchaeia > PWEA01 > PWEA01 > PWEA01. Next base: position 9,904 of record PWIB01000016.1, on the reverse strand, counting down.
TGTAATACCCTAGGAACTGCTTTTCTCTAGCATCAGGGGTCTCAAAGGTCACAACAACATCTGTGTCCTCAAGATCATCTTTCCAGTTTTTTACATGTCCCCTCAAATACTCTCCGGCAACGGCATCAACGAGTAGATTCATGTCTCCGTCTTCCTCTATCTCCTCAGGGTTTCTATCGCCACATATTCTCCTCCATATGCTGTTACCTGTCTCGTACATCCGCCAGGCTATAAGCTTGTACATCCGGAACTCGTTGAACATCCTCTCGAGATCGACCTCATCCTCCTCGATAACTTCCTGAAAAACCTCCTTGGCAACCTCGGTCTTAAAGTCCTCGGGCATCTCCCTGAACTCCCGCAGTATGCTTTTCTTCCCGGCCTCATACTCCTCTCTCAATTTCTCTAAAGCGTTCTCTCTCGTAGGCCTTGGCAATTGCTCCGGTAATTGTTCTATTTCGTCCCAGGAAAGCTCTTTCCCGTATTTCTGCTCCAAAGCCTCCTTATTGTTTTTAAATTCCTCGATCTTTTCCTGTATCTTCTCACTTCCTATTATCTCCTCAAAGTAGTCTTCATCCTCGTCCAGAAGCCTCTCCTGTATCCTCCACCTATCTATTATCCTAGTTCTTTTCCTCAGATCTTTGACAAGCCAGTACAGGGTTTCGGAATCAAAGTGTTTCCTGACTAGATCCTCGACGAACTCGTTGACAGGATCGCCTTCAGGAGTTACCATAACTTCATATCTGACACCTCTTGTCCTCCCAAGTTCAGGACTGGGGAAGTTGGAGGTATGTAGATTTATGTAGTCAGCTTCTATCTTATCAGCCCTATCTATGAAGCCTTTCATGTACTCATCCACTCTTTTGTAGCTTTTCATTTCCGCCATAGCAGCCCTTAAATCAAGAGAAGCATGGATATTTACCTTAACGTCTTCCTGCTCGTGAAATGTCTTTACCTCCTCGATGGCATGCGGTGTCAAGGACTCCGGATGATTCAAAGTGACCTCTATCGAAGGAACTCCTTTCTGTGCGACATCAGAAATATATTCAAGGACTCTTTGATGCATCTGCTCGGGCCATCCACTGGTCTGTACAACGTAACCCTCGGGCTCCAGTTTTCTTTCTTCTTTCGAAAGGCCGAAGGACTTCTTTACAGTTTCAAGCATGAAAATCAGCTCCTCAGCTTCCTGAGCTTCCAGAGCTTTAGGCCGTCTCCCAGCTCCTTTACCCTTTCGTAAAGCTCGTCAGTTTCCTCCTCGACAATCTCTGCAAATTCACCGGAATGTGGAGCATAGTTATCAGGTATACCAAGCAACTTCTTACCCAGGTTCTTTACCTTGCCGGTGATGCCTTCCTCTTCTTCCTCTTCCTCTATCTCCTCGACCTCCTCGCCGCTCAGCCTCTTTATAGAATTACGGATCTTTTGTTTCTCAACCTCAAGCTCCTCCTTCTTTTCCGCTAGACCATCCCTGTCAAGAAGCTGTGGATCTATGGTTATGGTTACAACCTCTGCACTTTCACCGGAGACTATCGAAGAACCCTTCCTGACCTTTATCTCGAAGAAGGAGTAGAACTCATAGCCAGGATCATCGCCGTACTTCTCGTAAAGCTCCGGTTCGAATTTATCGTACTCTCCGTAAAAGGACATCGAGCTGAGATCCTTCCAGCAGTAAAGATCGACGCCGGAGATAGCCCCAGAATACTTCTCAATTATCCTCGGATCGTCAAGTCCGTGGTATTCTTCAGGTTCTCCCAATCTTATCCTTTTCAAGGCTTTCGCGTAAGGATGCAAGGTATCCTTGAGGTTTTCTATAGTCTCCTCGTGTGACCTTATCTCACTCTCTATAGTCGACATTCTCCTTTCTATTTCACCCACAAACCTCTTCTTCCAGTCCTGGAAGAGGGACCATTTTTTCTTCAATATTTGCTTTTCGCCCTTGGAGACTTCAAGACTTTCGATGTCTTCGACGCTCTCCACTTTATAGAAATCAACCACCACCGAAGGGAACCTTCCGCTGTTCGCAAGTTCAAGCAAGCTCATTTCCGTGTTCCTGTCCACGAGGTCCACGAAGTCGCTCTTCAGAACGTCGAGGTCTCCTTCCTCCTTGTGATCGATTATCCTCTGAAGCTTTCTTTTATCGTGGCGAAGCATCTCTAGCTCCTTCCTTGTCTCTGAGATCCTGTTGGTCACAGAACCGACCTGCTGTTCTATGGACTGCTTCCTCTGTGCAAGCTCGTCGTAGAAATCCGACTGGGGATTTACCTCTATCCAGTCCCTTACCTTCCTTACTTCGTAGCCCATATGATCCTCCAGGATGTCTATCATGCCGAAGTAAATTCCTGAGGGAAACCCAGGCTTTCCTGCAAAGGTAAGGGTTCTACTGCGAAGACCTGGAATGCTCTTTGTATCAGGAAGGTAATCGGGTTCTCCGTCTTCTTTGGTTTTCACAGGCATAAGAATCCCGGCTAGTCATTTTGGACTGTCCGACACTAATAAATACCTCTCCATCAATAATAAAGGTATGGTACTGGGCAAGATAAAGGATATGCTTACCCCCGGAAGGAAGGACAAAGGCTCGGGCAGTTCAAGAAGTATAAGCAAGGTTTCCAGGTTCGATGAAGAAACCGAAGAGAACAAGTCTCCGATGAATACAAGAAGGAGAAGGAAAGATCTGGACATGCCTTCTACAGAGGATATTCCTGACGTAGATAGTTCACCGAGGAGAAATAAAGCCAGGGAAACACGATCAAGAAACACGGACAAGAGAAGACCGGAAAATAGTAGAGAGAATCGGAGGAGTAGTCCTGGCAACATAAACCGGGACAGGAACCTACAGAGACCCAGTAACAATCCACCGAGAAGGAATGGGAGAAACAGTAACCGAACTACAAATCCTGGCCGCAGCGAGAAGGAGATGTTACAGGAAATAATGAGGAAGCTGGAAGATATCGACAGAAAGCTAGATAGAAGAAGGTAGCTTAAAGGGAGTCTAGGTTCATGGAGTCCTTGTTTTCTTTAAAGTCTCCAGTACTTTACTCATGGTCAAATTTCCGTCTTTTATGACCCATCAACGTAGTAGTAGTTTCCGCTTTTCTTCTGCTCTCTGTCCTTTACAGAATCAAGCTTGTTGGCGCGAGGCCGTCCCGTCTGCGGATCTCTTCGGAAGGTAACTCCAACGTCCTCCAGAAACTTGTTGAAGGACCTCTCGAGGTCACCCGGCTTCAGTGCCTTTCCCCGGATTCCGGGTTCACCTAAAAATACTATTCCTCTCTCAGACAGGTAATCTAGGAACAAGATATCGTGGTCTATGACCATAGAGGAAGCTTCATTGCGCGAAGTCACGGACTGTATCAGCTTAGCCACCGCTAACCTCTGATCTACGTCCAAGTATGCAGAAGGCTCGTCCATAAGATAGATATCAGCCTCCTTCGACAGGCAGACAGCTATAGCCAGCCTCTGCCTTTCTCCGCCAGAGAGGTTCGAAACCTCATTCTCAAGCAGGTCCTCGAGTCCAAGAGGTCTCAAAATCTGGTTTTTGAAGTCATTGGAATAAGGATTGTCTGTGACCTTTGAAAGGTAATCGATGACCCTTCCAGAGCCTCCTGTCTCTATCTTCTGCGGCTTGTAGGAAATATCGACTTCTTCATCGGGACCTCCTTCATCAGCCTCCAGGTCTCCTGTAAGAATCTTTGCGAAGGTACTTTTACCTAGAGCGTTGGCCCCGAAGATACCAAGCTGCTCTTCCTCTGCAAGGTTTCCTTTCTCGACCGTAAGGTTAAAATCACCAAGCTCCTTTTCCGTCCTGGGAAATTCGAGGAGTGTCCTCCTCTCCTTCTCCTTCGAGGGAGCTCTCACCTCGAACTTGACGGGTTCCTCTCTGAAACGGACGTTGTCCTCGCGTATATATCCTTCGAGGTAGGCGTTTATGCCTTTCCTAGTAGAGTAAGGCTTGGAAACAATTCCGTATGCACCCGCCTCTCCGTAAAAGACGTGTATTGTATCAGCGAGATAGTCCAGGGTTGCGAGATCGTGGTCGACTACCATTACAGTCTTATCCTCGGCAAGCTCCTGTATTAGCTTACCCATCTGAAGCCTTTGATAAACGTCGAGATACGAAGAAGGCTCGTCGAAGTAGTATATCTCCGAGTCCTTGCATATCGTAGCGGCTATAGCAACTCTCTGAAGCTCACCGCCAGAAAGCTCCTCAAGTTTCCTGTCCAAAACGTTATCTATGCTAAGCCTTTCCAATACCTTGTCCAGTACACCTCTTTCATCGGTTTTTTCAAGAAAGCTTTTCACTTCACCTTCGTACATTCTTGGAATTTCCTCGACTCTCTGTGGCTTGTAGACGGTATTTTTCTCATTTTTCATCTCCTTGAAGTAGTCCTGGAGCTGCGTTCCCCTGAACAGCTCGGAGAGTTCGTCCATCTCTGCCTTCTCTCCGACGTTACCCATATTCGGCTCTATGTTCCCTGAAAGTATCTTCAGTGCTGTAGACTTACCTAGGCCGTTACCTCCAAGCAGACCAACAACTCCACCGGGCTGAGGTATAGGAAGTCTATAGAGAACGAAGGCGTTCTTTCCGAAGCGATGCACTGGCTTCTCGTCCAGCTCTTCAGGCGTGTTAACTATCTTTATGGCATCGAAGGGACATTTGGTAACACAGATTCCACAGCCTATACATAGCTCTTCGTCTATCTCCGACTTTTCGCGGACAACGATGCAGTCTTCACCCTTTCTGTTGACCGGGCAGGATTTGGAGCATTCCGAGTCACATTTTTCGGGATTACACCTCTCCTTATCTACGATAGCGATTCTCATAGCTAACCACCATTGTTGTCTCTAAAAATAAAAGCCTGACCCTAGGACAAATCCAGGTAATTCAAAACTTAAACCAGGCTATATCGGACCAGGGAGGGTTGGAAGGAATGCGCTGACCAAGCCTGCGACGAACCAGATAGCTAAGGCCATCACGAGAGCTCTGATCCACCCAACATCGTAAAAGTGTCGTATGGCCCAAAGCCATACCAGTCCAGCTATGATCGTCGAAAGCAGTGAAGTAGGTATTAATGGCGAAAGGGCATATATCACTGACCCGGTAGCTGCAGCAAGGATTGCGGTCATGATCCCCTTACCGCGACCCAGAACTGCTGTCACAAAGTAGATCACGAGTCCTGAAACTATAAGGCTCACGACAAAGCCGGTCAGAGATTCTATGTAAGGCATGATTTCACCCTACATATTTTATTTTACAGAAATATAACTCTAAGCTAAAATAAAAAGAAAAAAACAGGGAAGGGATTTACCAGCATCCACCGCCGGCAATCCCATGAAGATTGCTACTATTCGAGGGTCGTCCTCGAATCTGCATCCTTGGGCATGGTACTGTGTGTTTGTGCGTAGACCTCAGGTGAAGGACCTCTAAGTAGATCTATATGCTCTTCCTGAAGTTTGTCTCCGCAACCAGGCTTGCATTCTTCTTCCTCTATCTTCCTAGGATTAAGTTCATTTTCATAGGTTTCGTTTCCAGAAGAGTTCCTATAATTTGTCATTGTATCACTATAGTATTGTAATCCTTCCCTTATAAAAGTTACTATTGTCAGGTTACAACCATTCTGAAACATACCAGGAACTCAAGAAATGTACTATAAAAAGGCTCAGGAGCCGAAAATCGAAGGTTTTAATTTCCTACATTACTCAATTTACTTGAAAGAGAGCTTTGCACTCTCACCAGTAACCTTTTTCACCACCTCGGTGAACTCTTCGTCTTTAAGCATAATACGGCTTGTGTCGTCTGAATCCACTACAACCTTGTAGTAGTCCTCCTTCGGTGAGAAGACCTTGTTTACACCGTAGACCTTCACATCAGGAAGAAGGTTTTTGGAGAACTGCTTAACTTCTTCGCTCATCTCAACTACCCTGATAGCTCTATCGACTTCACTGGCAAGCTTTTTGACTATCTCACCGCCTTTACCAACGACCTTTCCAACATCCTCTTCGGGAGCTACAATAACTATTACTTCTTCGCCTACGTAGATTTCGTTTACCTCTATATCTTTGAGGTAGGAGTGCTCCTTTGTGAGGGAGTAAAGGTATCTTGAGAGATCGACAGCCTTCTGAGATATCTCACCTTCTTCCAACTTCTTCGAGCATCCTTCACACAGCATGTCGTTCTTCAAACAAACCTCACATATTGCAGCTTCCATATCTTTCACCCTACCTCCCAGGATTCCTATACTGTTTAAGTTCTCACATTTTTAAAGGTATATGCCAGTGCCCAGTAACAGAATTAACTGTAGAAGTTGGATTTAAATATTTCTCCGCCGAAGGTTTAGGCATGAAGGTAGGGTTAGTAGGCGCTCCAAACACAGGCAAATCAACTTTCATGAAGGCAGCGACACTTGCAGACATAGAGATAAACAACTATCCCTTCACAACTATAGACGCAAACCGGGGCATGGGATACGTAACTGTGGAGTGTCCCTGTGAGGAGCTGGAAGTTTCCTGTGATCCAAACGGAAAGTGCGTGGACGGTGTAAGGTTCGTTCCTGTTGAAATGCTGGATGTAGCCGGCCTCGTTCCGGATGCACACGAAGGACGTGGACTGGGAAACCAGTTTCTTGACGACCTTAGAGAAGCAGACGCTCTGATACACGTGCTCGATATTTCAGGCAAAACGGATGCAGAAGGAGAGCCTGCAGAAGACTACGATCCCCATGAAAACATAGATTTCCTCGAAAGGGAACTGGACTTCTGGTACGAGGACATATTTGAAAGGGAATGGAAGAAGTTTTCATCACAGATAGAAATGGAAAACAAAGACTTCGAGGAGCAGCTTCTTTCAAGGTTTTCAGGACTAAAGATAACAAAGGAGGATATAAGGAAAACCATAAACAAGCTCAACCTAGATAAGGACAAGCCAAGTAAATGGAGCGAAGAAGACGTAAGCAACTTCGCGACCGAGCTCCGGAAGCTGACCAAACCTATGATCATAGCAGCAAACAAGATGGATCTACCGGAAGCGGAGGGAAATCTAAAGGACCTGAAACAAAGGACGGAGCTGGAGGTTGTGCCTTGCTGCTCCGAGGCAGAGCTCGCCCTCAGAAGAGCTTCAGAAGAAGGCAAGGTGGAGTATATACCCGGCCAAAGCGACTTTACTGTACTGGAAGAGGAAAAGTTGACCGAAAAGGAGAAAAGGGGATTTGATTTAGTAAGGAATATACTCGAAGAGTACGGCTCCACCGGAGTACAGAAGACTATAAACAAGGCCGTATTCGACCTTTTGGATATGATAGTGGTTTACCCTGTAGAGAACGAAAACAGTTATACGGATCAAAAAGGAAACGTCCTTCCCGACGCTATTTTACTTGAAAGAGGGTCAACTCCAGAGGATCTCGCTTACCAGGTTCACAGTGACATCGGCGACAGCTTCATAGGTGCAATAGACTGTAGAACAGGAAGAAGGATGTCCGCAGATAAGACTTTGGAAAATGGACAAATCGTAAAGATACTGACCGAAAAATAAAAATTGAGGAGGTTGTTACTCCTCTTCTTCATCAATGTCGAAATCTTCCTCTATTTCAGGAACTTCGGGTGCCTTCATCTCTTCAGCTTCTATCCAGACTACTAGAATTCCTACAACAATCATGAAAGGTGGAATCATTCCCATTACTACTGTCCTGAAGGGCTCCCACCAGTCAAGCCTTGCGGAAATTCCTTCCTCAGGCTTTACCTCTTCGACCATTCCTGCAGGAAGAAGAAGCCAAAGTCCTACGAGAACAACTATAACACCCAGTATAAGTTTAGCTGCAGCGCTCATTTAATCCCCCCGTTACTGTAAGAAGTGGTTTCGTAGTTTAAAAAAATTTGTTCCGAACTAAGGGTTTATTCCACTACTTCTGTCTTCCTGAACTCTACTTCTCTCAGAGGATAAATCTTGTCAAGCTCCTTCTTCAGCTTGTTCTGAAGCTTGTTCATAAGCATGTCCTTTACGAACTTCTCGATGTTCATCCCTGAAGCTTCTTCCTTGAGAACTTCATCTATCTTCTTCCTCAATGAGGTCTGTTTCGAAGCTCCGACAGGCTTTATCGTGGCACATATGGTCTTAACCCTCATCTTAACTCCGTCCTCTGTCTCAACTCTGGTTACCTCGTCCACTCTTTTACTGTTCTTCCTTACTATCCTTGTGATGTAGTCCCTGGAGCAGTCATGTCCCATAAACTTAAGGCTGCAAGTATTTCCGTCGACCTCATCGACCTTCATCCTGATCTTGAAGTAATATTTCTTAGAGCTTCCGTGGAGGTCTGTAGCTCCGGACTCGACAGTCCTTCCTACAACCGCTTCCTCGGTCGATGCAGGTATCTCTCCTATATTTCCTCCTCCGAACATCTCAGGAGCCTTCAAGGTGTACCATTCCTTTCCCTTCAACTGACTGTCCTTTGCCATAGTTTCCTCACATACTTTGGGGTTAACATTTAAAAAGATTTTCTCAGGTTTCTGTCTCCAAGCTTTTGGTCAATCTTTCAAAAAACTTGTCCTTCTCGTCCTCGTGGACATAGGCTCCTCCAGCCTTTTCATGCCCACCACCTTCTATGTCCATATCTTCACTTATCTCTTCTATGGCTTCACCTACGTTCGCCTCGTGATCATCGGGAACCCTAACCGAGACCTTCACTCTGCTGTTCTCTGATTCGGCTATACCCACAAGTATCTCCCCTTCGGATACATCGGACTGAAGGATAGAACAAACAGTACCTATAAAGTTCTCGGGTATCTCGCCGACGCCGTCGAGGAGATTAAACTCATCCCTTTCCTCCAGCATTCCGCCGTTGTTCCTTACAGTACTTATCAGCCTGCCCAAAGTTCTTTTATAGCCCTTGACAACCTTTTCCAGTTCCTCTGAAGCTTCCTCGTCTCCGAGGCAGGCAAGTATCCCTACAGCAGCCTGGGACATCCTTCCACAGGCGTTTAGAGAGGTCGAAAGCTCCCTGGCATCTTCAAGTCTGCCGTCAAAGCAGGAAAGTGTATATGTATTTCCGAATACCTCCTCAGCACCGTCCACACCGTTCCTCACCCTTTTCTTTATGATAGCCGAAGCAAGCTCCTTCTTCTCTTCCTTTTCAAGATCAACGAGCTTCTTCCATGAACCGTCTTCCTTCTTCAGATCTATGTCCAGGCTGGACAGGAACTGAACGGCGCCTGACTCGTTCTCAGAGACTCCAGGAATGTAGGGCCTCGTTGTATACTGAAGCGACTTATGTATAGGCCTCGAAAGCCTGCCAAAGAGGCGTAAACCTTCACCCCTTTCGAGAGTTCCCACCTCCTCGGCTTCACAAACTATCTCCTCATTCAGTCCCTTCATCCTCCAATTTTCTTCCTGAATATCCCCTATAGCACCGACTACCGCAAGGCCCGAGAGGTCCTTGTTTCTCTCGTCGAGTTTCCTAGCAAACAGGTACGTTACACCGGCGCCGGAAACGGTATCCTCTTCCATTCCTACAAGGTGTGGATTTACATGAACACCTCTCTCAAGCTCTCCGGAGAGGTGGTGGTGATCCAGAACTATCGCCTCTTCTGCGTTAATCTCGTTTACAGAGGAAAGGTGTCCAGAACCGAGGTCGGTAAAGACTAAGTTTTCTATACCCTCGTCCTTCAGCTTTTCCACCAGCTCAGGTCTTATCTGGTTCACTATAGACAGATGAACCTTCTTGCCTTCGCGGAGAGCAGCAGAAAGTATTATAGAGGCAGATGAAATTCCATCGGCATCGTAATGGGAAACTATTCTGACCTTGTCCATCTCGTTGAACTTCTCCACTGCGTCTTCAAGCAGTTCATCGAGCTCTTCAGGTATCTCCATCTCAATCCTTCCCAAGTTTCGAAACTAGCATTGATAAACAAACAAAAACGG
>PWIB01000010.1 GCA_003555465.1 Candidatus Aenigmatarchaeota archaeon | reverse complement strand
TCTTTAACGCTAGGAGGAAGATACCGAGAAGTAGGAAAAGGTACCACCTCTCCTTGCATTCGTCCAAAAGCCTGTTCAGGACTTCTTTAACGTCCAATCTTCCACCCTCGATTTAATTGTGAGCCCTATCTTTTAATTGTTGACCGTCAGTTGACCTTACTTTCAAGAACTTCTTTTAATTTCTCTATAATTTCCTCGAACTTCTCTAAATTCCTTTTTATATATTCTGATTCTACTGTGAAGCCCTCGTAAGATATTTTGTTTCTCTGTCTTCTTACTTGATCGAGGAAATGCTTTTCGCTTTCCCTGAGATCGTATTCAGACGCGGTCCACTGTATCAGTTTTTTGTGTGCTCCCTTACTCTCGCTTTTGCAGCCGTCTGCGGAGGAAATTCCCTCCATTAAGTAGTGAAGGGTGTCGTAGTAGTCCATAAGAACCTGCGAAGGGAACCTCTCTATTTCTGTACTTTTGATCCTTTCCTCCGTCCTTTTGGCCATTTTCAAAAGCGATCGGGCCTTTTCTTTATCAGGGGTCACCTCTCTCATCAAAACACCTCGAGGAAGCCACGGAGTACTATACCGTTGGCTATGTTGTTCTTAAGTTCTTCAGGATAATCTTTGAAGTCAGGATTTAAATGCAACTGTATTTTCCTATTCAATCCTTCTTCGTATTCGTCCAGCTCCACATTCCTTTCTTCTGCCTGTAGAAATAGATCTATGTCACTGTCTTCTGTGTCTTCGCCTCTTGATGCTGATCCAAAAAGAACGATGCAGTCAGGGGAAAAAGTCTCCTCAAGGTATTCGAGAAGGCCGGTATTTTCCATTCTGTATAGGAAATCAGTTTTCTTCAGTTTTTTGTACTTATCACTAAAAGTTTGCGCCTTGTATAAAGGGTAGGTTCTTTCACCCCTTTTAACCTCGGCCCCCTCTATTATTTTTTCATCTTTGAGACTTTCAAGGTGTTTCTTTACAGATGTCGTGGAAAGACCGGACTTCCTGCTGATCTCCCTTAGGTAGTGCTCCTTCCTGGGTTCGTTGAAAAATACTCTAGCTACTTTCCATCTGTTATATTTTTGTAACATGTGTTATATATTTATTACATCTGTTATATAAATATAACGGAACCAACGAGTCAGCTTCTTCCCAGCTTTAGTTATTCTTAGATTTGTTTAGGCACTACATGATCTTTTTATATTTTCCATATCCTAACAAACGGGTAACATGTTTGAAGACTATAATTCCTACGAGGAGAAGTTCTCTGAGTTGGTGGAGATGGAGCGGGAGGAGGAGATGGAGAGGCATCAGAAAGAGATAGAGAAACTCAGCGGTGAAGAGAGACAGGCAAAAGGAAGAGCACTTCTACATATGAAGGGAAAGGACGAAGGCAAAGGCCTCGGAGGAAACAAGATAGTGAAGTTCTCAAGGAACGAGGAGCTACCGGAACACGAAATAAACGTCGGCGACCTCGTCATGGTCTCGAAGAACGAACCTCTCAATCCGGACAATCCAACCGGAACGGTCGTGGAGAAGACGAGCTACTCCGTTTCCGTAGCTTTCCGTGAAGGTTGTCCTGAATTCGTCTTAGGAAAGGACCTCCGCGTCGACCTATACGTTAACGATATTACTTTCCAGAGGATGCTCGACGCCCTTGAACACTTCGAAGTCGTCACGGGAAAGAAGATGTATCTCCGTGGAATAATTCTCGGGAAGATAGGACCGAGGTTTAACGAGATCGATGGCTTCGAGGTGGAAAACGAGGAGCTGGATGAATCGCAGAGGAAGGCGGTGAAGAGGTCGCTGGAGGCAGAGGACCTGTTTCTTATACACGGACCGCCTGGAACAGGCAAGACCACAGCTCTTATAGAGGTAATAGAGCAGCACGTCAAGAGGGGCGAAAAGGTTCTCGCGACAGCTGATTCGAACGTAGCTGTTGACAATATGGTCGACTTTCTGAACGAGAGGGGCGTAGACGTTGTCAGAGTCGGGCACCCTGCACGTGTTACCGAAACTCTCAGAGAGCACACGCTTGACTACATGGTTGAGAAGAAGGACAAGTACCAGAGGTCGCAGGAACTCTGGAAGAAGGTCGGTGAGATAGGAAACAGGCAGGACAAGGAGACCTTCCCTTCGGGCAAGTGGAGGCGTGGTATGGACAACAAGAAGATAAAGAAGCTAGCGAAGAAGGAGAAAGGGATGAGAGGGGTTCCTGCAAAAAAGATAAAGAGTATGGCCAAATGGATCGAGCTGCAGGAGGAGAAGAACAAGGTAGCTAAGAAGGCTGAGAGGCTTGAGCAGGAAGCGGTGGACGAGGTTATAGAGAGCGTGGATGTTGTATGCGCGACCAACTCCACGGCAGGAAGTGAGCTGATGGAGGACAAGGACTTCGACGTTGCGGTCGTAGACGAGGCGACGCAGGCCACGGAACCTTCATGTTTGATTCCGATAACACATACAAAGAAGGTAATTATGGCAGGAGACCACAAGCAGCTCCCGCCTACTATACTGAACCAGGAGGCAAAGGAACGCGGACTGGAAGAGACTTTGTTTGAAAGGATGTTAGAGGTCCACAGTTCTGATATAAAGGAAATGCTGGAGAAGCAGTACAGGATGAACACAGATATAATGGACTTCTCCAGTCAAGAGTTTTACGATGGACAACTGGAAGCAGCGGATGGAGTTGGGGGCCATAAACTACGTTTTTCACAGGAACCCTCCAGCGAGCTTATGGCGGAAGTCCTAAACCCTGAAGACGTAGTTGTTTTCCTTGATAGTAAAGGTAACTGGCCTGAGAGAAGTAGAGCTGGCTCCAATTCAAAGGAAAACGAAAAGGAAGCGGAAATGGTTGAAGAGATAGTCGAGGAATGTATGGATATAGGCTTCAACCCAGCGGACATAGGTGTAATTTCACCGTACGACGACCAGGTCGAACTGTTGAACAGTAAACTGGACATCAAGGACCTGGAAATAAAAACCGTGGA
>PWIB01000036.1 GCA_003555465.1 Candidatus Aenigmatarchaeota archaeon | reverse complement strand
TCTAAGGCTGTAGTTCTCAGGTAGGCCTCTTCCTTTCCACTTCTCTTCTTTGCCCACTTCATCCTTTCACTGTTGGCGTTATCTTCGCCCTCTGTCATCTTCTTGAGGTTTTCCTTGGTCTTTCCGACCATTCCTGCAAGCTCTGCTGCAATCCCTGCGTGTTCTGCCTCGGCCATAGCGTTCTCCCTGAACTGCCTGGCTATTTCAGGATAGCCTTCTCTCTCTGCCTGTCTGGCCATAGCCATGTAAAGACCTACTTCCTCCGTCTCGTCTTCAAACCAGTCCTTCAGGTAGTCTTTGAATTCCATATCTTTCACCTCCTCTGGTTTATATTTCGAAAAACTTTATAAACTTTGACTAATACTATATACATAGTTACTAATATAAAAGCATTTGGTTCGAAATTCGAATAATGAGGTGTTTAGATGGACGAAAAGGACAGAAGGATTATCGAGCTCATGAGAGAAGACGCTAGGCGCACCTTTACCGATATAGCTGAAGAGTTAGGGGTCAGCGAAGCCACGGTGAGGAAGAGGGTCAGCAAGATGGAGGAAAGTGGAGTTATAAAGAACTACACTGTAGAAGTAGATCCTTCGAAGCTAGGATACGATACAGTAGTTCTTCTGGGTCTTGACGTCGATCCTGAATACCTGGTGGAAGCTGCAGAGAAGATAAGCAACATGGAAGAGGTGAAGAGTACCTACACCTGTACAGGGGACCATATGATAATGACGGAGGTATGGACCAAGGACAGCTCCCATCTAGGAGAACTGATGTCCAACAAGATAGCGAAGATAGAAGGCGTCAAGAACCTCTGCCCGGCTATAGTCCTCGAAGAAATAAAAGAGTAGAAACTAAAGATTACCTATGCTGATTTTAGGACTCACAGGACCGATAGGATCTGGAAAGGACGTTTTTTCTGACTACCTCGAAGAGGAGCACGACTTTGAAACCTTCAGCTGCGGTGACGTTATAAGGAAGATAGCCGAAGAGGAAGGACTTGAACCGACACGGGAAAACCTTCAGATGCTAGGGAAGAAAAGGAGAGAAAAGGAAGGTGAAGGCTTCTTAGGAAAGAAGGCAGCCGAGATCGCAAAGGGCAAGGACTCTGAAAAACTGGCTGTGAACGGTATAAGGAACCCGGAGGAGGTTGAAGAGCTGAGGAAGAGGCTTTCGGATTCCTTTACTTTGGTGTATGTAAAGGCAGATGAAAGGACAAGATTCAAGCGGTTAAAGGAAAGAGGAAGGCCAGGCGACCCCGAAAGTTTCAATGATTTCATAGAACAGGACTCAAGTGAGAGGGAAAAGTTCAACACGGAGCAAACTTTCTCAATGGCCGATACAGAACTAACAAACGAAGGAACTATAGATGAGCTTCACAGGAAAATAGACAGGCTTCTATCTAAGCTCAAGCAAGGAAAGAGATAGCAAGCGTAGTAAGCAAAAGCAGAAGTGCAGCTCCAGAAACCACTTTAACTATGTCCTCGCTTTTTTCTGGATAGAATCTTTCTGAAATAGCTTCAAGGATAAGTCCTCCGTCAAGCGGTTTAAGAGGTAAAAGGTTCATTATTCCTATACCTACATTGAGTACGAAAATCCATGAAAGTAAACTGCGCAAGAAGTCCAATAAGCCTCCTGCAAATGTTTCCCTATATCTTTCCCTGAGTATATGTGTTTCCGAAACTCCAGAGACGCCCAGGAAAGGACTCTCAGGATCGTCTGGATTTTCAGCAAGCCTTAGACTGTAGTTTGACTCCAATGTCTCTATTTCTACTGTATCACCGGGACTGTACCCGCCAAGAACCTGACTGAACTCGTCATAGGTCCGTGTCCTCTCACCGCTTATGCTCATTATCGGACTGGTGAGGTTGACTTCCTCGGCCGGGAACCTCTCCACATCGTATTCTGCGGCATCCACGTAGCCCATGAATCCTATACCCTGCATCGTGAAGGCAGGAAGGAAACCGTAGGTAAGGAAAAGAAATACTATAGCTGCGAGACAGAAGTTGGCGAAGGATCCTGCAGAATAGACCTTTATCCGATCGGTCCAGCTCTTCTGGTCCAGGTCCTCCTCATCCGGCTCTACGAATGCCCCCGGGATTACAAGGAAAAGCGCGAATCCCAGACTTTCGATCTTTGACTTCACGTTCTTTACCATAATTCCATGCATCCCTTCATGTACGACCACTAGAAGAAGAATAGCTATTATCCATTCCCAGAAAGGAACAGCTACCACGCCTGGCCTTGCCGTTGCTTCACCCCTGGGAGAAGGTAGTACAAGAGCCGGTCCCTCGGTAGTGGCTGGACCTACAAGCTGCTGTGAAAATATGTATCCTATAAATACGAAGGCGAATACCATGCCTATCATCCCGACGACAATGGAAACGAAACCAACTTTATTCCAGAACTTGTCACTCCAAGAAGCTATTCTCTCTATGAGACCCCTTCCTCTCTGAGTCCTTCTCATAAACAGGACGTAGCTGTTTACCTCTATATTTTTCCTGTCTATGATAAGCAGAGCTGCAAGCACTGCGAAGAACGCGAAAACGGAAATGAGATATAGGTCCATTTTTACCTGCCTCACAAAGTTATACTTTGAAACTTATAAAAAATATCCAGAACTCCATATTTACTATTTTTTATCCAAGTCTAGGAGGTACGGTCCGCGAAGAAGTTGTAAAGAGCTGCTATCAAAGCCCCTCCAATGACACCGTCGACGAATGCCCAGACAGCTCCTATAAGTACTCCAACCACGGTGCTGTCAAAACCTATGTATATACTTGAAACGAGGGGAACCAGTTCTTCTCCCCACCCGAACATAGCAGCTACTCCTATGAATACCACAAATACAACACAGACAACTCCCAATGATGCGGCTAGTGCCCACGGATCCAGTTTCTTTTCCATTTTATCTTTTCTTCTCTAGTACGTGCTTGCAGTCCGGGTTTGTGCACTTCCACTTCTCGAAGACGTCCTCGCCGAACGAAAAAGGTACTAAAACGCCTTC
>PWIB01000052.1 GCA_003555465.1 Candidatus Aenigmatarchaeota archaeon | reverse complement strand
CGTCTATTCACAGTGATCATCTCAGGTGGCATACCTTCTACGTCTATCGTGTCCTCCAGAAGCGTGTCATCAAGGATCACGTCACCTGAATCCAGGTGAGTCACCACTATATCCTGCCTGACCTCTACGACGTCGTCCTCGACCTCAAAACCTTCTGCTTCGTAGTAAAGAAGAACGTCTTCTCCCTGAGGATAGACGTTGTCTGCCCTCACATCGTAATCTCCGAGTCCACGGATCTCTTCCGCGTGCTCCAGAACTGTGATCTCTAGTTCACCTACTCCATCAGGCTCACCATTGCCTATGCATCCTGCAACAAGCAACGCGGCAGCCATTACAGCGAAGATCGCCCAGGGCTTTCTGGACATTCGTAATGTTTTCATTTTACCAACAAACAAAATCACGTCTCAGTCTTTTTAAGGTTTCCAAGGATATAATCCTTCCATTCATTTCCCTTCGAGAATCCCAAGGAAAAACAGGAAGAAGAGGAAGAACAGCGGATACAGCCTGCTGTCCAGAAATCCCAGAAATCCCAGGAAACCCAGCCATCCGAGGTTGCCGTAGTTGAAGTCCATGTCTCAATTTTAGAAGCTTTCTCTTAAAAATCTTGTTATTCAAACAGACCTATGTACTCGCCGTAGCCCCTTTCATCCAACTCCTCCTTCGGTATGAATTCAAGGGCTGCTGAGTTTATACAGTAACGTTTTCCTGTGGGTTCCGGTCCGTCGTTGAAGACGTGGCCCAGGTGCGAATCACCTTCCTTGCTTCTGACCTCGATTCTTCCATCGTCCTCCTTCCTCCTTACGATGTTCTCCTCGCCAAGAGGTCTGAAGAAGCTGGGCCATCCGCTCCCGGACTTGAACTTAGCCTGGGAGCTGAAAAGCGGCTCTCCAGACACGACGTCCACGTAGATGCCTTCTCTTTCGTTGTCCCAGTACTCGTTGTCGAAAGGTCTTTCCGTCGCATCTTCCTGCGTAACCCTGTACTCCGTGGATGTAAGTTCACCTTTCAGATCATCTTTTTCACCATCGGAAACGGAACAGCTCGGTCCACAGGAACCTTCGTCCTTGTCCAGGTAGTAGTCCTGGTGGTACTTCTCTGCAGGATAGAACTCTTCCAGGGGAAGGACTCCTGTAGCTATAGCTCCGTCGTGCTCATCCGAACTTTCCAGCTCTTCCTTTGACTTTTCAGCAAGCCTCTTCTGATCTTCGTTGTGGCAAAAGATTGCGGTCCTGTACTGCGAGCCTCTGTTTGGTCCCTGGCCACCTGCATCCGTGGGATCTATATACTGCCAGAAGGTTTCGAGAAGTTCTTCATAGCTGACTACGTCGGGATCGTAGTAAACCCTTACGGATTCGTAGTGGCCAGTTTCTCCTGAAGAAACTTCACTGTACGTAGGATCCTCCGTATCACCGCCGGTATATCCATTTATCGCTTCCCTCACACCGTCCATTTTTTCAAAGATCTCCTCAACACCCCAGAAACATCCGCCAGCGAAGGTCGCCTTCTCCAGATCGGATTCCTCATAACGTCTGAACAGCTCTGTGGCTTTTTCCTTTCCTGAACCATTAGATACAAGCATAGCTAGGGAAAGGACTGCAAGCGCGCCAAAGGCCAGGTATATTCCTCTAATAGTACCACCACACAACACAGCTTCAGTCGGAGAACTTCAAAGTTATAACAACGTTATATATTTCTATTGAAAGCATAAAAGCCTTTCGAATATATCGAGAAAGTTATAAGTCGGAAGAGAGATAAACAAAACTAAGGGTCTGCATGGAGATAAACGGTCTTGACTGCATAGTCGACGAACCGGAGGAGAGAAAGGGAACCATAATAATAGTCAACGGGTTCAACGGTTCGAAGGACAGTCCACACAGGTCGCGGAGAGCTGAGAGGTTTGTGGATGAGGGCTACAGAGTTGTAAGATGGGATTACCGCAGCAAGACGAGCGGAGAGCCTACAAAGAGCCTTACGGAAGACCTCGAAGATCTTCTCTCACTGATAGACCACTTCGACTGTGAAGTCTTCCTGGTCGGAAGCAGTTGGGGAGGCCAGGTAGCTCTGAGGACTTCTACCAAGGACGACAGAATCAAGGCCGTGGCTGTACGGTCGCCTGTCGTGGACCTCGACCACACAGTAAAGGACGGCGAAGTGCAGAAAACCCATGTGACCTCTGAAAAGTTCTTCGAGGATATAGAGCAATACAACTCCTACGGTATGGCCAGGGACATAGAGGTTCCTGTTCTCGTTTTTGCCGGATCTGAAGACGAACGTTGTCCGCTGGAGTTTACCAAAAAGCTCGTGGATAAAATCCCCGAACCCAAGGAGCTGGTGGTGTACGACATACCACACGAGTGGCCTGAAGATCTGCACAGAGAATCAACGGAAAAGATGATCGACTGGTTTGAAGAATGGTCTTGAAATCCCTTCTATGGGTGTCGGATTCGGAGTATATTTCCCGTCCTATCCTAGGGTTAAAAGGAATATTTCGACTTGGTTTCTCTCACAATCCCTTCCTTTAGAAATCTAGGTAAAATGATGTATCTCCGAGGACAACCCCTACACCTTATGTTTTTCGGTTTCTTTGATCTTCTCGTCCTCTATTTCTACGATATCCTTTTGTTCAAGGCTCTTCAGTGCTTCCTTTAACCTTTGTTCGGGTATCTCAACATTTTTCTTCAGTTTATGAATATCCATTTCTCCACTTACCTCGGTGAGTATCTCTAGCTGATCATAGACGTTTACAATCCTATCTTCCAGTAGCTCGGACAAAGGAGTTGTAGTTCCGTATCTCTCCTGAAGTTTGCCAAGAGCTTCTCCAATGTAAGTAATAAAAAGTTCCTCACCGAGAAGGTCAACCTGTGTATCTATCTCCTCTGCTATTGTTTCGAAGTCAAGACCTGACTGGACCAGTGTGTTCATGTCCTCTATATCGGTTGTCCTTCCTGCAACACCTTTGAAGAGAAAGATGTCTTCAGGCGAAGTAATCTCAACCTGGAGTTTGTCCTCCGTTCTCAAGG
>PWIB01000029.1 GCA_003555465.1 Candidatus Aenigmatarchaeota archaeon | reverse complement strand
GCACAAGCTATACAGGAGATCAGGGCTTCGAAGAACTTTTGAAGAAAAGCAGAGAGGAGCTCAAGGAGACTGAACTCAATGAGGAGAAACAAACTATCCAGGAAATTTTTGACAGGCTTCGCGAGGGCGGCAAGGTCGCCTACGGTATTGAACAGGTGTTCCGTGCTCTTAAGATGGGGGCTGTTGAAAGGGTCGTTGTCTCCGAAGCTCTCGATAAGAAACAGGTCAGAGCTTCATGCGACTGTGGGTACGAAGAAGAGGAGATAACAGATGAGTTTGAGGGAGAATGTCCTGAGTGCGGTGAAGACCTTGAAGTTGAAGAGAGGTCATTGATAGATGTTATAGAGGAGAAGGCAGAAAATACCGGTGCATCTGTCGAGCTGGTATCTACAGATACAAGTGAAGGGGAGCAACTATACAAAATGGGCGGGGTAGCTGCATTCCTTAGATTCAAAATCGAGTAGACTATTCCTCCTTTTTGAACTTTTCAAGGTTCATGACTTCGTCGGCTGCGTTCTTCAATGCTGTTGAAAAGCCAGGGTCCATCCCCATAACTATAACGCGTACACCTTCTTTCTTTGCTTTCTGTATTACAGGGAGGAAGTCTGCGTCTCTTGTTACAAGAACCATAACGTCGAGTCCATGTTCAAGAGCCTCAACAGCATTAACTGCCATCGAGACGTCTATGTCACTTCTTCCTTCCTCCTCCTGTTCACCGCCCAGTGAAATTATTGGCTCAAAGCCCTGTGATGCAACAGCTTCGATCAACTTTTCAGAAGCGAACTGGTTGAGGAAGACCTTTGCATTGGTTATCCTTCCGTATTCTGAGACCTTTTTCCTTAGTTCGTCAAGGTCTACTTCAAACTGCTTCCTCAGTATGTTCGGACCGTCTACAAAAAGGCCTACCCTGTTTTTCTCCTTTGCAGCAGAACTGCCTCTAACCTTGTCTAAAACCATATAAACACCCCTTTATCTTTGTTTTTCCTGGGTTAAATATCTATAGGTAGGTCAAAGACCTCCTTTGCGTTCCTCCCCGCACTTTTCCATACCTTCTGAAAGTTCCTTCCCTTGACCTCTGCTATCTTTTCGGCTACGTCCCATATGAACCACGGCTCGGATCTATCTGACTTTTTCCTTGCGAGAAAGGGCGCGTCCGTTTCCAGAAGAAGGTTTTCATGTGGAAGTACGTCTATTATTCTCTCGTACTTTTTCTCGTTGCGGAAGATTATCCCACCTAAAGAAATATAGTAGTCCTCTTCCAGTGCTTCTCTGAGCTGTTTTACGTTACCCGCAAAGCAGTGTATAACTACGTCTCCTTCCTTATGCTTCTTCAGGATCCTCAGAGTCTCATCAATAGCTCCCCTCGCGTGAACCACTAACGGTAGATCAAGGTCGTCAGAGAGCTCTGTGAAGTCGGCAAATATTTCCTTGGCCTCTTCCCTACTCTTTGGATGCTTTACCTGTGAGTTATCAAGGCCTACTTCCCCTATAGCAACTATTTCTTCCCTTCTTTCCTTTATGAATCTCTTAAATTCCTCTAATTCTTCTTCGGAAGCTTTTACAGCCCTTTTTGGGTGAAGACCAAGGCTAGGAAATATAAAGTCTTCATTTTCCCTGTGTAGTCTTAATACTTCTTTTGCTTTGTTTATTTCTGCTGAGGAATTAACAACGGCCTTTATCCTATCTTTTGCCTTTTCTATGACCTTTTCCCGATCTTCGTCGAAATGCTTGAACTCCAAATGACAGTGTGAGTCTATCATATCAGGAGAAATTTTATTGGAATTATTAATAAGTTTTCAGGTTCTGTAAAGATTTAACTTACGAGAACAAAGTTTAGGACGGTATAATGTGTCTTGCGATCCCTGGAAAGGTTGTGAGTGTGGAGGGAAATAAAGCAGAGGTAGAGTTCGGAGGCGTTGTTAAAGAAGTGCGCATCGATCCCCTGGAAGAAGAGGTGGAGGCTGGAGATTTTATTCTGAATCATGCTGGCTTCGCTATAACCACAGTTTCCGAGGAGGACGCGCTGAAGAGAAAAGAAGAGTTGGATAATCTGGAGAGTGGGGTTGAATGAAGGCGCTGGAATTCAGGGGCAGAAAACGGACGAAGGAGCTTTTGTCGCAGATTGAAAGGGAAATACCCGAGAGGAGGGTTAAGGTAATGCATGTCTGCGGTACCCACGAGTCTACTATATGTAGATACGGGCTGAGGGAGGCCCTCCCGGAAAATCTGGAGCTTGTCCAGGGTCCTGGCTGTCCGGTATGTGTTACACCAACAGAGCGAGTGGACGAGGCCGTGGAGCTTTCGAAGAAGGACGGCGTAATCGTCGCGACCTTTGGAGATATGACCCGTGTTCCCGGAAGCTCGGAGAGCTTGGTGGCCGATGGAAAAAACGTTCGAATTGTTGAGAGCATTGAGGATGTCGTAAAGATGGAAACGGACAAGGAGGTGGTTTTCTTTGGCGTGGGGTTTGAGACTACGGCGTCCACGTATGCGCCCGTTCTATTAGAGGACCACGAAGGCTTCAGCTTTCTGAGTTCTGTAAGAAGAATACCACCGGCTATAAACTTTCTTCTGGAGGAATGTGGCGCGGACGTAGACGGTTTTATAGCACCTGGTCATGTTTCCGTTATCACAGGTTCCGAGGCCTACAGGGAAGTGGTCGACAGACACGGAAAGCCCGTGGTGGTCGGTGGCTTTGAACCTCTGGACGTTCTCAGTTCTGTGCTCAAATTAATCAGATCCATTAAAGGAGAGGGTAAGCTTGTGAACGACTACAGTAGAGCGGTTGATGAGAAAGGCAACGAAAATGCTCAGAGACTCATCGAAAGAGCCTTTAAGGTTAAGGACAGTAGCTGGAGGGGTCTGGGTGATATACCGGATTCGGGCCTTGAGCTTAAGAATGAGGAAAACGATGTTAGAAAGAAGTTTGATTTGAATATAGAGAAGGATAAGACAAGACCCGAAGGATGTATATGTGAGGAGATAATAACCGGTCAGAGCAAACCAGACGACTGCAAGCTTTTTGCTGGGGGGAAGTGTGATCCCAGGAATCCTGTGGGTCCCTGTATGGTGGGTAGCGAGGGAATGTGCAACGTATGGTATCGTTACGGAGGTACATGAAAATGACAGATATCGGTCTAGAAGAAGGGTCGGGAGGCGAAGAGATGATGAAGCTTTTAGAGGAATCAGTCCTCCCTCACCTTGAAGGAGGGGATTTAGAGATAGGCTTGGAGGAAATGGATGATGGGGCTGCCTGGGAACTACCAGATGGAAACTACCTTGTCTTTACAACCGATACGCATGTAGTGAAGCCCCTTTTTTTCCCAGGTGGTGACATAGGTAAGCTGGCTGTTTCAGGAACTGTAAACGACCTTGCTGTTATGGGTGCTGATCCTAAATACCTTTCAAGCGCTATAGTTGTTGAAGAAGGTTTTGAAAGAGAGGAAGTTGAGGAAATATCCCGGTCAATGGGTGAAACCGCAGACGAGGCCGATGTAAATATAGTCACAGGTGATCTCAAGGTCGTTGAAAGAGGAGGCTTGGACGGAATAACTGTGAACACATCCGGTGTAGGCGTTGCCGAAAGGCTTACCAAATCTTCTTCTCTTGAGCCCGGTGACAGTATAGTTGTTTCTGGTGACGTAGGAAGGCACGGGATGGCGGTACTTGCGAGCCGTCACGGTCTGGACTTTTCTATTGAGTCAGATGTGAATCCTGTTAATGGCCTTGTTCAAAAGCTTATGGAGGTAGACGGAGTCAAGTCCTTGAAGGATCCTACGAGGGGTGGTCTTGCAGCCGCATTAAACGAAATGGCTGACTGTAGCGGTGTGGGTGTAAAGGTTTCAGAGGATAAGATTCCCTTGGATTCCGAGGTTGAAGGTGCCGGTAAAGTCCTTGGAATAGATCCCTATGGTCTGGCTAATGAAGGTAGAGTTGTTGTTGGTGTCGAAAGTCCCTTCGTTGATGATGTTATGGATGTTTTAAGGAAAAGTAGTTTAGCTCCCGGAGCTGAAGTTATAGGGATGTGCAAGGAAAAAAATCCAGGGAAGGTTTTGCTTGAGACAGAGATAGGGACTAAGCGGGTGTTGAGACCTCCACATGGAGATCCTTTACCGAGGATATGTTGATACCTAACTCCTACCTGCTACTATTACCTGGCCGAAGGATAACCCCCCATCACCACACGGGACCTCCCTGTTGGAAATAAGCTCCAGGTTCCTTCTTTCTGCTTCATTTTTTACCGCTCTTGTTATAGAGCAGTTGTAAGCTAAGCCGCCTGTGAATCCAACCTTTTCAAGGCCTTTGTCCTCGGCATTTCTTGCTGCTATTTTTCCAAGGCCCCTTCCAAGTGCTTCCTGTGCTGTGGCTGCTATGTCCTGTTTTTTTGTCCTGTTTTCCTTTAACTCTACAATCCTTCTGAAGATCTTCTGAACATCCAAAACACTTCTCCCACCTTCTCTTTTGAAATCAAGCTCTATATCTAAAGGTGAGCCGCTTAAGGCTGCTGACTCGAGTTTCAAAGCTGGTTCTCCTTGATAGCTTTTTGATTGACATATATTCAAAAGCGAGGAAACTGCATCGAGGAATCTCCCTGCGCTAGTTGTAGTTGGCGTGTTAAGCCTTTCTTCAGTTTGTCTTATCACCATTTTCCTTTCCTCAGGACCTCCGGGAAAGCTACCATGTTTACTGAGAATCTCACGCATGTCATTATCGTAAAGTATACCTGCTATCATCCTAGAGGGAAACTGTATTGCCTTCTCGCCGCCTGGCATGAGCATTCTGCTGAGACTTCCAAGCCTTTCGAAGCTATCACCGTTGGTGTAGATGACCTCCCCACCCCATACGTTTCCGTTTTCTCCGTATCCTGTACCGTCCGCCGCTATACCTACAATTTCTTCCCCTTCCCTTTCTCCGAGAACCGAAGCCAGATGTGCATGGTGATGCTGCACCTTTTGTACTTCTTTGTTAAACTCCTCAGCAAGTTCCGTGGTCATGAATCCAGGATGCATGTCACAGGCTATAAGGTCAAAGGATTCGGTGCCTGTTATTTTCTTCATATGTTTTACTGACTCCTTTAGAAAATTTAGAGTCTCTATATTGTCCACGTTGCCTATGTGCTGCGAAATGTAGCAGTTTCCGTCCTTGTAAATCGCCACAGTATTACCGAACTCGCCGCCCAGTCCAAGAATGTTTTCGTTTCCCAGATCTACTTCCAAGGGTTCCGGCGTCCAGCCCCTGGATCTTCTTATGAAGCGTCTTTCGCCGTCGGAAAACCGGACTACGGAGTCATCACATCTCGACTCGATTTTTCTTTCGTGGAGTAGTAAAAGATCGGCAATATCTTCCATCTGTTTTATCCTCTCATTTTCAACGAGCATCGGCTTTCCAGGCAAGTTTGCGCTTGTCATTACGATTGGAAAGTCTATATTTTCGAAGAGTAGGTGGTGAAGGCCTGTATAAGGGAGCATTATACCTACGTTGCTTAGTTTCGGGGAGACCTCTTGGGAAAGAGGTGAACCGTTCCTTTCCTTGACAACGACTATCGGTCTTCGTATAGATTTCAGAGTCTCCTTTTCCTCTTTACTCGTTCTCGCTACCTTATCTACGTAATCAAGGTCAGGGACCATCACTGCCAGAGGTTTCTCTCTTCTATCTAGCCTTTCTTTCAACTTCCGTACGCTTCCGTCCTTTCTTGCGTCGCAGGCCAGGTGTGTGCCTCCTGTGCCCTTTAAGGCTATGATTCCACCTTGTTCTAGTATTTCAGATGCGCTCTCAATAGGCCTTTTTCTGGAGGGGGTCGAGAAAAGCTCAGGACCGCAGTTGGGGCATGCGATTGTCTGTGCATGGTACCTCCTGTCTCCTGGGTTCTCGTACTCCTCCCTGCAGTCTTTGCACATATCAAATTTATCCATTGAAGTTCTTTCTCTGTCGTACGGAAGCTTCCTCACGACCGAAAACCTCGGACCGCAGTTGACGCAGGAAGTTGCCCAGTATCCGTTGTACCTGCTCTTTTCGTCCTTTACGTCCTCCAGACAGTCGTCGCATATGGCAGTGTCAGGGGGTATGGTACCGTTTCCCTGTGAAGTTCCCGAAGACTTGACGATTTTGAATTCTTCAAGACCGGAAAACTCTCTTTCTTCCTTATCCAGTTCTTTAACGTCTGCCAGAGGCGGACTCTCGTCTCCGAGCCTCCTTTCAAATTTCTTTACTTTTTCCTTCTCGCCTTCCAGTACTATTTCTACGCCACTATCACCGAGGTTTTTTACCGTCCCTCGTAGATTAAGATCGGTTGCCAGTCTGTAGACGAAGGGTCGGAAACCCACACCCTGTACTGTTCCACGGACTTTCAGGATAGTTCTTGTTTTCATAATATCGATTTTTGGAAGAGAGCTCTGGTCTAAGGTTGTTCGTGATTTTTAAAAAGATTCGATGTGAACTTTGGTCTATGCACGATATTTCGGTCGCTGAGGCGGTGGTTGACTCTATTTATTCCCGTTTGGAAGGAGAGGACTTCGATAGTTTGGAGATAGACCTCTCACTGGGCCACCTTAGGTTCCACGATACGGACAAGGTGGAGTTCTGGATAGATAATCTCCTCGGAAAGAAGCTTCAGGAGGATTTCGAGGTATCCCTTTCCGTTGATATCTTGGAACCAAAGATCGACTGTAGCTGTGGTTACAGTGGTGAAGTGGACAAGGAAAACGTGGAGGAAAAGGACGCGCACCACGGTGTTTACGACATCGAGTGTCCGGAGTGTGGCTCCGATGATCCGTCCCTGGTTAGCGGCGAAGAATGCAAAATCGAAAGGGTAAAGGTGGAGTGAAGTGGAAAAAATTCTGATGGGTGTAGGGAACGAGTTGAAGGGGGACGACGGCGTTGGAAACAGACTTGCCAGAGAGTTTGATAACGAGGACTGGCTTTCAGTTCCCTGTGAAACAGTTCCTGAGAACTTTGGAGGATTGGTTAAGAAGAAGGAGCCTGATATACTTGTTCTTGTCGATGCGGCCAGGATGGATCTTCCACCTGGTGAGATCCGTAGACTCTCCAAAGAAGAGTTAAGTTCCGAGGGTATAGGAACGCACAGCATGCCGTTGAATCTTCTTTTATTACAACTGGAGGAATACGTAGGTGAAGTGGTTGTACTTGGTATACAGCCCAAGGAGGTTAAGGTGGAGGAGAAGCTTTCAACCGAGGCGAGGGAGGCGGTCGAAGAACTCAAAACTGTTCTCAAAGAGGGGAAATGGGACGAAATAGAAATGAAGAACTAGTCCTTTTCAGTTCTGGCAAGCAGAAATTCCTGGGTAAACGTAAGTGCCTGGACTGGACAGACCTCCACACATTCACCACAGAAGGTGCATCTGAGGAGATGGTAGCTTATCTTGTTTTCTTCTTTGTGGTAAACGACGGCCTTACTTGGACACACCCTTGTACATAACTGACAACCTGTGCACTTTTCCTTATCGTAGCTTATCCTTCCCCTGTAGTCTTCGGGAACGTTTATGGGTGAATTTATACCCTCTCTTTCCATCCTTTCTGTGTCTTCAGGAATCCTCTTTCCAGGAAACCTGTTTGTGAAGGCCTTCCTGAAGAGCTGTTTTATCAGTTCCTTTTGCATCTCAAAGATATTATCACCTATATATAGCCTCCTAGGACGATAAGACCCAGACCAAGCAGGGAGAGTCCTGTGGAATATACCCAGTAAAACTTTACTATCTGTGTTATCCTGAGTCTTGAGAAAGCGGCTCTGGCAAAGACAGACCCCAGGAATATTACAAGGAACAGTTTGATCAGGTAGAAGGCGAAGTCTGCCACTGTTGCAGCAATACTGCTTAGGCCAAGAAAGCCTGAAATTCCGTAGGGGATAAATATCCCAACTATTATAGTTGCGAAGACAAGCATCTTGACGCAGTCCGTTATATACAGTAGAGCGTAGCTTCTTCCTGAATATTCTGATTTCACTCCCTCCGCAAGTTCCGTCTTGGCCTTGGAAGCGTCGAAGGGGAGGGAAGCGCTTTTTCCAGGAAGAACCGTCAGAGCTACGATGAAAAGTATAAACAAACCTAAGGAACCAAGCGGGCCGGTTAAGCTCCAGACCACGTTTTCCGACATCGCTTCAAACGAAAAGGCCGCTACGCTTCCTTCAACTCCTGAAATCAACCAGGCCACGGAGACAGCTATGACTGCAAGAGGAAGCTCGTAACTCATCATCTTTACCATTTCTCTTTGTCCGCCGACGGTTGAGTAAGTCGAACTAGAGGAGAAGCCTCCTAGGGTCAGGGCCAGCGAGGGGAATATAAGTAGGTAGATCACTACAACGAGGTCTCCGCTTCCTGAGAGCAGTGGATCAAATCCTCCGACGGGGAGGAAAAGCAATATCGTAAGCGTTGTTATTAGAGCCAGGGCAGGTGCTGCCTTGAACAGCCAGGCTACGGAGTTTTTAGGCACTACATCTTCCTTTTTCAACAGTTTCCTTACGTCTCTGAAGGGTTGAACCACAGGAGGTCCGAGCCTGGACTGCATCTTTGCCTTGAGGTTTCTTACAATCCCCTCGTAGAATAGACCTAGAACTATTGACAGCGCTGCTAATATCGGAACAAGAGCTATAGTCAATACAGTTTCATACATCTCCCAACTCCTCCTTAAGTTCCTTGGTTTTCTTTCTGGACAGTTCCCTTAGTCTTTTCTTCTCAAGGGCTGTTCCGTCCTTTACCACAGCCCTGTTTGCACACGACATACAGGGATCTATGGAGGCCGCAATTATCGGGATGTCGGCTATCTGCTCGCTCTTTAACATCGGTATCCAGCTCAGGAGGTTGTTGTACGTAGGAGCTCTTACCCTCCACGATTCAGGAGTTTCTTCCCCTACGAGCTTTACGTGGTGTATAACCTCACCTCTTGGTGCTTCGTGCCTGCCTATACCCTCGCCTTCCGCACCCTGCACCTCCGATAAAAGTTTGGGGATATTTTCTTCGTACTTTATGTCGCCGCTGGGCATCATATTCAGACAGTCCTCTATTATATCAAGCGACTGCTTGATCTCAAGAACCCTACATGCTATACGGTCGTAGACGTCACCGTTGACTTCGCCGTGGTACATATCCGGCGTAATCGGCTCGATCTCAAGGTCCTGGTATGCGCCGTATTCCTCAGTTTTTCTGACATCCTTCCCAACGCCTGAAGCCCTGGCCGTTGGTCCGACCGCACAGGTCTCCAGGGCTTCTTTCTCTGTAAGAACGCCTATTTCCTTCGTCCTGGCCTTTATTGTCTTGTCCTGGAGAAGTATGTTTTCAAGCTTGTCGTAGGCCTTTCTGTAGTATTCTATACCTTCTCTTATCTTCTCCTCCCTTTCCTTGGTTACATCTCTTCTGGCGCCGCCTATTGTTATCATCGCCTTGGTTATCCTGTTTCCTGTCATGTGCTCGATTACATCCAGGATTTTTTCCCTAGTCTTCCATGTGTACTGCATCACCGAATCAAAGCCCAGCTCGTTGGCGGCAACACCGGCCCAGAGTATATGTGAATGTATCCTCTCAAGCTCTGCTGTGAGTGTCCTTATATACTCGGCTCTTTTTGGGGTTTCTATCCCTGCTATGTTTTCCACGGCGCGCGAGAACGCGAGGGTGTGACATATATTACATATTCCGCATATCCTTTCCGATAGATACAGTATCTGTACTGGATTTCTTTTGGTACCTGCCCACTCTATACCTCTGTGGACCTGGCTCAGTTCGAAGTCAGCATCCTTCACCTTCTCGCCCTCGACTTTGCACTTTACTCTCACCGGCTCTTTAAGAGCTGGATGCACAGGTCCTACGGAAAATTCAAATCCTTCTTCACTCATTCTCATCACCTTCGTGGAAGTCTTTTGCGATTTTATCTGGTCCTTTTTCGTCTCTCCTCCATGGGTAGGTTTCCTCCGGGAAGTCTTCGTCCAGGAAAAGCCTCCTCACGTCCGGCGTTCCTTCTACCTCTACGTCGAGCATCTCCTGTATTTCTCTCTCGGATATCTGAGCTCCCTTGACGACGCCGGTTATTGTCTGTATTTTAAGATCGTCCTTTGGCAGAATTACCCTTATTCCGAGATATATTTCACCATGTCTTTCCCTGAAGTTTAAAGAGAAGTAGTATATCAGCTCCACGCTCTCTCCTAGGTCGGTTCCTGCACAAACTGAGAAGTGCGCATCCTCCTGTATTTCATAAACCTCCTCCACAAAATCCTTGAAGTTTTCTCTGTCAACGGTCAACCAGACTCTTCTTCCCCTTACCCTCTTCTCGATATTCCTGAGTCCATCCTTATCTTCAAACTTCTCGATTATCTCGTCAACCTTCATCTTCCTCACCTTCTAAAATCTTCCATGCTTCCTTCAACCCGTCTATTATCGCCTCGGGTCGGGGCGGACAACCCGGGACGTAAACGTCCACGGGAAAGACCTTGTCTATGGGTCCTTCAAGGTTGTAGGATTCGTAAAAAACACCGCCGGTATTTCCACAGTTACCGACGCTTATTACCAGCTTCGGCTCCGGGACCTGTTCGTAAACCCTCTTGGCCTTTTTCTCCATCTCTCTGGTAACAGGACCTGTTATCAGGAGCGCATCTGCATGTCTGGGAGTTCCTACAATCTTCGTGCCGAACCTCTCTATATCGTATCTTGGGTTGCTGCTTGCTACTATCTCTATGTCGCAGCCGTTACAGGATCCAGTGTTTAGATGGAAGACCCACAATGACTTCTTTATTTCTTCCTGATTCATCATATCGACCTCACGAGTAGCGCAAAAACGATCAGGGCCAGGACCACAAGGAACCATAGCATGTAGTCGTTTATCAGCCCACTGTGCATCTTTTCCATATATTTGTAATACCTTTCAAAAACTTCAAAAAATCCCCAGTAGTCTCCTCTGAAACCCTCTTCAGGAGGTTCGTTACCAGAGAAGAATTCTTCGTCTTTGCCACCCTCCTTTTTATAGTCCTTCTTTCCAAGACTTCTCAAGAAGAGAATAAGCACAGCTATGACTATCAATGATACAAGCCAGATTATGGGACTCCAGTTACCGTAACCAGTTTCCAGTCCTATCATATCAAACCACCTGCGCTGAACTCGCCTAACAATGTTTCTGCGGCCGGAGTTATTAAACTCTCAACAACGACGTTAGGAACCAACCCGAACAGGATTACACCTACAGCCAGGACCACCATCGCCGCCAACATGAACTTCGGGACCTCACCGCTTTCCCCGGAACTTTCTCTTCCCATGAAGGCGTTCTGAAAGACCTTTACGAAGGACGCGAGTGTAAGTATGCTTACGGTCATTCCTATGGCAGCCAGGAGAGGGTTGAAGGCGAAGGTCGACTGGTATATCATTATCTTCGACGCGAAGCCGCTGAAGGGCGGTAACCCTGCGATGGCCAGAGTACCAACCAGGAAGAGAACGGTGGTGTAGGGCATGCTGTGTGCCAGGCCCTTCATCTCGTTAAGGTTTTTTGTTCCTGTTTTGTATATTATGGCTCCTGCGCAGAGAAACAGAAGACCCTTGTACATAGCGTAGTTGACCACATGGAAGAGCCCGCCTTCCATAGATGTTATTCCAATAGCATCCAGCACCTCGGGTCTTGTAACTACCGCTAGGCCTACGCCGACACCCAGGAGCATGTATCCTGTCTGCGATATCGCGTGGTAAGCCATTAACCTCTTTACATCCTTTTGTGGGAGGGCCATTGTAACTCCGACGAACATCGACAGTACTCCGAAGATTATCAGGGACCAGGATACAGCCGTAAGCGAGGCCGTTCCTGTGAGCGCGAAGGATACACGAAAGAGTGCGTAGAGACTTGCCTGGCTTCCTACGACGAGAAGGGCGGATATGGGGGCGGGTGCTTCGCCGTAGCTATCGGATACCCACATGTGGAGAGGAACGGCTCCACATTTCATAGCGAAGGCCGAGACTAGGATTCCTAGGGCTATCTTGTCCATAACTGTAAAACGGAGCAGACCGGACAGCTCCGAGATTATCAAAGTTCCGTACTGGCCGTGTAGGATGGCCAAGGAAAATAGTATCATTACTGCACTTACGGCGCTTACCATCATGTATTTGTACGCGGCCTCGAAGCTTTCGTCCCTGCTTACGTAGAAGGCTATGAGACCTGCGGAGGACAGGGATGCAACCTCGAGGAACAGGAAGATGTTGCAGAGACTTGCGCTATAGACCAGACCGAGCATCCCTGATATCGTTATCAGAAGAAGCGTATGGTAAAGACCTTCGTTGTCCTTGTCCTTGATGAATCCAAGTGAGTAAAGTCCTATCACAAGAGCTATCGAGGCTGCCAAGACACCCATTAGAGCGGATAGCGCGTTTGCCTCCAGGATAACTTGAAAGGGAAAGTCCATCAAAGCTCCTTCAACTCCTCCTAAAATACTGGAAGGTATCCTTCCGTTGAGAGCCCTATATCCGAGTATGGATGAAAGCAAAGCTGTTGCTACAAGCGAAACAAAACTTAATGCTCTTCCCAGGTTTTTATTGAGTTTCATTGAAGCGTAAACTATAACCGCAGAAAAAAGGGGTAAAACTACGGCTAAAACTGGTAAGTAGCTAACTACAGGCTCCGTCATCCTTTCAACCTCCTCTTCCTTGCGTCCAGACTTCCGTAGTTTTTGTATATCCTGTGCACGAAGAATAGGAGGACCAAAAGTACGATAAAGCTAATTAAAACCGCCCTTACTGCAATTCCTTCGGATACGGCGTACCCCCGACCCTTCATAGATACCAACATAAAGAGAGCAGACTGTGTCAGGACAGTGACGGCCATGACAGCCTTCATGATATTTTTCTTCAGAGCAAACGCTCCAAATGCCGCAAAGAAAAGCAATATCACAGCCACGATATTGGGATCAATCATCTTTTGCGTCCTCCATCCTTTCGGTGGCTTTCACGGTTTTGATGTAGACATAGGGAGTGAGTATGGACCCGAATACGAGGTTTACGATCGAAAGGGTTCTGTATCCTAGAAGATAGAACTCTCCAGAGAGGAACGCGCACATAACTCCAAGGAGAACTGCAGACTTCAAGAGGTCTTTAGATATCAAGGAAGCAAAGGCTGTGATCAGAGCACAGGATATCAGTACGATACTGAAGATTTCTATCATCCTTTACCAACTGTTTTTCCTATACATTTAGATTTTAATAAATATCCTTCAGACGTGACAGTGTCAATTTATTTAAACGATTTGAACATATGTTTTAACATGGACAACAAGCTTCTGGGAATTCTCCTGGCCTTATCTACAGTTCTCATACTTTCAGTTCCTGTAGTTTACGGTTTTTCTGTCCACAACTGGAGTATTGAAAGTCTTATAATACCGGAGGATCTAGAGAACCTGGAGCGGTCCTTGGAGGATCCAGGTGAAATCGAAATAGAGGACGAGACCTTTGATCCTATAACAGGTGAAGTGGAGATCGACGCTTCCTTTGAATCGGACTTCGACTTTGATGTAGTTCTCAGAAGGTTTTCAGGCGACATATATTACG
>PWIB01000039.1 GCA_003555465.1 Candidatus Aenigmatarchaeota archaeon | reverse complement strand
GTCGTCCAATCTCTCTAAAATATGAACAAGGTTGACATCGCTCCAAACTCTCTTTAAGTCCTCTATCTCCTCCTCAAATTCGTCTAATTCCATACCTCTGCTTCCTATTCTGTCAAGTATATCTCCAAAATTCATTCCTTACCACTCATAACTCTAAGAAGCTCAACCAGCATCTCCTGCCTCTTTTTTAGCTTTTCTGTTTCATCGTTCAGTTCCTCTGCAACCTTTCTTGCTTCTTCGTACCCTGTAACTACTTCCTTGAGGTCCTCTTCCTCAACATCTGTCAACAGCTTTTCAATAAGATCGCTAATGTCAAACAACTTGTCCTCAAGCTCGGACTTAACCTCGGTCAGTTCCTCCTTCAAGACATCCTTTGCCTTTTCCAGATCATCTTCGGAAACCATGTCCTCGATCTTTACATCAATCCTATCCACAGTCTTCATCAGATCCGTTATAGTTTCTTTGTTTGAATCAATCTTACCTTTATAGTTTTCAAACTCACTGGTCTTTTCAGATATCTCCGAGAAAAGGTTCTCTATCTTTGAAGCCTTCCTATCAACGTAGTTCTTATCGTCCTCAATTTCCTCCAGCTTCTTGTTCAACTTATCGGAGAGGTCGACTATATTATCTATATCCTTTATACCGCTCAGCTTTTCGTCCACTTCATTTATTCTATCCTTCAACACACTAAACTTCTCTTCAAACTCTTCCAGCTTAGCCTCGTTCTTTGAGATCTCTTCCTCTTTTTTCTCCAGTTTCTTCTCGAATTGCTCGGGTTCCATCTCCTTGAATATCTCCCTTATCCTATCGAAGTCCTTCTCTATATCATCGATGTCCTCTTCTTTGTCCATAAGACCTGATCTCAGTTCACCTATCTGACCGGAAAGCTCCTGTATTTGGTTCTGTAAGCCTGATTTCTCGTCCTGGACCATCTCAAGCTGAGCCTCTAACTTGTCTACTCTCATAGTAATCTCTTCTAACTTGCTTGCTCCTTCGCCCAGCTCATCCTCCTGCAGTTCTTCCTCCTTATCAACAACTGGACCATCGCCCTCCTCTTCTTCCAGCTCCTGGAACTCGTCCTTGCTTATAACGTTTTCCTCGTCGCCAAGGTCGTCTTCAACAAGTTCCTCGATGTCGTCCTCTTCTGCCATTCAGTCACCTATTGTATCTTTTCCTCAAGAGAGTTTATGTAAATTTCGGTCATTCTGAAGTTTCCAGTCTTCAGTTTGTTCTTCGCCATTCTCAACGAGGTTCTCAGATCGAATACATCCTCATCTTTATCTTCCATCTCATCAATTCTCTCCTCAAGCTCATCAAGCTTTTCGGCGAAATCTTCGTATTTCTCCAGCTCCTCTTCCTTAAGTTTATGTGGATTGTGCCATGTCGGTCTGAACCTAACGAACCATGGATCACCGTCGTTGTACTGGGCGTGCTGCATCATGCAGACTCCTATACCTTGTCTAGTTATCCTTTTGGCGTACTTCTCACCGTACTTGTCCTTCGCCTTCCTTATATCCTTGATGGCCTTGGTATTGAACTGTACGTCCGTAAGAACGTTACCTTCGATAGCCTGCTTGAAGTCCGCGAGAACCTGAGAACACATTATGAGGCCTATACCCCACTTCCTGAACTCTCTACAGGCTCTTTCAAGGGCTTCATAACCACCTTTACCACCGTATTTCTCCAGCAACCTATGCACTTCGTCGAACACAACGACAAGCTTCAAGTCTTCGCTCTCCTCCCAGTTTATATCGAACATAGAGTCTATAATGTTCCTTACAGCCTGGTCAAACTCCTCTGTTGAGAGGTCGTTGAGCGTGAAAACGGTTATTTCTCCCTCATTTGTAAGGCTCTTAAAGTCTATATCCTTTTCAGGATCGTCCATCTTGTGTATCATTCCCGGATAGCTCTTCCTTTTCCTTTTATCCATATTGAACTTGCTGTAGTATTTCATAAGCTCGTCGTCCTCACAACGGTTTACGAAGCCTGTCCACTGCGCCGTCGGATCGAACACAACGACGGGTATATCCTGGTCCAATGCCTCCTCGGCAAAGACTGAAGCCCCAACGGACTTTCCTGCGCCTGTAGCTCCAGCGACAAGCACGTGCGTCTTAAGATCGTCAGGGTTGTAGTATGCGTTTTTATCGCTTCCCGCAAGCTTGCCTATCCAGAATGAGTCCTCGCTTTTCTGAGGAATTGCGTTGTCGTCGACCGGGAAAAGGTACCTCTTCTCCTCCTCCTTAGCCTCTTTCCATGCCTCGTACTTACCCTTCAGGTGCACACCACTTATTACGATTCCAAGGACTGCTATCGGAACTCCGAGGAAAAGCAACAACTGACCAGCAGTAGTTGCCCAGAACGTCTCAAGAACATGGAAAGTCTCCATATCTCTTACAGCTCCCTCATCGATTTCGGCCCATACCACAAGTTCGTATCTTCCAGCTTCTGCATCTTCGGGTATCTCCATCTCTCTAAAGCCCGAATAACTTCCTGTAAAGGCTATATTTTCCTCAGTTTCGATCAATGTCTGATTCTCAGGTCCTCTGGCAGTATATGTAGCCTCTACATCCAATTCATTTGCACTATCGGTATTTAACTCTACACGGAAAGTTACGTTGTCACCTCTCTCGACCTCGTCGTCCAAGAGGCCTAGATCCAAACTCAGATCGTCTTCTATCTCTTCAAGTACATTCACTTCCATAGGCATTGTTCTCTCCTCATCTCTTCCAGCCAGACGAATATCACCGGAATGCTCTCCTGGATCAGCATAAGTTGGTAACTCTAAATCAAAACCCAGAGTTCTTGAACTAGTAGGATCGAGTTCAACTAAATCCTCCTCGAACTCAACCCATTCTGAAAGATCATCGGTAGCCTCCATCTCAACAGAAAGTTCATCATCAAGGTTGTTTGTAATCATTATCCAGAAGCTTCTCTCGTCGCCTGGGAAAACATCTACATTTTCTATATTAGAATCGACATCGAACGGGAAGGGATCCTCCTCATCGACGGGTCCAGGGCCATCATCACCGTTTCCTGTATCGTCGGGATCGTCAGGTGTGTAACCCCCACAGTCTATAAGCTCGCCATCGGATATACAGGCTTCAGCAAGGACATAAGCACTGCCCAT
>PWIB01000001.1 GCA_003555465.1 Candidatus Aenigmatarchaeota archaeon | reverse complement strand
CTGAAGTAATCTTCCTTTAAGTAAAATAAAGAAAGGGAGAGGGATTTTAGGAAAGCATCCTGTCCTGGTAGTCTCTGAGCTTCTCTGAGGAGCTTTCTACGTCCAGAAACCTTTCTCTTGCTTCTTCTACGTGGTCCTTTTCTATCTTCTCATCATCGCTAAGTTCCATAATGTCCCTTGAAGGCGCCATGAGCTGTACTGCGTACCTCATCGATGCTTCTGCGCCTATCTTCGTAAGCTTCTCCAGGGCTTCTTCGCTGAGCTCCACTTCTTCCTCAGAAGACCTTATCTTGAGGATCTTCCTAACCTCATCCTCACCATAAGGCTCCGTGTTTGTAATCAAAAGTCGGTCAAGTAGATCCAGAGGTAGGCCATAAGGTGATTCTATTTCTGTACCTCTGATCTTTGATTCACCACGGTTTGAAGCAAGGACAATTATCGGTGCGAATTCTCTCTCCATTGCTCTGTTAAGGAATGAAACTGCTTCTATGTCAAGCATATGCACTTCGTCTATAAAGAGCACTCCAGGAACTAGCTCCGCTTTCTCCTTCTCTATCATGTCCCTGACCTGCTTGTCCACCGCGTTCCTTATGTCTTCTGTTATCCCTGATTTACCCATACCGAACATCGACAGAAGACCACCTCCGCCACGATTCGCGTTTGCGAGATCCATGTGATGAAGCGTCAGTGTATGGGTAAACTCTCTCTCCTTCTGCACATCTCCACCGGGAACGGGCACGGGTTCGTCCGCTGAGACGTCTTTGCCTTCCTTCCAGTCGTCCTGTGCCTTCCCTAACTTCTGTAGCTTTCCGCTTTCCGAGTCTATCCTCACAACGTCTCCTTCTCTGATTCCTTCCTTCTGAATGGAAGCCGCTACTCTTCGTCCAAGGCGTAGGCTTCTGCTGTCATCTTCCGTGCTAAGCTTCAGTGAAGCCTCGGCAGGTCTCTGCTGCATCGGATTCATTCCTCCCTGACCCTGCTGGAGCTCCACGGTTTCTACTTTACCTTCGTAGACCTCTCTTGTTTCTTCAATGGTAACTCCTAGGGCTCTCCTGAGTTTTTCCTTGAGAACTTCTGTTTTGTCTTTGTCCGCTGAAAATATCTCTGAACCAGAAAGCTGGACGAAAGGAATGTCTTCACCAAGTTCCTCTGAGATACCAACGGCTATAGCTGTTTTTCCTGTACCGGGTGGTCCTGCGAGAAGAACACCTCTTCCAGCAAGCTTTCCTTTTCTTGCAAGGTTCACCACATGTCCTGCGGCTTCTCTGGCTCTCTTCTGACCTACCAGACCGTCACCGCTGCCCTCCGCATTGCCCTTTTCATCAAGACCAAGACCTGAGATATGGGAATGTGAGCCTATCCTCTCAAATTCTTCAACGTCTTCGGAAACTTCCTGTATCTCAACCATAGTATCACCAATCTTTTCAAAGAAATGAGAATTTAAAAATATTATCTAAGGACAGTATCAAAAAAAAGGTGGGTAGGTCACTACTCACCTTTCCACATTCCCGAAAGCACGGAAAATCCTGTCAAAATCGCCGAGGAAAGTACTACGTAATCACCGCTTGGCTGATATCCTGCAAGTCCTGCCCCAGACCTTACAATGAAGATCACCACAAAGAAGGCCAGGATTGAAAGAATCAGCATTACTATCGCGGCGGCGATATTACCCACGATACCTGAAAGGATCTTTTTGGCAGATGCCATATAATCACCCCATTCCTATTTGATTTTACAGTAATAAAAATTTTACCTCGCTGAGCACTACTAATCTATTTTATTTCTCCCATCAGTTCAATCAGTTCATCAAGAGAACTAGCAATCTTGCCACCGCTTTCCCTTATAAAATACTCCACCTGGAGATTGACGGAAGTACCGAGATTTTCAGACGAAAGTCGGAAGTCACTCCTGTAACCTATTACCTTCTTCCCAGTTCCTGCTGCATAACCAACCTCAGAGGCAGTGCCACTGTCCACATCAGAGCCTTCGAGGACTGCAAGAACCATGTCGGATCTTTCTATAGATTTTCTGTTCATTTCACCTATTTCCATGTCCAGTTCAGAAAGCTTCCTTTTTCTTTCCTCTATTTTCTGTATACTTTTCATGTCCTCTACCTCCTCTTCGGGAATCTCATCAAAGGGATTTATTACCTGGAACCCCAGATCTTCAAGCTCAGGAACAAGCTTGTCCTGGAGGAAGTATCTACCTGCCTCATGAAATCCCAGTGGACTGGCAAGGTATATTTTACCTATACTCATGGTTCACAGAACTCCTTTTCAGTAGGTTTCGTTTCCTGGGGTGGTTTCATAATTTGAATCCGTAAGTCCGAAATCGCCAGTAAAAATTTCTTCAAAATCCGCATCTTCAAGAACATCTTCACAGTCACTCAAAGCCTCGTAAACCTGACCGTACCTGTCCTTAAATTCCTCGGGGAAATAGTCCTTCTCATAGCCTTCCATGAAGATATCGTAAATAGACTCGAGGTGTGGATAAGGACTTTCGAAAGGTGTGTACTTGGAGGCTTGCGCTTCCATGAATTCTGAATAAAGTACCCTCTCTCCAGGTTTGAAATTGTAGTCATATCTCTTCGAGTCCTGCAAAGAATGCGTTAGCTCATGGATCAGTGTCGAGTTCCCCTGATCTGTACCTATACAGTCCTTATTTATGCCAACTGCCTTCATCTCCGGAGAATAAAACCCATTGACATCCTCAGGTATTCCTAGGTCTTTCGGGTCAAAGGCCCCTACAGAAGACAGGTATTCATCTACACCGAGTTCTTCAGCAACATCGCTTACTTTCTGTTCGAGACCTGTTTGCATATCCTTTCTCATATTTCCACCGACTTTCTATATCTTCCTCAAAAACTTCCTACCTGAAACTATCAAAAGTATCGTTGAAACTATGGACAGAAAACTTATTAAACGTATCGTAATGCTTGGCTGTGTGATCTCAAAGAACCCAGGCCTTCCAAAGACGCCAAGCGAAACAAAGATAACTACTGAAGAAAACAAAAGGAACCTTCCTGTGAACTTCCTGTTTCTTATGTAGTCCGAAGCAACGAAAAGAGCTGCCAGGGAGAAGATAAGGCCTATACTACCAGTGGCGCTTAAAAAGCCTTCACCGGGACGGACCAACCCAAGGAAGAAATCAGACAAAGAAGAAAGGATCCCGAGGAGGGAGCCTATGACTGCGTATCCAAACTCCCT
>PWIB01000046.1 GCA_003555465.1 Candidatus Aenigmatarchaeota archaeon | reverse complement strand
GTTCGCTTTGACTGGGAGAAGACCTGGAAGATAGTTTCTGACAGAACCGGTAACAGTTATTCTGACGAAAACCTCGGTCTCATCGCAAAGATAGAGAAGAACGGACACAAGAGGATACTTCTTTCGGGTCTTGACTTCGAAGGAA
The DNA here is from genome assembly GCA_003555465.1 of Candidatus Aenigmatarchaeota archaeon. Classification (GTDB taxonomy): domain Archaea; phylum Aenigmatarchaeota; class Aenigmatarchaeia; order PWEA01; family PWEA01; genus PWEA01. The sequence goes on along the minus strand of PWIB01000046.1, from coordinate 47,841 downwards.
CAAAGACCTGTATCCTTGCGGCAACGCAGCAGCCTGAAAAGGTCTTTGATGGTTATACACGGGGAGAGGAGTTTTACAGAGTCATAAAGGGATTGGACAGAGACGGCGATGGAAAGACAGATGATATAGAAATACTGGAGTAGTTACTTGTCTATTCCAAGCTCCTCGGCGTTCACGTCAGCAATTTTCTGGAGGTCCTTGATTACTTCCTCGCCTTCGTCCTTCTCGAAGAGGTGTTTGAACCTTCCCTGCGCCTTCAGGTAATCCTCGACAGGCTTCCTGTCCTTGACCTCCTTTACGTTGGTTATCTCTCCGTCTTCCATCTCGTAGATCGGGTACATGCCTGTCTGTACCGCTAACCTTGCAATTTCCACTGAGTTCCTGGAGTCATGTCTCCAGCCCCGTGGACAGGGCGCGAAGACCTGTATATACTTGGGACCTTCTATCTCCAGTGCCTTTTCAACCTTGTTTTTGAAGTCCTCGGGATACGCGACGCTTGCGGTAGCTACGTACTCCAGGCCGTGTGCAGCAGCTATACTCGGCATGTCCTTTTTGTGAATATCTTCACCCAGACTTTCCTCACCGGCAGGGCTAGTCGTAGTGGCTGCACCTATAGGTGTGCTGCTACTTCTCTGTATACCTGTATTCATGTAGGCCTCGTTGTCGTAACATATGTAAAGTACGTCGTGTCCCCTTTCCATCATTCCACTTAGACTTCTTATACCTATGTCGAAGGTTGCCCCGTCACCCGCCATAACTACAAAGTTCACGTCGTCATGGTCCATGTATCCTTTCTTATCCCTTTTGTCAAAGGCTCTGTAGGCTGTCTCTACCCCGCCTGCTACAGAAGCAGCGTTTTCGAAAATGTTGTGTATCCAGCTCACGCCCCAGGCGCTTTCCGGATAAGGCGTAGTAGTTACTTCCATGCAGCCTGTAGGCATAGAGAGTATAGTCTGTGGTCCTGTAGCTTCTGTGACCAGCTTCGAAGCCAGCGCGGCTCCACATCCCGGACAGGCCCTGTGTCCAGGACAGAATAGATCTTCGTCTCTTTTGAACTTGTCTTCAGTCATCTTTATCACCTGACAAAAGCTCATCTCTTAGTGGTTCCCACCTCTCTTCTTCCTCCACATCCCTCGGATCCTTTCCTCTTACATCCTTTGTTTCCTCTACAACTTTCCTTATGTTATCCTTTGTAACGTCTCTTCCCGCTAAGCCAACGATGTAGTTAAGTACCGGTATCATGGTTCCGTTGGAGTAGAGTGAGGACTTGAGGTCTATCGCCAAGCCGCCCTGGTAACCTAAAGATACGTCCTTCTCCATAACAGCTATGGCTTCTGCGTCCTCCAGTACCTTGTTCAGCTCTTCTTTTGGGAACGGCCTGTAGACCCTTGGTCTAACGAGACCTACCTTTTCGCCCTTGTCTCTGTATTCGTCGATTACGTATCTTATCGTTCCGCATACGCTTCCCAGAGCCACGATAATTACGTCGGCATCTTCGGATCTGTACGTTTCCACTAGTCCGCTGTGCTCCAAGCCGTATTCTCTGTCGAATATATCAGCAAAATCCTCCACAGCCTCGCCTATCTTGTCCTTGGCTCTCTTCACGGCCTTGTGTACCTCGTACCTGGTTTCGGTCCAGTGTTCCGGTCTTGCGTAGGCTCCCATCGTCGTAGGGTCAGATGGGTCAAGCGTGTGTACAGGATCCCTTTCAGGAAGGAACTCCTTTATCTCTTTTTCTGTGAAAGCATCGACCTTCTCCTGTACATGCGTCAGTATAAAACCGTCGAGGCAGGAAAGAGCAGGAAGTGAAATTTCTTTGTCTTCGGCTACTCGGTACGCTAAAGCTATATTGTCCATGGCTTCCTGAACGTCTTCGGCGTAGAACTGGATCATACCACCGTCTCTTTCAGCGAAAGTATCTGTATGGTCACCCCAGATGCTGAGCGGCGCGGAAAGACTTCTGTTTGCAATACCCAGAACAAGAGGTAGTCTCATACCCGAGGCGCTGAAGAGCGGCTCGCTCATAAGCTTAAGTCCTTGGGAACACGTGGCTGTAAAGATCCTTGCTCCGGCTGCACTAGCTCCTAATGCAGTGGAAGCGGCGTTGAACTCGCTGTCAACTCTGACGTACTCACTTGTCAGCTCTCCGTCTGCTACCATCTCACTTATCTTTTCTACAATATCTGTCTGAGGCGTTATTGGATAGGCAGGAATAACATCGGGATTACAAGCCTTGACAGCTTCTGCGACTGCATCATAGCCTGTCAACATCTTTTCCATATCATTTCTCCTCCTTTTCCATTACAATAGCGTTTACGGGACATTCTTCGGCGCATATTGCACAACCTTTACAGTACTCCAGGTCGACCTCGACCTTGCCTTCGTCCGTTTCCTTCACTGCCATATCCGGACAGAAGGTTTCGCATTTGCCGCACATGACACACTTTTCGTGGTCTATGACAGGCCTTTCCGACCTCCAGCTTCCTGTCTTATTTACCAGTGTGGTCTTCGGATCTGTTACAGCTCCCGTACTTATCTTTAGGTCTTCGTATGGATCTTTGGTCATTCAACACACCTCATATGCCTCTTCCATAGCTTTGACGTTCTTTTCACCTATCTCACCTTCGAACGTTTCTTCTATAACCTTTGCCATACTTCCCTTTTCAACCAGTCCTGTCACCTTGGCGAAGGCTCCACACAGGGCTGTATTCATTATAGGTTTGCCGAGATGCTCCAAAGCTATATTTGTGGCGTCGACTGCGACTACCTCTGCTTCGGTTTCCAGGTTTAAATCGTCCACATCTTCTGATGTATTTACTACCATTATTCCGTCCTCATCGAGACCTTCCTCGACGTCTACGAGCTCTATGAGCGTCGGGTCCTGGACTATAACAATATCAGGCTCGTATACCTGACTTCTGTCGGTTATTTCCCTGTCGTCTATTCTTACGAAGGCTTCTATTGGTGCTCCAAGCCTTTCAACACCGAAGGACGGAAAACCTTGAGCTTCCTTCCCTGATTCAAAGGCAGCCTTTGCAAGCATGGAAGCCATAGTAACAGAACCCTGACCACCACGTCCATGTATTCTTATCTGTTCCATATACACACCCTGAAACTAGGATAATTAATTGTCTCTCATTGTTTAAAAGTTTTAAATTCTTTTAAATGATGCAGACTGATCTTTAGCTAAAGCATTGTTCGACGATTTTATAAATGTATCCTCGTTTTTTGACGTAATAAATATATTTATATCCTGATCTTTTATAGCCCAGGGTATGAGCGAGATCACATGGATCCTGGGAGCTACCTTTGGTGTGGCAGTGCTCGCGTGGATAGGTATATTTACTCTTGCCCTGAAGGAGAGAACGTTCAAGAAGATATTACTACTGCTGGTTTCCTTTGCTGCAGGAACTCTCATAGGTGGTGCTTTCCTTCATCTTATACCGGAAGTTTTCCACGACCTAGAAGCCGGGCACGGACATCTTGAGGCGCCCCTTTTCATCCTTTCAGGTCTCGTGTTCTTCTTTATCCTTGAGGAGTTCCTTCAGTGGCATCACTGTCATAAACCACCTGAAGAACATTCCAAGGAGCCTTTCAGCTATCTTATACTTGTTTCTGACAGTATACACAACCTTGTCGACGGACTCATCATCGGAGGTTCGTTCCTAGTCGACTTCTCATTGGGTGTAGCAACCACATTTGCAGTTGCAGCCCATGAGATTCCACAGGAACTCGGGAACTTTGGAATCTTAGTCAAGGGAGGCTGGAAGAAGGTGAAGGCACTTACAGTCAACTTCCTGGCTGCTCTTATGATAGTTCCTGGTGGCCTGCTTGCCTACTTTCTCAGGGACTTTATTAGTCCTGTCTACCTTATAGCCTTTGCAGCAGGAGGCTTTGTATATATAGGCGCAGCAGATCTGATTCCTGAGATACACCCTGAAGAAGACAATAAGTTAGAAAACCTCTTAATTATGTTGATGTTCCTCGTAGGCATAGGAGTCATGGTTCTTATCGAGCTTTACGTTCCACATGCGCACTGACATGATCTGACTATTTTTAAATATCTTCGCCGGAATTATAGTGTAGGAATGACTCCCGCTAGCACTATATGTATAGGAGGTGTTGAAAATGCCGGAAGAAAGAAGACAGCCTATAATTTCGGTCCTAGGACACGTGGACCACGGAAAGACGACTATACTCGATCGGATAAGAGAGACAAAGGTAGCTTCTGGCGAGGCGGGAGGTATAACCCAGCATATAGGAGCCACTGAGATCACCCTTGATGTTGTAAGAAGTCTCTGTGGAGGTCTTCTCTCCTCTGAAGACATCCAGGTCCCTGGACTTCTGTTTATAGATACTCCTGGCCACGAAGCCTTTACAACTTTGAGAAAGAGAGGAGGATCGGTATCCGATCTTGCTGTTCTTGTTGTCGATGTAAACGAAGGTTTTAAGCCACAGACTAAAGAGTCCTTGAAGTTTCTCAAGGAGTTCAACACACCTTTTGTTGTTGCTGCTACTAAGACCGACAAGATACGTGGCTGGAACTCCGTTGAAGGTGCCTGCTTCACTGAAACCTACAACAAACAAAGGGAGAAGGTGAGGAACAAGCTTGACGAAAAGGTATACGAGCTTATAGGCGACCTCTCCGAAATGGACGTCACCGCGGACCGTTTTGACAGGGTAGATGACTTCAGGGATAAGGTAGCTATAGTTCCTGTTTCCGGTCTCACAGGGGAGGGAATTCCTGATCTGCTTGCAGTACTTATAGGGCTTTCTCAGAAATATCTTTCCGATGAACTGGAGCTGAGGTCGGATGTCGGAAAGGGCACGGTCCTTGAGGTCAAGGAATCAAAGGGTCTTGGAACTACCCTGGACGTTATACTGTACGAAGGTGTCATGAGGAGGGGCGACGAGCTCGTTGTCGGCGGCGAAGAGCCAGTTGTATCAAAGATAAAGGCCCTTTTGAAGCCGAGAGAGCTGGAGGAGCTGCGGACGGAGAAGAAGTTCAAGAACGTCGACGAAGTCAAGGCGGCTTCAGGAGTTAAGATATCCGGACCTGATCTCGACAAGGTTGTTGCTGGTTCACCTCTTCAGAGCCTTGGTCCCGAGGGAAACTCAGAGAAGGCTCTCGAAGAACTGAAGGAAGAGGTCGGAGATATTGAAATGGAGTCCGAGGGTGAGGGCATCGTGGTAAAGGCCGATACGTTAGGTAGCCTTGAGGGGATAATAAACATGCTTGAGGACAAGGATATTCCTATAATGAAGGCGTCGATAGGCGACGTTACACGGAAGGACGTCATGGAAGCTAGCTCAGTTGAAGACCCGCTCCAGAGAGGCATATTCGCTTTCAACGTTGAGGTAACAGAGGCCGCTGAGATGTGCGAAGAAGACGTTGAGATATTTTCCAGCTCCGTTGTTTACAGGCTGGTCGAGGAGTACGAGGAGTGGAAGGAGAAGAAGAAGGAAGAGATAAGGAGGAAGAAGCTGGAAGAGGTTACCAGACCCGGGAAGATCCGTCTTCTACCTGGCTACGTTTTCAGGCAGAGGAAGCCTGCAGTTGTCGGCTGTGATGTGATAGACGGCGTAATAAAGCCTGGTTACGATCTCGTAAAGGATGGAAAAAGAATAGGAACTATAAGGGAGATACAGGACGAAAATGTTCCCGTGGAAAAAGCAGAGGGTGGAGACAGGGTCGCGGTATCCATAAGCAAGGTAACTGTAGGTAGGCAGGTGGAGGAAGGCGACGTCCTTTACAATCTCCTCTCGGATAGGGATATAAGGAAGCTCGAAGAGCTTGAGGATATGCTTTCAAAGGGCGAGAAGAACGTTCTTCAAGAAGTAATCGAGGACAAGTACGGATAGGGAAAACTATTTAAGTAATAAGTTGTAATTATACAGTGATAACATGACCGATTCACCCAGTGGGAGATATGAGACATATAAAGAAAACGGGATGGATTCTGATTTGTTGAGAAAGACAGGTGGAGAAGAAGATCCTGAATCTTACGTACAGAGGAAGCTAGAACAATACAAGTCAGAAGTGTGAGAACCCCGTAATCTTTAAATAGCTTGCTATGTCTTTGAACAATGCCCGGAGATGATTTGGAAACGCTTGTTTCCAAACTTGAAAACTTTGTTTTCAAGAAACTGATCTGGGCGAGGTGATTGATATTTTCAAGATAAGCATTTCCGATCCTCAGGAGGGCAGGTCTTGGCAGGTGGAGAAAGAAGCAACTCCTCTGATAGGTACTGAGCTAGGTGAAGTGTTCAACGGCTCTCTTGTTGGCTTAGAAGGATACAGTCTTGAAGTCACAGGAGGAAGTGATGAAGAGGGCTTCCCTATGAGAAAGGGAGTTAATGGAAGCGGCCTCAGAAGAGTTCTGATGAGCGACGGTCCTGGCTACAGACCCGAAGACAGCGGTGTAAAGAGAAGGAAGTCAGTTAGAGGAGAAGTGATTTCAGAGGACATAGTTCAGGTAAATGTAAAGGTCGTCGACAAAGATAGCGACGCTGAAAGCATAGATGAGCTTCTTGGTTCTGAGGAAACTGAGGAAGAGGAAACTGAAGAGGAAGAATAAACGGGATCGATATGGAAGAACTAGATGAAAGGCTCATACCAAAGGTGAATATAGGTTTAATGGGCCATGTAGACCATGGGAAGAGTACGTTAGCTCAGGCTATTTCTGGCAAGTGGGCCGATACACATTCCGAAGAAATAAAGAGAGGGATAACTATAAGGCTCGGTTACGCGGACGCGACTATATACAAATGTGAGGACTGTGATGAGCCCAACTGTTACTGTACCACTGATAAGTGTCCTACCTGCTTTGAAGATACGGAGCCACAGAGAACCATATCACTTGTTGACGTACCTGGCCACAAGACCCTTATGGGAACTGTTCTGTCAGGAGCTGCTTTGATGGATGGCTGTCTTTTTGTTATATCTGCCGATGAGCCTTGTCCACAGCCTCAGACAGCAGAGCATCTGAAAACCTTGGATATAGCCGGTATAGACAATATTGTTATAGTCCAGAACAAAATAGATTCGGTTTCCGAGGAGAGAGCAAGGGAAAGCTATGAGGAGATAAAGGAGTTCGTCAAGGGGACAGTTGCAGAGGACGCTCCGATAGTACCTGTATCTGCTCTGCAGAGAGTCAACGTCGATGCAGTTTTACAGGCTATGGAGGAGGAGATACCTACGCCCGAGAGAGATCCTGAAGCAAGTCCTAAGATGATGGTGGCCAGATCCTTCGATGTTAACAAGCCAGGTACCGAGATTGACGATATTAAAGGAGGAGTGATCGGCGGAAGTCTTGTACATGGCGAGCTGAGCGTGGGAGATGAGATAGAGATAAGGCCCGGGATCCGAAAGGACGACGGGATGCAACCCGTAAAGACTGAGATAGTTGCTATGGAGAAGATCGGTAAAAGCTTGGATAAGGCAGGACCGGGAGGACTTCTTGGAATCCAGACGAAGCTAGACCCTTCCTTTACTAAAAGTGACAACTTCTCAGGCTCAGTCGTGGGCTATCCAGGTGAGCTACCTGACCTTATAGAGGAACTTACACTTGAAATCCATACTTTTGACAAGGTCGCAGGAATCGAAGGAGAAAGGAAGGTAGAGGAGATCAAAACTAACGAACCGCTTATGCTTACAGCAGGCACATCAAAGACCGCAGGTGTTGTTACTTCTGCAAGAGTAGTCGATGGAAACGAGGAGGCAGAAGTCAAGCTGAAGCTTCCTGTATGTATGGATATGGGTGATAGGATAGCTATTTCACGTCAGATCGAGAACAAGTGGCGTCTGATCGGTTACGGTATTGTGAAGAAGTAATCGACAGATGTACTATACACTGTGTTTCTTTTGTCGAAAGATTTTTAAGCCCCGGACTATTAATACAACCTAATGAAAGAGAAGGTAGCTGTCATCGGCGTAGGTCATACGGAGTTCGGTGAACTCTGGGACCGTTCCTGGGTCGAACTGGTAGAAGAGGCAGGACTCGAAGCTCTGGAGGACGCAGGAATAAAGAAGAACGACATAGAGAAGTTCTTCCTTGGTAATATGTCCCTCGGTATGTTTGGAGGTCAGGAGCATACAGCCTCGAAGGTTTTCTCCGAAGTATTTGACAGTAACCCTGAGTCACAGATACTAGGTAGAAGGATAGAGGGAGCATGTTCTTCAGGCGGCCTCGCCCTGGAAGCCTCTTTTAATGATGTACTTGCTGGAGCTCATCACGATGAAGACAGGATTGTCATGGCAGGTGGCTTTGAGAAAATGACAGACAAGTCCACAGACGAGGCAACAAAAATACTTAGCGCTGCTTCAGATATGGGAAAGGAGGTTGGCTTCACCTTTCCAGCACTTTACGGCATGTTGAAGGATAGATACCTTGAGGAGACAGAAGCTACAGAGGAGGACTTTGACCACATAGCAGTAAAGAGCCATAAGCACGCTTCGAAGAACCCAAGGGCGCAGTACCCCTTCGAGGTTTCACACGACAAGGTTAAAAACTCCTTTCCGGTTGCCAGCCCAACAAAGCTGCTTAACTCTTCCGGCATAGCCGACGGTGCTGCCGCTGTCTTATTGACGACGGTGAGAAAGGCAGAGGAACTGGGTGCGGATTACGTTGTTATTGAGGACGTCGAAGGTGTAAACGATTCTATAGCGCTTTACGAAAGGGAGGATATACTTACCCTTGTTTCAACACAAAAGGCAGCCGAGCGTGTTTACGATTCCTCTGGCTTAGGACCTGAAGACGTCGACATTGCTGAGGTACATGACTGCTTTTCTATTGCAGAGGTACTGGCCCTCGAAGACCTTGGATTTTATCCCAAAAAGAAGGCCTGGAAATGGATAGAGAAGAGTTTGAAGGACTGCAGTGAAAACGAGGCTCCTGTTCCCTACGAGCTTCCAGACGGAAGAGAGCTGTTTGTAAATACATCCGGCGGACTGAAGGCAAAGGGACATCCTGTAGGTGCGACAGGAATAGCCCAGGCCGTTGAAATTACAGAGCAGCTTAGAGGAGAAGCCGGTGAAAGGCAGGTCGATGGTGCCGAGGTGGGGATCACACACAACGTTGGAGGCAGCGGTGGAACGGCTGTAGTAAGTCTTTTGAGAAAACCTTGAGGATAATATGGAGAGAACTGCACCTGAATACAGAAGAACCTTGGATTTGAGATATCTGAAGGGAAAGGAGTGTAAAAACTGTGGAAAAATATACCTTTCATCAAGGAACTTCTGTAGCGACTGTGGTAGAGAGGGTCAGTTGAGTAAAACCGACCTCCCTAAGAGAGGCAAGGTTTACTCCTCATCTGTTGTAAGAAAATCCACTTCAGACTTCAACCTCGATGAGAAAATTCCTTATTCCGTCGGACTTGTAAGCCTTGAGGGACTTGATTTCAAAGCCCCTGGTATTATAGATACTGATGAAAGGGTTACAGGCGAGGAGGTCGAAGCAGAAATAGGGCTTCTCGGGATTTCAAACGAGGTAAGGTTCTACACCTATCTATGGAAAAAGAAGAGGGATTATCATTCGCCTCAACCGTCCGAGGGAAGTTGCGAACCGAAACAAGGTGTAGGGATAGTTGATTACGGAGTTTACGTTCCACGTAAGAGGATAAAATCAGAGGAGATAGGAGAGGTATGGGGCGAAGATGTTGAAGGTCTCGTTAAGAGCTTCCCTGGAAAATGGGAGGACCCAGGATCCTACGCTATGAACTCCGCCCTTAACTGTCTCGAAACTAACGATGTCGACCCTTCGAATATAGGTAAGATAATGGTGGGATCGGAGTCTCATCCCTACGCTGTGAAGCCTACAGCTTCTGTCGTTGCCGAGCTTATCGGTTCCGATGAGCAGTGCGTAGACTTTGAGTTTGCCTGCAAAGCTGGGACCCAGGCTATTATAGATGCACATGACTCTGTAAAGGCTGGGACCATAAACTACGGCCTTGCTATAGGTTCTGATTCATCGCAGGCGAGGCCTGGAGACGCCTTAAAATATACTGCAGGTGATGGTTCAGCTGCTTTGCTCGTAGGTTCAAAGGACCCAATTGCGATTATAAACGCTTACGAGTCCTTTACTTCAGATACTCCTGATTTTGTCCGTGGCGAAGCAGAGGAGTTTCCGGTTCATTTTGGACGTTTCACTGGTGAGCCGGCTTACTTCAAACACATAGAGGAAGCCGCCGAGAGACTTATGAAAAAACAAGGAACTGAACCTGAAGACTATGACTACGCTTTGTTCCATCAACCTAACAGGAAGTTTCCACGGAAAGTAGGTAAGAGGCTTGGCTTCACCGAGGAGCAGATAGAACCGACTATAGTTGTTGACTGGATAGGAAATACCTACTCTGCTTGCGTTCCTCTTGGTTTATGTAGAATATTTGACCAGGCTTCGCCTGGCGAGAGGATCTTTGTTACTTCCTACGGATCAGGTGCAGGCTCCGACGCCTTCGATATAACTGTTACGGAAAAGATAAAGGAAAAACAGAAAGAGAAGAAGAGGAGTGTTGACTCCTGGATCGGAAAAGAAGACGAGGAACTACTGGAGTTTGAATCCTATGGAAAATATGCCAAAAACAAAGGTCTTCTGAAGAGCTAGACAAGACCCTTTTCCTCAAGTCCTTCTATTATGTTGTTGACCATTCCATCAATCGGTGCGTTGGCTTCTCTGCACTTGTTAACTACAAACGGAATCTTGTCTTCAAAATAGCTTATAACAGGCTCTGATCTCTCCTCATAGGTCTCTATCCTGTCCTTGATTACTTCTGGCTTGTCGTCCTTCCTCTGGTAAAGCTCCCCTCCACACTCGTCACATATACCTTCTTCTTCAGGTGGATTGAACAGCTTGTTGAAAACTTCACCACATTCCTTGCAGATCCTTCTTGAAGAAAGACGCTCGATTATTATATCGTCTGTGACGTCTAGGAGTATTAGAGCGTCTATATCGACAAGCTCCTCAAGGAACTTTGCCTGTTCTACAGTCCTCGGGTAGCCGTCAAGTATAAATCCTTCCATTCCGATTTCCTTGAGCTTTTCCCTCACGACCTCATTTACCAGTTCGTCGGGAACTAGCTCGCCTTTGTCAAGGTATTCCTCTACTTTGTTTCCGAGTTCCGTGTCCTTCTTTACGGCTTCCCTGAACATGTCCCCTGTAGCTATGTGTTCTACGTCTATTTTATCCTCGATTTCAGAAGAGTAGGTTCCTTTCCCGGAACCAGGTGGACCAAAGATAAGAAACTTCATATTATTTCACCCAGTCTGTGTTTTTTGGTTCTCTGCCTAACTTTTGATGGTTTTTCTCGCACTTTGAAGAGCAGTAGAAGAAACTCTTTCCAGTTTTATCCACGACTATCTTTCCTTCACCCTTGTCTATCTTTTCACCGCAGAATGTACATTCCATTTTATCACTTTTTTACCTTCCACCGGATTCCATTTCTGTTTCTTTGAGCATAAGGATGTCCCCTTTCTTTACGGGACCCATCACGTTTCTCGTGAGCACTTTACCTTCGTCATGTCCTTCGAGAACCTTACATCTAACTGCGGTGACATCACCGACACCGCTTCTACCTAAAATCTGAACTACTTTTCCTGGAACAGCTTCTTCTGCCATAGCGCATCATTTTACTCTGTAGTTTTTAAAGTTTTTACCTCGTCTACAACCTCTTCTATAAGACCTTCTGCGTCCCCTACTTCAGTTATAGCTGCCGAGGCCGTTTGGACCGTAAGGCCACAAGCTCTACCAAGCTCTTCCTTCTTTCCTACGAAGCTGTAAGGAATCGACTTTTCCTCACAGATAGCTGGTAGGTGCATTACTACTTCTGGAGGATCGACATCTTCGGCTATTATAACCAAGTCTGCGTTGCCTCTTTCAACAGCCTTTGTTACCTCGTTCGTACCGATGCTGAGCTTCCCTGTAGCTCTTGCTGTTTCAAGTGCTTCAAGTGTCGTATCTTCCAGTTCTTCTGAAACGTCAAACTTTACATAGTCTGTCATCCAATCACCTCTCGTTTTTTATTTCATCAGTGATTTTCATCTTTTCGGAAACCTCTGATTCAAAATGAGCTAACATTTCTATGGGAAGTAAATATTTAAAAGTTTAGAGAGAACCCACCTGAAATAAAATATCTTATTTGTGTGTGAACCAGAACTTCGCCTTTTCTCCTTCCTTCTCGTCCAGTCTCACGAATCCAAACCTCTCGAACTGCAGAACGTTGCCTTCTTCTTCATCCAGAACGTTTTTCTCTACCATTCCTTTTTCCGTCTCGGAGCTTGGCATCACGACCTCTCCTTCGACTGTTTCTCCTTCTCCTTCAGGAAGCCAGTGTATCTTTGCCATTTCCTGTATTATTTCGTCGCCTGCGTATTCGCATTCTTTGCCTTCTTCAGGAACTTCTATGTTGTAAAGTCCTTTGAGCCTGATCGTTTCGCCACGGTTGGACTCAAGATCCTCTCTTTCGACGAAGAACGCGTCGGAGACTTCCAGCTCCCTCGTACCTTCTTTTTCGGGATGCACCGGAAGGTCTACTTTTCCTTCTTTATCCGCACCTTCCACATTTATCTTTACAGGATCCTTCACGAAGAAGTATCTGAGCGCTTCGGGATCAACGATCTTCCTGTTGATGCTGGTGAACTCTTCCATGGAGACCTCGGCGTTGGAACTCTTTACTCCGTATTTCTTTATGAGCTTGTGTATAGCCTCCGGCTGGAATCCACGTCTCCGTAGCGCTCTTATCGTACCTAGCCTCGGGTCGTCCCAGCCCATGTACTTGCCGCTTTCTATACCGTTTCTTATAGTGCTTGTAGAGAGCACTGCTCCCTTAAGGGATAGAAAGCCGTGGTGGGCTGTGTTCGGATACTCCCAACCCAGATGTTCGTAGAGATGCTTCTGGTTTTCCGTGTTTGTTGAGTGCTCCTCAGCTCTGAATATGTGCGTAACGTTGAGTTCGTGGTCGTCTATTGCCGAAGCAAAGTTGTAGAGTGGCCAAACAACGTAGTCCTGTGAAACGTGTGGATGGTTATGATCCTTCAGTATTCTGAAGGCGGGCCAGTCCCTCTGAGCCGGGTCCTTGTGTTCTATATCTGTTTTTATCCTCACTACCGCATCGCCCTCATCGTAGCCCCCGTCCTGCATTTTGTGCCATCTGTCCACATGCTCTTCTGAACCTTTAGTTCTGCAGGGGCATGGCTTACCTTCGTCTCTGAGACCCTTCCATTTTTGAGGATCGCAGGTACATACGTAGGCTTTCTCTTCTTCTAGGAGCTCGTAGGCGAACTCGTAGTATATGTCGAGCCTGTCCGACGCTTTTATGATCAGATCAGGCTTACAGCCGAGCCATTCGAGGTCCTCCTCTATCCACCTGTAGAACTTCTCTTTTGGTGACTTCTCCGGGCTCGATGGATTTGTGTCGTCGTACCTGAGTATAAACCTCCCGTTGTTTCTGTTGGCGTAAATATACGATAGGATGTAAGCTCTGCTGTTGCCGAGGTGGAAGGGTCCGTTCGGGTTTGGAGCTGCCCTGGTTATTACGTTGCCTTCCTCCTCACCTGGAAGTTCAGGCAGTTCTTCGCTTTCCTCCTTTTTTGTTTCTAGGACGACACCCATTTCTTCTGCCCTTTCCTCCTGTTCTTCCATTGGAAGGTCGTTAACTTCCCCAACAACTTCCTGTATCTTTTCTATTATGTCCTTTGGCTCTACATCGTGGTCGGACATGACTCCTCCGAGAACAGCATTTACATTTGCCTGTCCGTCGTGCTGTAGCGCGTTTCGAAGCGCGTACTTCCTTATACTTTCCTTTACTTCTTCATTCATATGATCATTCCATAACTATTCCGCAGTATCCTACTATAGAGTCTTCGTTCTTCGATACCTCATAGGAAGTCGAGTAGTCAAGGAGTTCACCGCCGCTTGATAGGTCCTCGAGGTAGTAGAGAAGCGCAGATATAGGACCTACACCACATATCGGCGAGTCGTACCTTTCGACCGTGTCAACGAACGTTTCAGGAGAGAGCTTTTCTATGGCCGAAGCCGCTTCGGTGTCTATCTTTTTTATGTAGTCAAGCTTCTTTCCTATTCCTCCGCTAACAGGCCTGTAGCCGTAGGAGGTCCCGAAATGGGTAAAATCAGAGGATGCTAGCACCACGAACTTCTCCGAGGTTTCTTCTTTAGCCTTCCTTATAGCCTTTCCTATATCTCTTCCTCTGTCGAGGTCGTGTTCGCTCATAGAAATTGGAACGAAGTTAAAGTCTCTGAACTTTTTCTGTAACCACGGAATTTGGACCTCTATCGAGTGCTCCTGATTGTGTGCCGTGTAGTCGTCCTCGAGATAGTCTGAGTTCCCCAGTATCGCTTCGGCGAGCTCAGTGTTAATTCTTGCGCCGCCGAGAGGCGTTTTCCACAGTCCGTTTGTCATTATTGCTTCCGATGTCCCTTGCTTCGAGTGGTTGGGTCCCAGTATAACGAAAGTGTTTGTGTCCTCCAGTATGGATTCGTATACGTGGGCCTGAGTTTTGCCGCAGTACATGTAGCCTGCGTGAGGGACAACACCTCCCAGAACATCCTTCTTTTTTACGTCTGCTCTCCTCGAGAACTTGTCTATCATTGATTCTATGTCACCGGAGCTCCTAGGATAGAACTGTCCAGCAGCGGCTGAGTTACGTATTATAATATTCAAACACCCTAGAATAAATTGGTCTTGAGATTAATAAATATAGAAGCCTACTCCTCTTCGCCTGTGAAGTCAGATAGTTCGTATCCAAACTCGCCTTCCTCTATTTCTTCTTTCTTCTTGAGGATTTCCCTGGTGAGAAGATAAAATATTGCACCGAGGCTCTTTCTGCCCTTGTTGTTCCCTGGAATTATAAGATCTACGTAGTCGAGGTTTGTGAAGCTATCACAGACAGCTACAACAGGAATCCTCTTCTTTATCGCTTCCGAGACAGCCTGTTCGTCGATTATTGGATCCACGACGACAAGTACGTCGGGTTCGGTGTAGTCGTCGAAGGATGGATTCGTTAGAGTCCCGGGCATAAATCTACCGTATTCCACCTCAAAATCAGTCGCTTCATCGACGAGCTTGAGAACAGGTACTGCACCTTCCTTCCTTCCGGCGAACATTATCTTGTCGAATCTACTCAGAAAGGACGAAGCCACGTCTATCCTACTGTCGATCTTTTCTATGTTTATTATTGAGAGACCGTCGGGCCTGGTCTTGAAAATAAAGTCCTTCATCTCCTTGGACCTCTTCCTCATGCCCAGATGTACTCCTGAATCGACGTACTTTTCTCTTTCCATTAAATCAGTCATGATACCCAACTTATTGTTGATAAATTTAAATATCTTACCGTCGTCACTCCATCTTCGGAGGCTCTTTGTGTTTCACTGTCAGTGGAACTACGCCCTCTTCAAACTCCTTTCTCGCTGTCCCTATGGGGTCCATTCCGGCTTCTTCGTCTATGAGAGGCGGTGCACCCATGGCTATCTGCAGAGACCTTGTGGAAATTATCCTGGCCTTCTCAAACCGGGTCATACCTTCAAAATCAAGAAATCCCATATTTTCACCTCATCCTATGTACCTGAGTTTCTCCTCCTCGTCGTCGCCACCTTCCATCTGTTTCATGCTTTTCTTTTGTAGGCCTTCGAGTTTGTTGAGGAAGTCCTCCATCTCCTCTACCTTTTCCTCCATATCTTCGAGAGGAATTCCGATATCTAGGATATCCGAAACTATCTCAACTACGCCCTCAGCTGACTTCGGATCTGTGAGTATTGGGAAACCTGCGGTCTCTCCCATAAGACAAAGTCCTTCCATCCCTCTCTTCTTTGCCATTCCCAGGAGGAGTCCTGTTCCACCTACAATCATACCTATGTTTGAGTCCGTGTCCTCAAAGTTTATACCGGAGTCCTTGAACTCGTCTATCATCTCACTATGGGTTACTGCTCCCAGGACCTCGGGACCTTCTTCCATCTCTTCACCGATATCTCCTGTGCTGTAACCACCAAGAGTTATTATTCTGCTTACGTTGAACTTCTCCGCAAGGTCTAGGACCTTCTCGGCCACATCGAAATGGCCACTGCTACCTTCTTTTCCTGCCTGCGAGTCACCTATAAGGAATATTAGATCCTTACCATCGTCGTTATTCCAGTAATAGAACTCGAACTTGAGCAACGATACCTCGTCGTCGTCTATTAGAACTATAGGCATGAAATGTGAAGAGTAAAGTTCAGCGAACTTTTTTGTATCGAGATGTTTTATCATGTACTCTGCTGCTATCCTTCCTACGTTTCCTATCCCCGGCAGTCCTTCTATTAATACAGGATCTTCAAGATCCGGTTCCTCAATTATATTCAGTTCGGTTTCCATCTTATCCCCTATTAAAGCTTTATCCTTCCTTTTTAAGCTTTTCCTTCCTTCTGTGTTTTCCGTGCTTATCTTCAGGTGAAAACGGGCCTGGTCGTGGCTCCGAGGTGTCTTCGTCGCACTTTTTGCATTTTGATCCTAAGGTGTAAATTCCACAGTTCCTGCACTTCTTTAGCTTCATACCAGGTAGCTTTCTGTGCGAAAGAATTTAAATCTTCACACGTTTCTCACTTCACAGCTCTGTACGTACCTTTCTGCTATCTCCTTGAACTTCTTAAGCTTCTTTTCAGGAAAGCTTTCGAGGTCGCTGTAGTCCTTGTCCAGGGTGTTCTTCGTTTCGAACTGTTGTATGTAGAACTTCTCAGCACCTTCTATCCTCTTCGCTATCTGGTCTATTGCCTTTTCATCGATGATAGTAGGGACAGCTGTAGTCCTGAACTCGTATGAATCCATGCCTAGGATATAATCAATGCTTTCTTCTATCTTGTCTCTGTTGACCTTTACGCCACAGGCCTTTTCGTACTCCCGGACAGGTGCCTTTATGTCCATGGCGACGTAGTCCACGAGCCCTTTCCTTACTACCCTCTTCAGCTCACCTGGTACACTTCCATTTGTGTCAAGCTTGATGTCGTAGCCCAGTCCCTTGACCTTCTCCAGAAAATCGAAGAAGCCGTTCTGTATCAGTGGCTCACCTCCCGTGACTGTAACGCCTTCGAGCTGGTCCTTCCTCTTCTCGAGGAACTCAAACACCTTTTCGGAAGGCATTTGACTTGCTTCTTCTGTGACGAGCTGGCTGTTCTGACAAAAGGGACAGCGGAAGTTACAGCCTATGGTGAAGACTATACAGGATATCTTGCCCGGATAGTCCGTGACTGTGAACTTCTGTAGCCCGCCTATTTTCATCAGGAAACCTCGGCCTCAGGAGTTACTTCCTTTGAGTAGTCTGATCTGTCTTCGAACTCCTCCTGCTTTCCTGGATTCCACTGTTCCTTCGGTCTAAGGTAGCCGACTACCCTGGAGTACACTTCACACTTGGTCCTTTCTCCCTCCTTCTTACATTTGGGGCAGACCTCCTTTTCTCCGGAAAGGTAGCCGTGTGTTGGACAGACAGAGAAGCTCGGTGTTAGCGTGTAGTACGGAAGACTGTAGTCTTCGGATATCTTTTTGACTAGCTTCTTCGTCGACTCGATGGAAGGCATCTTCTCACCTAGCCATGCGTGGAAAACCGTACCTCCGGTGTACTTCGTTTGAAGAGGTTCCTGGTGGTCCAGCGCTTCGAACAGGTCTTCTGTTTCTCCGAACGGGAGCTGCGTGGAGTTCGTATAGATCGGTTCGGAGTCACCAAGTTCCGAGGTGTTGTAGACCTTCATATCAGGGAATTCCTTCTTGTCGTTTCTAGCTAACCTGTAGCTTGAACCTTCTGCAGGGGTCGCCTCCAGGTTGAATATAGAACCTGTTTCCTCCTGGAAGTCTGCTATCTTCTCCCTCATGAACTCGAGGACTCTTTCAGCGAAGTCGTGGCCTTCCTCTGTGCTTATTGAAGCGTCCTTGAGGTTCAGTGCTGCCTCGTTCATCCCTATTAGTCCTATTGTAGAGAAGTGGTTTTCCCAGTAGGAGCCCTGTGAATCCTTTATGTTTCTAAGGTAGAACTTGGAGTAGGGATAAAGTCCCTTTTCGGTGAACTTCTCAAGGACTTCTCTCTTGAGTACAAGGCTGTCCTTTCCTAGCTTCATGTGCTCTCCCAACATCTCGAAGAACTCGTCCTCGTCCTCGGATAGGTAAGCCATCCTTGGGAGGTTCATCGTTACTACACCAATTGATCCTGTGAGTGGATTTGATCCAAACAGTCCACCTCCCCTCTTCTTCAGCTCTCTGTTGTCCAGTCTCAGTCTGCAGCACATGGATCTGGCGTCGTCAGGGCTCATGTCTGAGTTAACGAAGTTTGAGAAGTAAGGTATTCCATACTTTGCTGTCATCTTCCAGACCGGGTCGAGGACCTCATTGTCCCAGTCGAAGTCGTTTGTTATGTTGTAGGTCGGTATCGGGAAGGTAAAAGGCCTTCCTTTTGCGTCTCCTTCCATCATGACTTCGGCGAAGGCTCTGTTCAGCATATCCATCTCTTCCTGGAACTCACCGTATGTCTTGTCCTTCTGCTCCCCGCCTATTATGACAGGCTCGTCCTCCATCATTTCAGGAACTTCTAGATCCATCGTAAGGTTTGTGAAAGGAGTCTGGAAGCCTACCCTTGTAGGAACGTTCATATTGTACAGAAACTTCTGCATAGCCTGCTTTACTTCATCGTAGCTGAGATCATCGTAGTGTATGAAAGGAGCGAAGTATGTGTCGAAGTTCGACACTGCCTGTGCACCTGCAGCTTCACCCTGTAAAGTGTAAAGGAAGTTAACCAGCTGCAGTAGAGCTACGTCGAAATGGCTAGCAGGTTTTGACTCTATCTTTCCCCTGACG
The DNA here is from genome assembly GCA_003555465.1 of Candidatus Aenigmatarchaeota archaeon. Taxonomy (GTDB): domain Archaea; phylum Aenigmatarchaeota; class Aenigmatarchaeia; order PWEA01; family PWEA01; genus PWEA01. The sequence goes on along the minus strand of PWIB01000046.1, from coordinate 29,019 downwards.
CCTTTGAAACCATTAACTAAAAGGTCCTTTATGTCCCATCCTACACAGTAAGGGCCTAATGTTCCTAGATCATGGATATGGAAGAAACCTTCGTTGTGCCTCTTCCTTACTTCAGGCGGGTAGATCTTCTGCAACCAGTACTTTCTGATTATCTTGTCTGTTACATGGACGTTCAGGCCCTGTAGTGAATAGCTCATGTTTGAATTTTCCTTTACTCGCCAGTCGTTTTCCTTTACGTAGTTTTCTACTAGAGAAACGTTGCTCATAAGCTCATGGAACTTCCTGAGCTCTTCATGCTGGCTTCTGTATAGAATATATGCCTTACCTGTCTTGTAGTGGCCGTTTTCTACGAGAGTTTTCTCTACATTGTCCTGTACCTGCTCGACGGTAGGAATTTCATTTTCACCAAGCTCCTTTTCCAGTCTTTCAACTACTTCATCTGAAAGCTTTTTGGAGAGATCCTTGTTTGTACCACCAACTGCCTGCGCAGCCTCCCATATCGCATTTGTTATCTTGCTTTTGTCGAATTTTTCAATGGTACCGTCACGTTTTTTGATAGCTTCAAAACTCATTGGAATCACCTTTTGATTGTTTTTATTTCTTTTTCTAAGCTTTCGAGATCGAAAGATTTGTAAACCGAAGCGAAACGTATGTAAGCCACCTTGTCCAGATCCTTTAGCTCCTCCATAACCAGGCTGCCTATCTCTGTTGAATCGATTTCGTTGATGCCCTTCCTCCTTATCTTCTTGACGACATTCCTTATCAATTCTTCTACGTCCTCATTGCTTACAGGCCTCTTCTCACAGGACTTCATTATTCCCTTCTTGAGCTTGTCCTGGTCGAACTCTTCTCTGGTACCGTCCTTCTTCACTACTCTCACTGAAAGTTCCGGCCTCTCGTATGTTGTAAATCTATGCTCACAGTCCTTACACTCTCTCCTTCTCCTTATGGCTGTGGAGTCAGAAATATCACGGGATTCGAGAACCCTGGTTTCGGATGAGCATGTTGGACATTTCATCTTATCATTCCCTTTTACTATTGGTCTGTGACTACTACATGTTGTGGCTTCAATTTAAAGAACCCACTACATGTGGGGACTCAGACAAGGAATAGTCTCCTTTCTATTTAAGCTTTTTTGTGGAAGAAAACATATTTATGGAAACAAGTTTTCCTAGAAATATTTCAGTCAGTATATTAACCACTATAACTTCTGGAGCTCAAAGTCATTTCCCTGTAGCTCCTCCTCTAACTCTTCAATGGACCTTTCAATGGACTTCTCGGCCTCCTTGAGGTCCCGTGCCTCCTTCTTTATCTCGTACTCCGGGGCAGAGATATACCTGAACTCTACACCCTGGGAATCCATAACCTTGTTGAGAGCTTCCTTTATAATTTCCACACCTTTGGGCTCAGGTACTTTCAGATTGAATCTTTCCGTAAGCTCCTTCTTCTTACGTCTTATGTTCTCTTCGCCGACTTGCTTTATTTCGCCTGTCCAGTCTTCTTCTAACCCTCTCTTTTGAAGCTCTTCTTCACCTTTCCTGACAGCTATTTCAAAGGGCTCCAGCATATCCTTGAAGTTTTCCTGAAGCTCGTAGCCAATTTTATCGTAGGCTTCATCAAGTGAAAGATCGTTGTCCTCTGCGAGACTCTCAAGAAATTCCTCACCCCTTTCATCTCTTTTCCATGTTTGCATCCTTCTGTTCTTGTCTCTGTCACTTACCTCTTTGAGGGAGAGATCTATCTGGTCCTTCTTCTCTCTTACCTCCTTGACTCTACAGACAATCTTTTCATCGACCGAGACCCAGTCCCTTATATCACGGACCCACTTCTTTGCAATTTCTGATATGTGGATCATGCCTTCCTTTTCGTATTCCTCAAGCTCCACGAAAACAGAATTAGGATTTATTTCCTTTACTGTACCGATAACTAGCTCCCCTTGTGATGGGAAGTCCGCCTGCCTTCTTACCACCTAATCACCTGAATACCTCTTCTATCTTGGACTGGATTTTTCCCATTCCACCAGTTGGATCACAAAGTGTGGATTCGCAGTCAAGACATTGTACAGTATTGGTAGGCTTATTGAATATGATCTGCTCGTTTTCACACTCCGAACAGGATATCTTCAGAAACTTTGATTTCGGTTCTTCTTTATTCATAAGATCACCTTTCTATTTCAAGTCTCTTTACACGGAAGCCCTTTCCAATGGTCTGTTCTTTGCCACATTCCTGGCACTCGTAGCGGAGGTCAACCCTCCTCGTAGGCTTCTCGCCACTGACCTGCTTTGAAGACTTGCCACTGTTTCCGTAACCCTTCTGCCTTCTTCCACTCTTCCTTTCGCCCTTTGAGTTTGCTGAAGGGTTCAGCCGCGGTCCCTGACTTTCTCTTCTTACCTTGTGCTCTGTGTGCTGGTCACATTTTGGGCAGTATTTCCTCTGTCTTTCAGGTATTTTCATAGTTTCACCTTATTTTTTCGGACTGAACTTTGTGCAACTTTGAAACTTTTAAATCTATCGCTCCAAGTTAAAGGCACTTCTTAATACTGTTCCGACACTTTTAAATATGAACCCGGTGAAACCATGCCAGTTGATATACTTCAAAACGAACACGCAGAGGAAGAGCTTCCTGAACAGTTTGAGCCTTACGTCAAGGAGTGGTTTAACGACAGGTTCGAGGAACTCACACCACCACAGCGCTACTCCTTCGACCTTATCCACAGGAACGAGAACTCCTTGATCTCTGCTCCCACGGGAAGCGGTAAGACGCTCTCCGCCTTTCTGTCGATACTCAACGATCTGTTTCTCCGTGGCGACAGGGACGAACTGGAGGACAAGGTCTACGCTCTTTATGTTTCACCGCTCCGGGCTTTGGGTAACGATATACAGAGGAACCTGAAGGTTCCAAGGAAGGAGATAAAGCAAAAGGCCGAAGAGCTCGGCTACGAGGTCCCTGAAGTGAGGAGCGCCGTAAGGACCGGTGACACACCCTCCAAGGAAAGGCAGAAGATGTTGAAGGAGCCGCCGCACATACTGATAACGACTCCTGAAACACTCGGAATAGTTCTGAACGCGCCCAAGTTTAAGGAAAAAATGAAGAGCCTTGAGTACGTTATAGTCGATGAAATACACAGCATAGCTAGCGGCAAAAGAGGCTCACATCTTTCCCTTTCGCTGGAAAGGCTGGAGAGAATGTGCGAAAACGAGCTTACGAGGATAGGACTTTCTGCTACACAGGCACCAATTGAGGAGATAGGTAAGTTCCTCGTGGGATACGAAAACGGAGAGCCGAGAAACTGCAACGTTGTTAACACCACAGCTTCACAGGATATGGATCTACAGGTTCTTTCCCCTACGGAGGATCTTATCCATACACCTCCAGATGAGACTAATGCAAGGATGTACGAGAGGATACACGAACTTGTCCAGGACCACGAGACCACGCTTATCTTTACTAATACTAGAGCAGCTACGGAAAGAGTCGTCAAAAACCTGAAGAGAAAACACCCGGACAGCTACGGTGAAAACATCGGGGCCCACCATTCCTCGATGAGCAGAGAAAAGAGACTTGAGGTCGAGGAAAGTCTGAAGAGGGGCGATCTCAAGGCAGCTGTAACTTCTACATCCCTCGAGCTAGGTATCGATATAGGTAACATAGATCTGGTCTTGCAGCTGTCTTCACCCAAGGGCGTTTCCCGTGCTATACAACGCATAGGACGCTCAGGCCACAAGCTTCACGAGAACCCCAAAGGTCGTGTTATTGTCATGGACAGGGACGACGCCTTGGAGTGCACGGAGATGATGAGGGCTGCGAAAGAAGAGGAGCTTGACCGCGTGAGAATACCAAGGAACTGTTTGGATGTCCTGTCACAGCATATAGTTGGGATGGCCTGTAACAGGAAATGGAAGTTCAAGGAAGCTCTTGAGACGGTCCGTAAAAGCTATACTTTCCACGGACTGTCTGAGGAGGACTATGAAAAGACTATGAAGTACGTCGCAGGGGAGCACGCTTCCTTGGAGGATCAGAACGTCTACGGGAAGATATGGATAGACGAAGACGAGGACGGCGAACGTGTATTCGGTAGGAGGGGAAAGATGACAAGGGTTATCTACATGACAAACATAGGAACTATACCTGACGAGTCGGCCTTCCGAGTTTTTACTAGAGGTGACGAGAGACTGGTCGGGACGCTAGACGAGGAGTTCTTGGACAGGCTTACAAAGGGAGATGTCTTCGTCCATGGAGGCGAAACCTACGAGTTCAAGTACGCGAGAGGAATGAAGGTGTATGTCGATGAAAGACCTGATAAGTCCCCTACCGTACCTTCATGGTACTCCGAGATGCTTCCACTTTCCTACGATTTGGGTAAGAAGATAGGAAGACTCAACTCCAGGATAAAAGGCATGCTTGAGGAAGGTAAGGGGGCTGATGAAGTCAAGGACTGGCTACTGGATAACTACTACCTTGATGAAAATACATCTTCATCTATAACCTCCTACCTCGAGGAGCAGTACAGGTACGTGGGTGAAATTCCTACAGACGATGAGATAGTAATCGAGAAGAACAGAGACGGTGAAAGGCTTTCCCTTGTATTTCACACTATTTACGGCAGAAAGGTCAACGATGCCCTCTGCAGAGTCTTCGCAAGAGTCCTCTCCGAAGAAGTTGGCTCAAACGTAGGTATAGTCGTAGACGACCACGGCTTCGTTCTTATCTGTCCCGAGGAGAAGGTCGATGTAGATCAACTTATGAATGGGGTCTTCGGGAGTGATATGAGAGAGACCCTGAAGAAGGCAGTCAGGAAGACCGAGCTTATGAAAAGGAGGTTCCGCCATGTCGCTTCAAGGGCTCTTATGATACTGCGCAACTACAAGGGTAACAAACTTTCCGTTGGAAAACAGCAGATGAAGTCACACTTTCTTCTCTCTGCAGCTGAAAAGATTGACAAGGAGTTCCCTATAATAAAGGAAACCTACAGGGAGATAATTGAGGACTATATGGATATAGAACATGCTGAAGATATCGTAGAAGGTCTGGAAGAGGGGCAAAAGGAATACAGGGTTATCGAGACCGACGTACCTTCGCCCTTTGCCCACAACCTCGTTCTTCAGAACCAGAGCGACGTGATGAAGCTGGAGGACAAGAAGAAGAGGCTTCAAAATATGCACGAAAGGGTCATGGAGAGGATAGGTGATACGGATTAGGATTTTTGACAGGTTTGAGACCGTAGGTAACTACCCGGCTCTCTACATAGATGATATCGATACGCTTGTCCTTTCGGACTTTCACCTTGGTATGGAGTCGCTTTTGGCAGATTCGGGTGTATACATGCCTAAGTTTCAGCTTGAGGAGCTGAAGGAGGAGCTTGATGATATCTGCAAGGATAAGGAACCCGGGAGGTTGGTGATTTGCGGCGATGTAAAGCACGAGTTCTCGGAAGCTTCCAGGGGAGAAAGAGAAGAGGTAAAGGAGCTGGTTGAGTTTCTCAGTGGAAGGGTCGAGGAAATATTTCTGGTAAAGGGAAACCACGACAACTATCTTATCTATCCTGTAGAGGACTACGATAACGTTCGGCTTGAGACCCATTTTCTGATTGATAACATCTTATTTATCCATGGCGACAGTGAAGATGTTTTAGAAGGTAAGGAATTCGATTTTCTTGTAATGGGGCATGAACACCCTGCAGTGACCCTTGAGGATGAGATAGGAGTTAGTGAGAAGATTCCGTGTTTTCTTTACGGTGAAAATGAGAGTGAAGAGAAGATTATAGTTCTACCGGCTTTCTCTAAGCTTGCCGAAGGTTCCAGAGTTAACATCACCGATGAGGAACTGGCTTCACCAGTTCTTAGTGAAGTTGTAGATGTCGGGAGCATGAGAGCCATCGGAGTCGATAGAGAAGCTGGGCTATTCCACTTTCCTGAATTAAAGGAACTGAGCCTTGATTAAATATCTGATTCCTTTGCCTTTTCCTTATCTATAAGAAGCTCAGCTACATCATTTGGTAGAGTAACTATATCCCCCTCCTCCAAAGGACCGTACTCGTTGTCATCGGTGGCTACAAATCTATCTACACCGTCGGTTATACGGACAAGTTTTTGTCCTTGAGAGGTCTCAACTTCCATCTGTTTCTCTTCACCGATCTTCCTGGTCTTGACCTCACCCTTATCTTCCTCCTCTCCTTTTTCTTCTTCTCTACTTCCTTTAACTTCCTCTTCTACTTTTTCTTCTCCTTCCTCCGTTTCAACCTCTTCTTCTAACTCCTCTTCTTCCGTTTCCTCCGTTTCCTCCTCGGAAGTTTCCGGCTCCTCGCCTTTCAGTACTCTCTCGAGAAGATTCTCTTCGAGTTGTCTTAGATTCTTTACTGTGCTCTCAAAGAACTCCTTTTCCTCGGGCAGAAGGTTCTTCGAAACCTTTTTACTTCTTACGGAGTGGAGAGCAAGCAGTAGAATTTTCCTCCGCCTCCTTTCAAATATATCTCTCACGATACTTTTGACGTTTTCTATTTCCCTTATGAGTGCTGAGTCCCTCTTCTCCTCGAACTTCTCCTCTTTCCTGTTTATCCATTGGACGCAGGTACCGAAAAAGTCGTCGGGAAGCTCCTGTAGCTTCTCGTTTTTCTTCTCCTTCCTCTGGAACTTCCTGAAGGTCTCGAATGTTATAGCGCTGTCCTCTTCCTCTGACATATCTTAACATTTTCCAGTGAAAGTTAAATAACTTATTTCTTTTTGAACGGATAGACCATGGGGTTCTTTATCTGTATCTCTTCTGTCCCTTGCTTGCACTTTTCGTCTGGGTCGCAGACTCCGAATGACTTGTAATAGAGGTCGTTGTCGCAAGATGGAGCCACAATTTTCCTGTCCTGTCTCTTGAACCATTTAATCTGTGTATTTATGTAGTTCTCGCTCAGCGGCGGATCGTTTTTATCGTTCCATTCCTCCAGCTTTTCCTCGACCTTCTCCCAGTCCCAGCTCATCCTCCTCAGGAAGGTTATCAGAATAAACACACTTCTTTTCCTCCCGTCCGAAAGGCCTTCAAGTATATGTTTTATACAGGGCGGGAACCTCTCTTCAGGAATTGGATCCTCGGGCTTTATTTCATCTACCTCTTCCTCTCCGTCTTTGTCCTCTTCCTTCTTCCTCCTCTTGCTCATCCAGTTCATCGCGTCGACTACCAGGTCCTTGGCACACCCCTTCTCCACATCCTTTATGAAATCCCTTCCTAGTTCAACGTTTTCAGGTTCGGCGTCTTCCATCTCGAAGCCGTCTATCTCCTCCTCCTTTAAAGGATACGAAACCAGCCATGTGCTGTCATGCAAGGAGTAGGGCAGCCTGAAAAGATGTCTCTTTCCCCAGTCCTTCTCGACGTCTACGAAGGCAAAGGGCGTCATTCTATCTGCATGCCCCTCCAGCTCCTCGGAGAGCTTGTGGAACGAGCCCTTGAGGTCTATCAGGTCCTGGAGAAGATCTGGTTTTATCTCTTCTCTAATGAAGGTCGCTATAGCCTGCGGTATCTCAGGAAACTGTTCTTCGGTCCTTTCGAAGTCGACTCTTTCCGGAAAGGCCTTCCACGGAACGACTATGTGGAAACCTCTTCTCCCGGAGAACTTCATGCCGTAGTTTTCTATTCCGTAGTCCTTGAGAAGGTCTACAATCCTTTTGAGGGCCATCTTTGCACCCTCTAAGCCTATGTCAGAGTCTATATCTAGAATAAGATCCCAGCCCCTTCTAAGCCTGTCCATGTCATCCTTTCTCATCTTCGTGTCGAGCTTCATCGCGTTCTTCCATCTTTCCACAGAGCCATGGAAAGCTACACAGCCCTTTTTCACCATTTCCTCCAGATCGCTTGTGTACTGAAGAACGTTTGGTCTTGAGGTATAGCCTCCACTGGATAGCGTTCCACTTACCTCTCTGTTTTCTGAAGCGCTGAGTATAGAACGGACTACCTCTTCCTTACTGTAGTAGTCTATAACCTCCTTTCTATCCATTTCAACCGCCCCGAATCAGATCCCACACTCTAGTCCTCGACGCGGGGAGCAAGAACAAAGGATATCTTTATCTGACCTGGCTCCTCAAACTTCAGCTCCATGGGATAGTCGTTTCCAAACTTGAGAGAAGCCACGTCGGATATCTTTGAGGCCTTGAGCATCTTCTTCAGATATTCTAACGGGTATCTGCTTTCCGTCTCTTCATCGACCTTTATCTCCATTAGATCTTCAGAACCTTTTCCTGTCTTCGCTTCAACGCTCCCTGAGTCACTGTCGGCTACAAGCGTGAGGCTTTCCTTCTCTGCCTTGAAAAGGACGGAGTCTGCGACGATCTCTGCATCGGCTATTCCTTTACTTAGAACCGAGCTCTTCAGTTCCATCTCTGCTGTGAAATCAAGCTGCTTGGTCTCCGGTACCTCTCCTTCTGATATAGAAAGGAGTGGCATCTCGAAGTCCCTCTTTGTACCGTCGCCTATTGATATCTTTAGTCTGGACTCGTCCTCTGAAAGCTCAAGCACCAGACTATCGTCTTTCTTAGCTCTTTTGAGAATGTCCAGCAGACTTTCAAGGTTTACGCCTATCTTCGTTTCTTCATCGCATTCGAACTCTTCAAAGGCGTCCTTTTTAAGTTCGAAGTCGACTACAGCTACTGTAGCTCTGTCTGCAGCCCTCATGTAGAGGGATTCTGAGTCTATCTTGAAAAGTCCCTCATGGATTAGTTCCGATATAGTGTCTACAGAGTTCTTCAGTAGTGAAGGATCCGATAGCTTTGCTTTGAACATCTTAACACCTTCTGTAAATATTGATTGAAGTAGTTATATAAGTCTTTTGTATACCGAATCAGTCTATGTAAAGTTGTAGCGGAACCTCCGTATTCTTCCTGAGCTTCTCTATCTCTCCTTCCAGTCGTCTGTTGTGCTTTTTGGGATTTTTCATAATTTTTTTGTACCTCTCTTCGAGTCCGGGATAGTTCTTTCTGATAATTCTCTTTATAACTTGCTTCCTTTTCGTATTTAGGTTTTCGACCTGGAAGTCGTAGACATAATCTTCCACTCTGTTCAGTATTTTCTCCAGATTGGTTATACCCTCCAGCCAGGGACCAACGTGCACGTAGGTAGGAATTCCTTCTTCCTCCAGCCTTCTCAGAGCCTCTATCCTTTCGTCTATTTTAGAGGCTCCGGGCTCCCATAACTTCCTATCACCTTCACTCAGAAAATTTATCGTGAAACCAATGGACAGACTTCCATGGTCGAACCTCTTCAGGATGTCCATATCCCGGAGTACAAGGTCATTCTTTGTAAGTATACTTACGTTGAAGCCGTTTTCTTGGAGTATCTCAAGGATTTCCCTCGTAATTTCATATTCCTCTTCCAGGGGTTGGTAGGCGTCGGTTACCGAGGACAGAAGCACTGAACCCTTTTCTTTTTTACGAACCTCCTTATCCAAAACTTCGGGTGCGTTTACCTTAACGTCTACAAAGCTTCCCCAGTCCTCTTCGTGCCCGGTGAACTTTTTCATAAAGACTGCGTAGCAGTAGGCACACGAATGTCCACATCCAGTGTAAGGATTCAATGAGTAGTCCAGTCCATAAAGCTTCGTATCCGATAGAACGGATTTGCATTCAACCTCTTTAATTTTCATAACTAAAGGTCATTTTCAAGACTTAAAATCCTTTTCACGGACTATTTGCTTCTCGTTGGTGTCGCTACGGCTCTTATTATTTACTTACTCGGCGGTTTCTGACGGACACAACCTTTAAAACCTTCTCGTCTGAAAGTTTGGTTATGTCCATAGAAAAGGAAATAGAAAAAACGAAGGAGAAGCTAAGAGAGACGCCTGTGAACAAGTCCACGGAGACTGAACGCGGACGGCTGAAGGCGAAGATAGCACGACTTAAAGAAAAAAAGGAGCAGAAGGAGAAGGAGAGCCAGGCCTCAGGACAGGGCTATGCCGTAAAGCAAAGAGGCGATGCAACCGTTTCTCTGGTTGGTCCTCCCTCTGTAGGTAAGTCCACCCTTTTGAATAGCCTGACGAATGCTGATTCTGAAGTGGCTGGGTACGAGTTCACAACCCTGGAAGTAGTTCCTGGTATGATGGACTACAAGGGAGCTAACATACAGATACTGGACGTTCCGGGTCTTATAAGCGGCGCTGCCGAGGACAGAGGCGGCGGTAAGCAGGTTCTATCTGTCGTAAGAAGTTCGGATATGGTAGTGCTGGTAACAGATATAGAAAAAATGGAAATGGTCGAGGAGATGGAAGAGGAACTGTACCAAAACGGAGTAAGGCTGAACAAAGAACCTCCTGACATGGACGTGTTTGAAAGGGGTGAAGGCGGGATAGAGATATCGACTACAAAGGACGTGAACCTGGACGAAGAGACTATGGAAAAGGTTTTGAGGGATCATGGCTTCGTTAACTGCAAGGTAGTTGTTAGAGAGGATGTGACCTTGGACGAGTTCATAGACGGGTTGATGAACAACAGGGTGTATATGCCCGGTGTTGTATGCCTCAACAAAACGGATGATATGGATGAAGGCGAGCTTGAGCGTCTGAAAAACGACAACGAGGACTGGATCTTTGTCTCCGCTGAAGAGCATGAAAACCTGGAAGAGTTCAAGGAAAGGTTATGGAAAGGCCTTGGGCTTATGAGGGTTTACATGAAGGAGAGAGGAAAGGAACCTGACAAGGACGAACCTCTTATAGTCTGTGAAGGTTCGACCGTGGAGGAAGTAATGGACGAGTTAAGCAAAGATTTTACCGGCGAACTGAGCTATGCCAAGGTCTGGGGTGAAAGCGCAAAGTTTCCGGGACAGAAGGTCGGGGAAGACCATGAACTGAAGGACGAAGACATCTTGGAACTGAGGTTCTAGACAAAGGACCTTAGGTCTTCCTGTTTCTCCCTACTTTTCAGTAGCTTGGAAACGGAGAGTCACTGGCCTAATTCGAGGTCGAACGCTTGTTTCAGATGTTCGGACGTCTTTTCTCTGTTTTCAAACTTTATTGGTTTCTTTTCCAGGGCGTTCCTCACGGACTCGCGGACGTTCCAGACAGTTCCGATTCCTAAATATTCCAATGACCAAAAGGTACTTAAACACTCGTGAGAATAACGAAGGCATGGAAGAAAAATACAAAGAAGTTCACATATGGGAATTTCCGCCTACTGAGATATTTATTCGCCTAAATGATGAATTCAGGAAGAGGATATTTTCTATTATTAAAGACAACTTTGTAATCAAGGACTTTGTCTTTCTTATCAATCAGAGGGCCGAAAAATACGGCATTGAACGCAACTATAATACATCCAATTTTCGTTCTTGGAGAGTTGGACTCAAAAAGACTAAAGAGAAAACAATCGAGGTGAATATTCCATTGTGGGTCCTGATAGAAATTTCAAAACTTCTTTCAGATTCTTCTAGCCCGGACAATAAATTAATGAAAAAAGCAGAAAAGGAAATAGAATACTATGCTGCTTCTGGAAATTCGTTGCGGGTGAACGACCCAAACTTACCGGTGCTTTTTACACCTGAAATGGTATCAGTACTTTTCCATTTCTGCGGTGATGGTCATATAGGGACGGGCACCGATCAATCTCACTACAGACAAACCAATACAGTTAATTTGAAGAACTTCGAAAAAAAGTTAAGGAAATGTTTTGGAGATTTTGAGGTCCGAATCTACGAAAATAGTAAATTGTTAATACCCCGTCCCATTACACAATTCTACATACACCATTTTTATGAAGGTGAACTCTCTTCATCCATAGGAATTCCTGAGCACATTAAAACTCTTCCTAAAAAATTTCTTGTTGCCGGTTTGGCCGCCTTCATAGTTGATGATGGTCATATGAGCGATGCTTTAGAAATATATTCTAAAAATTGTGAACTTGCTAAAGATATTTTTCAAATAGCCCGGAAGCTGGGCTATAAAACCTCTATAAATAAAAAGTATAGATACGGTAAATTTGATACATATAGGTTGATTATCTCATCGGAGAGTCTTCCGCAATTTTATAAGGATATCAAGTCGCTTTCCAAGGAATTTCCGACTTGTGACCTGGCGTCTAAGATGGCTTATTTAGAGCAATTCATCCGCAGGAAGAATAGAAAATGGGATAGGAGACCACCTGGGAAAACAAAAGAGTTGATAATTAAATTTCTGGAGAAAGATTTAAACACAGCGAACGAACTGGCTACAAAATTAAACATACGCCCAGCTTCTCTCAGAGAGCACCTCTTGCATTTAGAAGAGGAGAATTTAATAAAAAGGGTTGGTAAGGACGGACGAAAAGTTATATGGGAAAAGGCATAATTATTTCAAATTTCTTAAAAAGCTCCCCAATGTTGTTTTCTTACGAACTTTCTGAGTTATTTTGTCTGTGATTCAAAGATAAGATTCGATTGTCCTTTGCTTTTCTCTGGTTTTGAGTAGCCTCGAGACTGACACCCATTCATCTAAAGACAGGTCTGTTAGTTGCCTGATGAATCCCAACACTTCCTCAGAAGAATTAAATTTTCGGGGCCTTGCTCCCAGAGCGTTTCTTATAGATTCTCTCGTCAACCAGACCCCTACAGGAAGTATGTATCCCGGTCTCGCCTCCCTCAGCACAAGGACACCGGCCTGCCTCCTTTCCTCTTCAAGTTTTTCGAGTACTGCGAGCCTAGCAGCGTAATAACACCCTCCTATGGAAGCATAATCGTCTCTCCCGTCGAACTCCTCATGGTCTCCGAATATCGTTATTGAGTCCTTTGAAGGATTCCATGTCGTCTCTGGGTAGAAGGCTTCTATTAGCTCGTAGCGCCAAGTTTCAGGAGTAAACACGACTACCCATTGATTGTCAAGGTAGTTGGTTTTATATACGCGCCACTCGTTTATCCTTTGATACGTTTTAACGCTTTTCCTCATGTCTTTACCTAGAATGTCGTCCACAGCTGTTATACTCCACCTGGTTGGTACAAACTTTCTTTTTTCCTTGATTCCGGTTCCACCAACTGCAAATATATCCTGTATTCTTGAGACAGAAACGCCTTTGCTGTATAATTTCTTCACGGCTTTGTTGGCTTTGAGGTCTTTGTCGTAGAACACCTTTTCCAGGCGCTGGTCTGAGCTCATAGTTCCTCTTTTGAATGATTCCATGGGTCCGGAAGGTCCATGCGGCTGCGACCTTCCATCAAGCTTCATGGATTCGTTGAGATTCTTCTTGAACTTTACCTCTGTTTCGGCAGGGTTCTTTGACAGAGCGAGGTATCTCAGTTCCTGCTCGTCCCTTCCAATATTGTTTATCTTCACGTCGCTGGTGAGCTTTTTCTTCCCTCTTGCAAGATTTCCTCTCATCTCTATGATATCGTTCATTTCTGCAGTTCCGAACCACTTCTCAGGACGAGAATAAACGGACGTATCGCCCTTTTCAGGAGGAACGAGAGGACCAACGTTTACCTTCGGGTAGTTGTACCTTCCAATAAAAACAGAGGGCGGCGAATTACCTTCTATCTCCTTGGTATCGAACTTTTTCTTCTTCTCGTCACCGACCTGTGAGTAATATTTCTGTAGAACGGGACATTTTTCCTTACCACAAAGCTTCTTGGTTCCGCGGCATTTCAGGCACATGTTCCTGGCTTTAGGGTCTAGCTTTGGAGCTACTTCTTCAGAAAAGGTCTTTACCTTCTTCCTTGCTTTCTTCGCACTTACCTTCTTTACAGGAGTCTTGCCTGGCATAGTTATATTTATGTCGGTGAGACTTTTATCTTTAGAAACTTCAATCCCTGAGCTCTTTCAGTCTGTCCTTTGTCTTTCTGTAGAGTTCTACATCGAAGTCCTCGAAGTCCTGTATGGCTTCTCCGTCCATTGAGCCATTTGAAGGCCTTCCGACGGCCCTTACAAGACCACCTTCATCGAACTTTCCTAAATCCTTGGAAAGATCAAAGCCTATGTCAATGCTTCCCGTGCCGTCATCGACCACTACTTTGGTTTCGCCCTTGTCAACAACGGTGCCTATTACAGCTACCCTTATATCTCCTTCCTCTATGTTTTCGATTTTTTTGTGTACTGCAGGCGCCCTTCTCTTATCATCATCCCTCGGAATGGTTATCACCTTCCTCTACATCGTCATCTGTTACGTTTTCATCGACCACAAGTTTGAGGTCCCTGCTGAAGGACTCGTCTACTTCGCTGTCTTCCTCGATTTCGCCTTCGGCGCCAGACACCAGTATTAGAGCTGCACCCAGAATTATTATTACGCCGGCAAGTAGCCAGGGCTTTACTGACTTTACTTCTAGGTTCTTGATAGTTTTTACCTCGCTTGCTTTTTCAGAATCCTTTTCATGGACCTGTGATTTGTGGATTTTTACACCTTTCTCGGAGTCAAAGCTTTTCCCACATTTGTTGCATTTAGGCATAGATTAACTTAATCAGTGGTCGTTAAAAAGCTTTAATGGAACCTTTATTTCCTTTAAGGTAACAACAAAGATTTTATATAGCTACAGGGTAAATATGAAATATCTTGAAAAGGATTTTCTCTGAAAGGTTGTTAGGAGGTGAAAGCTATGGCTTTGAAGTGTGACGTCTGTGGTTGTGAGCTTGATGGGGCTAACCTTGGTTTTGTTAAAAATCCCCGTGATTCTGAAAAGGTTACCAAGTGCAAAGGTTGCCATGAAGTTAACAGACCCGAGAAGGAAAGTAGCTACACGCTTCTGTGACTAAGCACCTGCCTCCATAAGAGCGTAAAACGGCAGAAGGATAAGTTGCTTGGGGTGAATTGCCTCGCCGAATAGTAGCCATGTTATAAAAATAAACACAAGCCCTGCTAGAAACAACTTGATAAGCTTTCCCATTAGCCCAGACTTTGAATTACCATCTTTCAGTATTTTTACCATTGAAAGTGTATTTTCAGCCAAATACCTCATCTATTACCTCCTCTTCCTTTGATTTCTCCTCTTCTTCCTCTTCCTCCGTTTCCTCCTCGACTACGGTGTATCCTTTGAACCTAGCTCCCTTTATTGTGGTTTCCTTCTCTTTGATCTTTCCTTGTCTCATCATTTCATCCAGATTTTCCTCCAGCTCCACCTCGTCGACTTTCAGAGCAAACTTCTCTCTCAGTTCATCACGTATCCTTGAAAAGGTCGGTAGCCCACGGATCCTCTCTATACCTTCCTTTATTATTTCATGGTCCATTTTACCTGGTCTCGCTGCTGAAATAATACTGGCTAGTTTTATTAATTTGGCAGGATTTATTTAAGTTATGCAGGAGATTCTTTCTGAACTCGACGATATAGCAGGACAAGTAGAGAGGCTGGAAAACAAGAGGAAGAGACTGGGGAACTTTCTCCAAGAAGTTAAGGACGCAGAGATAGAAGGAAGAAAGATTCCTGAGAAGAAGATATCTATAGAGGTGGAGGAAGCAGATCTGGACGGCGAAAGCATCTGTGGCATAGACGGAGGCCTTCTTAAAAAGTCTTACCATGCTGTCGACCTGGTTCTAACCAAGGCTGTAGCTGTGGTATTTGAGTTTAAAGATGGGTTGGAAAACGTAAGCTACTTCCCCAGTTCTCTGCCTACGCCTAAGCTCTCTGTTTTCACTGAACCTCTTTCAAGGGAGGACTTTTCTCTGGCAGCCAACCTTGAGAGGATGGAGATAGAAGCCAACGTTGCGCTGAAATCAATGGACAGGGAGGATCTAAGCCTCCTTATAATGGACGGTTCTATAGTACCTCATCCCTCAACCAATCCTGGCGATAGTTCGGATGTCGAGGAGAAGTTTGAAGAAGTTGTTGAGATATACGACAAAATTTTAAGCAACCCACCTTGCCTTCTGGCAGGAGTTTCCGAGGATTCCAGGTCAAGGAAGTTCTCGAAGATAGTTTCCGACGATATACTCGAAAGGGTCAGAAGCGAAAAGAAAAGGAAGCTTAAGGAAATTCTAAAGGGAACAAGAGATACTAATCTTCTGTTTCATGTATTGAAACAAGGTGAGAGGACATCTTATTTCCGATACTGTGATGATTTCGATAAGTCCTATCTTCCAAAGAGTATACTTGAAAACATATACTCTTTTTACCTCAAAGCTACGAAATACGACAGACCTCTGAGGGTCGACTTCTACGCTTCGGAGGACCCTGCTGAAACAGCCGACAGAGTAGCTTCAAGGCTTCTTTCGCTTTCGGCCGACAATGAGGAGTATGCTATACCGACTGTTCTTATTGAAGCAGACAAGAGAGCAAGCCTGAAGGAGGAGGAACTGCAGTTCATATATTCGTCTTTACAGGACAAGGTCGGCGACGTACCTTCGCTTTACAAGCTCAGGAGGGACGAGAGACCTTTCTAAAGATCCTCGAGCTTTCCAATATAAGTTCCATCGAGAAGGTGAACCTTTGATTCGTCTACATCCATAGCTTCGTTTTCCAGTATAGGTCCTAAAAGATTCTTCCCCTCTTCTTTGTTCATAGGCATCCCGGTTAAAAGCTGATTGAAAGCCGGAAGTATTATTATCTCTTCCAGGTCCACGTCCTCTTCATATTTCCCCTCGATAACCTTCCTCCTTGTCGGGCCTCTTACCCAGCAGGGAACGGTCGAAGAAAATCCGAGGCTGTCTTTGAATTCAACGGCAGGATGTGAATGGCCTCTTATGAGTATCTCTGAGTCCTTTATCTCTTTACCTGGCCACGACTGACCGTGGTTGAAGTAAAACTTACCTTCCCTGAACCCTTCTGTGGGCGTTATTTCTACATTTGTGCCTTCCACCAGTTTCTCTATATTTCCGTCGTGATTCCCCTTTGTTATCTTTACCTCAACCCTTTGCGAAAGGTCCTCAAAGAACTGCGGAAGCCTTTCTTTTTCTGATACAGAGGTCTGTGGAACATTGTGTTTTACGTCGCCAAGAAGTATGATTCTTTCGGCTTCGGTTTTCCCAATGAGGTTGTTTATCCTCTCCTTCTGTTTGTCTACTCTTGGTGGGATAGAGATACCTTTTTTGTATATTTCGTACTCCAGACCGAGGTGCAGATCACCTATAACAAGAGTTCTCTTGTCAGTCTCGTCCAGGAGGAGAGCTGGCTTTTCCTTTAGAAACTTCATCTTTCCAGCCTTTTGACTTCCTGAAGCTTGTTGTCTTCGACGGTAAGCCTGTAGCCCATAACTTCCTGTGAAGCTGCTGCATTGACTACCTTTGTGTTCCCGACCGTCGAGACACCTTCTGCCTCATGCACGTGTCCGCACAACCACGCCATAGGCTGCTTTTCATCTATGATTTCTCTGAATTCCGGTACACCTATTCTCGCTCCGCTGTGTACTTCGTCCCTCGCCCTTTGAGGGGGCTCGTGCGAACCTACTATGACCCTTTCCGGGTCAACATCCTCGAACATCTCAACTACCTTTTCCTTGAGGTTGGGGAAGTGATGTGAACCTATCATTGCGAACCTAATTCCATCAAAGTCGAAGCTGTCTGTATTTTTAAGATAGGGGAGCTTCTTCATCCCGTAGTCCCTGTTTCCAGGAATGAATGACTTCTTCTCTACGTCGAGGTTTGTCACGAGCTCTGAGAAAAACTTCTTCGACATGAAGTCACCCAGACCGAGAAATACGTCGTAGTTTTTACTGTTGACCTCGTCCAGAACTTCCCTCAAGAGCTTCATGTTTCCGTGCGGGTCCGCAAGCGCAAATATCTTCATTTCGACACCAACTTCCAACTATTTTTTCCCTCAAGGTTTTATATATTGCGGTCAGTTCCCACGGGTTCGTAGTTCCATTTTTCCAATTTTTTCTTTATATCTCCATAGCTCTTACCGCAAAGCATGCCACCAGCTATAAACTCCTCCTGCGTGACATCTGCAAGGCAGAACTCAGGAGGCTCAAAGTTCTCCTTTTCTTCCTTTGTGTCAAATTCAAAGTCCACGAGAACCAACCCTTCAAGCTTTCCACCGAAGACGTCTATTTCGGCCGTCCTCTCCTTCCAGTCCATGTAGTATCGGACTTTGACAAGCTCCTTTCCCTCTACTCCCTCAAAGGCACGGAACTCCTCCTCGGTGAGCGGTATAGTATACTCGTTCTGTGCCGATGCATCACCGTCCTCCGGCTCCTTCTTGGTTATCATGTAGCTGTCTCCTTTCATACGTATCCTTATAACAGGATGTTTCATATCTACAGGAACGTAGATGTCCTTTATCCTTACCTTCTCACAACCTTCTAATTCAGGAAGGTACTTCGCCAGAAATGTACGCTCAAGTTCCAACATGTTTCCTCTAACTTCTTCCATTAATTTAATGTTTTATATGTTGCGATCAAGTCTGTGTTTGAAGATTTGAGCCTTGGTATACTTCTGTGGTCCCTCTCACTCCTCAAATATAAACTCAGATATTTCCCTTGTGCCTTTCCTTTGTTGTAGAATTTATGTTTTTAAAGCACGCCTTCACTTCTCTGATCTATCCACTCCAGAAGCGGTCTCAGTTTTTCGTTCATCTCTCTTCCGTCTTCTGTGAGTATATACCTGACCTCCGGTGGATTTGTGTCCTTCACCTTCCGCTCCACCAATCCTTGTTCTTCCATTTCCTTCAGTCTGTTCGAAAGGGACTTCGGGCTTATACCGTCCATGGACCGCTCCAGCTCGTTGAACCTGTACCCCTCTTCTTTACTTCCGAGATGGTTTACTATACACAAGGTCCACTTCTTTGATATGAGATCTAAAACTCCTTCCGTCGAACATAGACAGACGCTGTCTTCGCAGCAACATTCCTCGTTCTTTTTGGACATCTGTTCACCTGCTTTAGTTTTTCCCAGTACCTTTACATTAGTTAACTTCTGGATTTAAATACTTCACTTTATATAGTAGGTTACTGTGTGATACCATGTGCGGAACAGACTGCAACTGCGGCTGCTCGTGTGGATGTTCTTGTGGCTGCACCTGCGGACACCACGGCTGGAGAAGGTTCAGGACTGAGGAAGAAAAAGCAAGGAGGCTCCAAGAGTACAAAGAGGAGCTAGAGAAAGAGCTCAAAGCAGTAGAGGAAAGACTGGACGAACTCCAGTAACCCCTTTCTTTTATTTTAGGCACTACATCTCACCCTGACCTTTCTAAAGACCTTAGTCACAGCTTCAAAGTGGAGAACTCTTACAACACAGTCGCCCTTAACTTAAACTACATATTGTTAATCTTCAACTAATGAAGAACCAAAGCATTTGTAAATGAGAAAACTTAGTAGTATGTTATCAAGGATTAATATGACGGAACAGATAGGAACAGTTATTTCAACGCCCGATGGGCCTTCTGCGTCGCAGTTCAGCTTCGTCATCGACGAGGACTCAGGTGACATTCCGGTCAGACAGAACCAGTTCATAATGCTCGGCTCCGAGGAAGGAAGGCTTATAGCCCGCGTCTCGGACATCTATAAAACCAATCGGTACTTTGACAGAGCAGAGTCCGTCCGCGAGTACGAGCGTAAAGGCAAGAAGCTAACTGAGATTTTTCCGGCGGAGAGATGGGAATACCTCGTGGGTGAGGCAAGGCCCCTCGGAGTTTACAACGACGGTCAGATAAGGCGCGCTACCTTTCCGCCGTCGCCTGGAACCGAAGTTAAGATGATAAAGGAGGATATACTTTCTGATTTCCTAGGCCTGGACAACGAAGACGGTCTTCATATAGGAACGGTAGGTCACCATGAACTTCCTGTCAAGCTTTCTATGACGAGGCTTCTCCAGAAGCATATGTCCATACTTGCTCTCTCTGGTGCAGGGAAGTCCTACCTGACTTCTGTAATGATAGAGGAGCTTCTGGACAGAGACGAGGATTCGGGGCAGGTAGGAACTGTAATAATAGATACACATGGCGAGTACATAGGCTTTGGAGACGATGAGAAATACAGGAGCAGAACAAGGGTTGTTAGAGGCAAGGACTTCAAGATAGGAGCCTCGAACCTGACACCCTCTTTGTTCTTCAACCTTAAACCAAACCTCTCAGGAGCACAGAGGAGGGAGATAGGGAGAATCTTAAGGGAGATAAAAAAGGACAAGTCCGGTGAGACCTACAGCCTTTCGGACATAGCGGACTATGTTGCCAAGGACGAGTCCATAAAGTCCTCAACCAAAGAAGTTCTCATTTCTGAGATTTCTCAGTTGGAGAGAACAGGACTTTTCGGAGTCGCGGACAATCCGCCTGTGGAGGATCTTGTGAGTCCTGGTGAAGCAGCAATAATAGATATCTCTGATCTTACTTCCTTGGAGGAGAGGCAGATGCTCGTAACCTATCTGGCCAGAAAACTTTTCTTCAAGAGACAGAACAGCGAGATACCACCATTCCTCTTTGTCCTCGAGGAGGCTCACAACTTTGTTCCTGAAGGCAAGAAGAGGAGAAACGCTCTTTCAAGGCCTGTTATACAGAGGATAGCCCGGGAAGGAAGAAAGTTCCATTCCTCTCTATGCCTGATATCACAGAGGCCTATAAAGCTGGATACGACGGCGCTTTCACAGTGCAACACAAAGATAATAATGAGAATCACAAATCCCTACGACCAGGATCATATAGGCAAAAGCAGCGAAGGCCTCACAAGTGACGTTCTTGAAACCATCTCCTCTCTTCGGGTAGGCGAGGCCTTTGTAGTTGGCGAAGCAGTTAACTACCCTCTTTTTGCCCAGATCAGAGAGAGAAAGAGCAAGGAGAACGAAAGGGGTATGCCTCTCGAGGAAGCAGCTAAGCAGTACATGGATGAAAGCGAACAGAGGGAGGAAGATGCAGAGTCATTCATGTAGCTAGGTTATCTCTTCTACTTCCGTTGGTTCGTCTCTGTGCTTGTCTCTGTTGAGCTTGTAGAGATGCGAACTTGCGGCGTTCTCCATGGTTTCGTTGTGGGTTATCAGGAAAACCTGGTCAACGAACTCGGAAACACTTGTCCTCAAAAGTTCCGAGAGGTCCTTTACAGCCTGTCTGTCTAAGTTGTGGGTGGGCTCGTCGAGGACAAGCCAGCGTAGATTGGGAGCTAGGACAAGGGCAAATGCAATTCTAAGGGCAAGGCATGCAGAGGTCCTTTCACCACCTGAAGCTATACCTTCTACGGACTGCCAGCTTCCTTTGTTTTTGAACTGGAGCTCGTAGTCACCTTCCTTTATAGTAAATCTAAGATCTGAAAAGTCGTCATATGGATATAAGCTGCCCCATACTTTGGTTAGAGTGCTGTTCACGGCTTCTATGAACTTTGTTCTTAGCTGCTCCTGCGTGGAACTTAAAGCACTCTTGAACTTCTTTAAATCCTCAATCAACCCTTCAGAACTCTTTATTTCTTCTTTGTACTTCTCAAACCTTTCCTTCCTTTCTTCTAACTTCTCCTTCTCACCCTTCCTTTCTTCCATGATCTCCTTCTTGTTTTCTGCCCTCTCCTTTATCCTTTCCCTCTCACCGGAAATTTCATTCACTCTTTCCTGTTTCTCTTCTATCTTTTCGCGATCGAACTTTTCCTGCCTTTCCTCCAACTCTTCGGATATATTCTGAAGTTTCTCTTTCTTCTCCTTGAGATCCTCCTTCTTCTCTTCTAGTTTATCCAGAGACTCCTTTTTCCTTTCAAGACTCCTTTTTTCTTCCTTCAGATCCTCCTTATTTTCGTTAATTTCCTTCAGCTTTGACTCCTTTTCCTCGATTCTGCTCTCCAACTTTTCTTTCTCTCCGGCTAGTTTTGAGACCTTTTCTCTCCTCTCTTCTAGTAACTCTTTTTTGTGATCCCCGTCCAGTTCCTTGTCGCATACAGGGCACTTACCTTCTACGCCCTTTATCTTCTGTATCTTCTTCTGAATCTCCTTTATCCTGATCTTTCTGTCCTTTTGCTTGTCCTCCAGACCATCTAAATCTTCTTTGATCACTTCTTTTTCGTTTTCAAGCTCTTTCAACTCTTTTTCCTTCTTCTCCAGCTTTTCGTCAACTTCTTCTTCTGAAAACTCTGCTTCATCTTTCAAAGACTCTATATCATCTTCTAAGCTTGATATGGAGCCTTTTATAGTGCTTTTTCTGTTTTCAAGCTTTTTTATCTCATCAAGGCCTTCTCTAAGCTCTTCTATCTCTTCCTTTCTCTCCTGATACTCCTCGTCCAGTCTTTCCAGCTTCTCTTCCAGCTCTTCCATTTCTTCTTTAATTTCTCCGATCTCTTCCTCCAGTTCCTCGATCTTGCTGAAGTCCTCCTGCTCCTCCATCTCCTCGACTGTCTTCTTCTTGGACTTTATCCTCTCCTCCATCCGGTTAGTCAAAGTAGTTACATTGCTCCTGCATTCCTCGAACCTGTCTATCTGTAGAAGGTCGTCTATCTTTTTCATACGCTCGCCCTTCCTTATCTCGAGAAAGTTATCTAAGCCGTCCTGCTCTGCGTAAACGGCTCTTGAGAATAGGTTGTAGTCCACCTTGAGGTATTTCTCGACAAGTTCGGTAACCCTCGAAGGGCCTGTATCAAGAAGCTCCCCGCCCTTCCTTATACTTGCCTCCTTCGTTCCTTTTCCCCTCGCTATAACTCTTTCTATCTCGAACTCCTGGCCCTCTATCTCAAACTCTAGCTTGACCTTTGCCTCTTCTTTCTTCTGTGGCCTGTTCATTATTATGTCGTCCAGGGTTACCTCTCTCGAACGGTGCGAGGGAAAGGTTCCGAAAAGTGCGAAGGAAATTGCAGACAGAACCGAACTCTTTCCTGAACCCATGACACCTACCAGAACATTTGTACCTTTGCCAAACTCGAACTCTGAATCCGAGTGACTCTTCCAGTTCTCAAGCTTCAGTCCCGTTATCATCTTTTCTCAGAATTTCAGTCCATGAGGTACAGGTCCTTCTTCTTGTCCATGTTGAGGAAAACATCGGCTGCTTCTACAAGCTCCCCTGCCGTAGATTTCCCAAAGGACATTACCTCTACCTGTACACCTTCAGACTTCAGGTGTTCTACCAAAGAGCGGAAGTCTCCGTCGCCTGTGACAAGCACAGCTACGTCTATCCTGTCTGTCATCTTTATGGCATCGATTGCTATGCCCATATCCCAGTCTCCCTTCTTGTTGCCTCCTCTGAACTCCTTGAGGTCCTTTCTCTTGACCTGGAATCCTATCTCGCCGAGGGCCTCGAAGAAGTTCTCCTCGTCAGGAGTCTCTGCCTTGATAACATAGGCCATAGCTCTTATCAGTTCTCTGTCGTCCGTAGCCACTTCTATCAAAGACGAGTAGTCCACCTTGCTGTCGTAAAGGTTTTTTGCAGAGTAGTACATGTTCTGTATATCGACAAATATGCCTACTCTCTGATTCTCAAAAGAAGTCTTTCTAATATTCTCACCTCTTTATTTTATATTTAATACCAACTTTTCACATACAACTCTTTCCGGAAGAATTTAAAACTTTATACTACTGCTTCCACCATTCCGCATTGCCTGTATCCTCTGATTCTTCGCCTTTCTCTTCCTCCACATCTTCGCTTTCTCCCTCCGCCTCTTCTCCTCCGTGGTCAACCTCCATTTCCTTTATCTTGTCAAGCGCGCTTTCAAGCTCTCCTTCCACAAGATCCTCGAAGACAGCGTCTGGTTCTATACCTGCTTCGACCTCCTTCACCTTGTCTCTCAGAATTTTCATACCCATTTCATCAACCGAAAGCTTCTCCTCTCTCAGGTCCTGAAGGGTCTGGACCTTCTCTTCTATACCTTTTTCCTTCAAGTCCTCTGAAAAGCTGATTATAGCTACGTCGTCGTACTTCTCCCTGATAGTTGACAGGTTCAGGTCACTCGAGCTTACGCCCTTCGGCAGCTCACCCTTTATCTTTATCCGTACAAGTGGGTCCCTTTCATAGCTTTCAAACCCCTTTTCCTCCAGAACAGAACCAACCTCCTCCTCTATTTCTCCAACACCTTTCCCTTCGAACTCCAACTCCTCGTATATGAACTCTCTGGGCGGCTCAACCTCAACGAACTCTATTTCTTTCTCTTCGGTGTTTACCATGTAGAAGCCCTTGGACCTCTCAGCTTCCTTTTTCTTCAGCTGCGTAGGTACCAGGCTTCCTGGAATTATGAAGGGCTTTCCTCTGAGCTCTGTGCTCTCCTTCCAGTGTATGTGTCCTGAGACGTAAAGATCGAAGCCGTTGGGCAGGTCTTCCAGACCCAGCTCCGGCGGACTTACAGGGTTGTAGATGTACTGCTCCAAATCTTGATGAAGCATGAATACGTTGTACGCGTCCTCGAAGGGCTCAGGGCTCCATTTTTTTAGCACGTCCTTCGAGTACTTTTCCGGGACGCCACTCATTCCATGTACGCCTATTTTTTCTCCGTTTACCTTAAGTTCTAATGAACTGCAGTGTAGATGAACCAGAAAGTTCGAGTCTTCCAGCGCCTTTATCGTGTTCTTCATTCCCTGGCCCCTTCTTTCGTGGGTTCCGTGTATAGCTATTACAGGTATTCCTTTCAGTGCTTTCTCAGGAATATCTTCCTTTCCTTCTGACCTCGTTACCTCAACATTTTTCTCGCCTTCCAGAGAGGAAAGCATCTCCATGAACCGCGACCAGTGCTCCGGTCTCGGCAGTCTCGAGTCAAAAATATCCCCAGGAAGAGCTATAAGGTCTGCGCCGAGTTCCTCTGCCTTCTTGAGCGCTCTCTCCGCCGCGACGAACGGATCGTCTTCCCTCTCCGTCCCCTTCTTGAAACCGAGATGCAGGTCGGATATAACAGCTATCTTCGCCATATTTCCAAAAGAGACTTGTGGTTTGAAATTTAAATGGATTCGGAGAGCTTACCAACAAACCTATTAAACCCTTTGGTATAAGTTAATATGTCAGGGCCGGTGGTGTAGCCTGGACTAGCATCGGGCGTTCGGGGCGCCCAGACCCGTGTTCAAGAAACCTTTAGAAAAGGTTTCAGCCAAAAGGCTGGACCTTGGGTTTGGACAAATCACGGCCGGCCCACCAGAACCTTTTTACTCCCTTCGGTCGCAAAAACGTTCATGAAAAATACAGCACAATATTGAAAGTCGTTGATTTTCAAGTATTGGAAACTCCGTTTCCAAACCTTTTTACTGAAGAAAAACATCCATAGATTGGTAAAGTGTCAGACGTATACCTCTGGGAGACCGACGTCGAGTCCATTAATCCGGAAGAAATCGCTGAGAAGTTAGAACCTTTCCTTAAGGATTTCAATGGAAGGAAGATAGCTTTAAAGTTGCACTTCGGCGAGAGGGACAGCGATACGCACCTGAAGCCTGGTTGGGTTGAGCCTATATACAGTCTTGTTGAAGGGAAAGGTGAAGCCTGTGACCTTATGGACTGCACAGTACTGTATAACAGCCCCCGAGCTCTTGCTTCTACGCACAAAAAAGTTGCAAGAGACAACGGCTTTGATTTCGCGCCGATAGTAATAGCTGACGGCGAGAAAGGTAGGGAAGAAACGGAAGTGGAGATAGACGGAGATATATTCGACAGGGTTAGACTTGGTGGAGCTCTTCAGGACTACGACTGTCTGCTTGCAGTAACACATTTTACAGGCCATTTGGGAAGTGGCTTCGGAGGAGCACTGAAAAACATCGGCATGGGTCTAGGAAGCAAGGCAGGCAAGGTGGAGATGCACAATGCCTTTCAACTGAAGATCAAAGGGAAGAAATGCGTAGCCTGTGGAAAATGTGTTGAGAACTGTCCCGAGGATGCGATTTCTATATCCTCAGAAGGTTTGCTATCTTCTGAGCAGGCCGAAATAGACCACGAAAAGTGTGTGGGCTGCGGAGGCTGTATTGCTGTCTGTCCGGAGGGAGCTGTGAAGATACCATGGGCCTCAAGCTCGCGGAAGGAGCTTCAGAAGAGGATAGCCGAGTATGCAAAGGGTGTAGTTAAAGAAAGAAAGGTTCTTTTTGTCAGCTTCCTGTTGAATATAACAAAGAAGTGTGACTGTGTCGATGAGAAGCAGGAACCTTTCGTGGAAGACGTAGGTGTTCTGGTCTCAGAGGACCCTGTAGCTATAGATCAGGCCAGTCTGGATCTCATAGGCAAGTCCAAGTTTATGTTCAAAGAAGTTATGGTAAATCCGGACATACAGGTTAAACATGCAGAGAAGATAGGTTTAGGCAGCAGAGAGTACGAACTAAAGAAAATTGACTGATGTGGCTGGCTTCTGGTCACTTCTATGCGACTCCTGTTCCAGCCTCTAGATCCCTTTCTGGCTCAAGAAGCACAGGCTCTTTGTTTCCTACAACGGCCGCGAGAATCATACACTCGCTTTTCTCGCCCATCAGTTCGGATGTTTCGAGGTTTACAAGCACAGGAACCTTTCTACCTACAAGCTCCTCTTCTGTGTAATGTCCCTTCAGACCACCGACGGACTGCTTCGTTTCGTCACCTACGTCTATCTGGAACTTCAGCAGGTTGTCGGAACCCTCGATGTCATCAACCTCTTTAATCTCACCGATTCTGATGTCAAGCTCCTTGAACTCATCAAAGCTAATCATATTTTCTTCACCTCCTTGTTTTTTGCTTTTATTCTTTTCGTTGTCAAAGTCAGGTATATCATCGTCCTTTATTTTTTCAAACAACGGTTCAGGTTCGGTTATAGTTTTACTTCTCAGATCGAACTCTTTGGCCTTAGTCCAACTTTCCTCGTGTATATTCGTTTCCATGCCAATAAAGCTCCAGAGCTTCTCCGCCGTCTTTGGCAGGAACGGATCGGAAACTATTGCCAGGGACCTGACTATGTTTGCACAGGTATAAACTATATCTTTACACTCCTCAGGGTCCGAGCCCATCTTTTTCCAAGGTTCTTCTCTTTGGAAGTACTGGTTCCCCAGGGATGATATCTCTATTATCTTGTTTACTGCTTGCCTGAATCTGAAGTCCTCCAGTTCCCTTTCCATCTCTTCTATCTTCTCCCTTACTTCACGGGCAACTTCTTCGTCCATCTCACCATCAGGAATTTCCGAGGTGAAGTTTTCGTCTATGAACTTCAGGATCCTATGGACGTAGTTCCCGAAGGAGTCAGTGAGCTCTTTGTTTACCTTTTCCTTGAAGGCGTCCCAGGAGAAGGTTGTGTCTGTGTTTCTCGGGTAGAGCGCCATAAGAACGTATCTCCAGTATTCAGAGTTCCTTACATCAAGCGCCGTCTCAAGGTTCAACCCCTTTCCCCTGCTCTTTGAGAACTTCACGTCTTCAGCAAGGATAAAGCTTCCAGCGACTATATGGTCGGCGAAGTTCCATTGCTCCTCTGTACCTTTCAGCATGCTCGGGAAGATTATGCTGTGGAAGGGTATGTTGTCCTTTCCCATAAACTGGAAGTACTCGATGGAGTCGTCCCTCCACCACTCCTCCCAGTCCTCGTTGTTTTCCTCCGCCCAGCTCCTTGTAGCGCCTATGTATCCTATAGGTGCGTCGAACCATACGTAAAAGACTTTGTCCTCAAATCCTTCCTTCGGTATGCTGAAGCCCCAGCTAGCGTCCCTTGATATGCACCTTTCTTCCAGACCTTCGTTAAGCCAGGAAAGCGTTTCGCTTCTTGTAAGCTTGTTGCCCATCCTTCCTTCTATCCATTCCTTCAACCAGTCCTCAAACTTGTTTAGCTGAAGGAAGAGGTGCTTTGACTTCCTGAACTCTATATCCTTCTTTCCGCAGTGTGTGCAGTATGGATCTATTATATCTTTCGGTTCCAGGAGCTCCCCACAGTCGTCGCACTGGTCACCTCTTGCAAGGCCACCACACTCGGGGCACTCGCCCTCGATCCACCGATCGGCGAGATACTGCTCGCAGTTCCTGCAGTAGGTCACGTCTATACTTTTCTCCTCTATGTAGTTGTTCTCGTCAAGCTTGTGGAATATATGCTCCGTTGTACTTCTGTTTTGCTCGGAGTCGGTTATTCCGTAGTATGAGAAGTCGAAGTTGAATTCCTCGAGAAGAGACCTTACCTTTTCATGGCTTTCGTAGACCAGCTCTTCAGTTTTTACTCCTTCCTTCTTTGCCTCTATTTCATGCATAGTTCCATGTGAGTCGGAGGCACAGATAAAAAGGGAGTTCTTACCCTTTAGCCTCTGGTACCTGTGATATACGTCCGCAGGAAGTATCGAAGTTATTATGTTACCTAGGTGTGGAATTCCGTGAATGTAAGGTAGTGCAGAGGTGATGAGTACCCTTTCCTTGGACATAATGCAACCTAAGAATGGAGCTCTAGATTTATAAAATCTCCGCAGTCAGATATCGGTTAAACTCTACTCTTCATCTCCGCTCTTCTTGAAATGCCTGTAAATAACATACGTCAGAACTACTAGGAATAGAACTACCAGAAAGGCTACTATCCCTTGGAAGAGGAGTTCAAAAAACTCCATGTCAATAATTTCTTCAGCGGGCATTTTCTCACTAAGCTTATTTTCTACGGACTCTTTTAAATTTACTTCTCCTTGAAAGCTTAAAAACAATGACTTAGAAGTTTAGAACGGTAGTATGGGAGATAAGGACATCGAGGACGTAAAGGACGAAATATATTCTTCCTTTTCAAACACAGCTTCTTCGATAGGCTACGATGAAATCCATGGAAGGATAATAGCAGCCCTTATAATGGACGGCGATGAAATGTCCCTCCAGGAGCTTTCAGAGGAGACCGGCTACAGCTCTTCTTCCATTTCTCTTTCGCTTGACCTGCTCGAGGTCCTTGGTATAATCGAAAAGGTGAAGAAGAAGGGCGATAGAAAGCTTTATGTGAAAATGGAGGGCGACATACTTGAGGGTTTGAAACAGGCTATAGTTATACAGCTACAGAAGACAATAGCAGGAACTATAGAAAGCCTTGAAGAGTACGAAGGCAAGCTTGAGGAGTTTGACTCCGAGGATTCTGATAGCATTCTTGAAGGCTTGACCACTCTGAACAGGCAGATGAAGAGGCTGGAAAGGTACGTTGATAAACTTTCTGAGGTTGAGATACCAAGGGATTAGTATGAGCGGAATCTGTCAGTCCTGTGGAAAGGAGAGCGAAGCAATGCGCAACTGTTCTTTCTGTGGAGCTTTGGTATGTTCGGACTGTGTCCTTGAGGAGGGTTGTAAGCTCTGTAAAGGAAGGTTTCAGGGTTGAATCAGGCTTCAGAGACCAAGTTTATTACT
>PWIB01000006.1 GCA_003555465.1 Candidatus Aenigmatarchaeota archaeon | reverse complement strand
TATCTTCCTTTGTAACGATCTCAACTTCTTTGGTCTCTTTCATAGAAACACCCTCCATACTTCCTTGCAGCTCTATAACTGCTGTATTCAGCTCACGGTCTGTGGAGATGTTTATTTCCTTTACCTCTCCCTTAACTTGCATAGTTTTTTTCAGCTCATTTTCTATAGCTTCTTCGAACGAAATTTCCTTCCAGCCGTCTGTCTTCTTTCTTCTGCAGCCCCTACATTCCGAGACCTCTAACCTCTCGGGAATCTCCACCCACTCCTTCCTCTCTGAAAAGCAGTCGGAGCAAAGGCTCTCCGTAAGCTCTTCCGTTTCTTTGCCGCATCTAGCGCAGAACTTTTCCTTCATTTTAGGACCTCAGTACGAGTACCATAGTTCCATAGTTAGTACGTAGGGTTCATAAATATCGTCATTAACAAAACCGAAGCGGGTTATTTCGGACGTCTTTCTTGTTGGGGGAATTTCGTTTTCCTTTATAACTTCACCTCTCGGAGCAGTCCAGACAACACCTGCCCTCACTAGGCTTTTTATATCGTCCATGGTCTCTTCTCCGGGATTGTTTTGACCGTAGGATATCCAGGCCGACCTTCCTCTGTATGGCTTATTTACTACCATAGAATGTGCTCCATCAGCACCAAGGACTTCAAATTCTTCCTCCTCACTTGTTGCTGAGCTGTTGAAGCTTTCTGAGCTGAATTCATGCCCTTCAAGCTTGCTGTCCTCGAGATAGTCTATCCAGACCATATCACCGTCACTTGAGATCTTTCTTATCCTGAAGTCGTGCTCGTCGACCGGGAGAAGTTCATAGTCTACATTATCGAGGACAAAAATGTCTCCCTCCTTGCAGTTTATGCAGTATTCATACTGGCCGTCTGTTATATTTACGGTTTCGCCTTCGTCGTCTATATCAATACTGTATTCCTCGTCCTGAATTTTCCAGTCTCTGTCTTGGTATGCTGTAGTCCCCATTCCGTAAAACAACTTCGAAGGCTCGTAGTTCTCTTTTTCTGGCTCCTTTCGGTTTTTGAAGCTATAAACATCCTCTTCGCCATTCTCTTTTGTGACTCCAAACACCTCCTTTCCTTCGACCATTTCTCCTTCAGCTTCAGAGGCTTCAGAGAACTTTACAATACCTCCGCCTTCCTCGAGAAAGTTCTCTACGTTCTCCCTCCCAGAAACTGTTTCTTGGCCCCTCAGAACTATAACGTCAAAGTCTTGTCTGTAGCTTTCATCTTCGAATTCGGCCCAGTCGACTTCTTCCAGATTCTCCGAAAGACGGAAGAACCTATTGTTCATCCATACCTTGCCAAGTAACTCCTGCCAGATTTCCTCTTCACCGTCACAACCGTACTGTTCACAACTGAAGCCTATTTTAATTTCGTCCCTGTAGGATTCTGACATCTCTAGTCTGTAACTTACTGCTTCGGGTTCTCCCGTCCTATAAAGAAGGTTGTCAAGCTTTAGATGAAGTGGGCTACTTTCATTGAATACCAGTTCGCCGATCCCTTCACTCTGTTCGACAGCTCCGAGGGCGCTTTCACCGAGCCTTCTCAACTCGACCATGTCCCAGTCCTCATCCACGGTCAATGGCCTTACCATCATCACGAGAGAAACAATTAGTATTATTGATATCATAACTACTTCCATTATGTACACAAACCCCTTTTCCCTTACCATACTATTACCTCAAGTCTGTAAATTTCATCGTCTTCGATGTATCCAAACCTGCTTGTCCTTCCGAGGCTCACACCACGCGGAACCCTCGGACCTTCACATATAACCTCTTCTTCTCCAGGCCCTTCCTCATATCCGTACCTTTTTATCCTTACACCTGAACCTTCGTCAAGTCCAAGATACTCTAATACGCTGTCGTAGTCGTTTTCGCAGTTGTTTTCAAGCGTTTCTACCTTCGTTTGGTTCCATAGATAGCTTTCCTCAGCGAAACCTAGCTCTGACTCTGTGAGAAAGTTAGCAATTCTGTGTGCTTCCGAGTCCTTTCGCAATCGTCCCCTTTCCATTAGTATTTCTGGGAGAAAACCAGCAGCCTCGAATGACACATAGATTAGCACTACCGAAAAAAGAACGAAGGCTATCAAGTATTCTATGCTGAACTGTCCCTTTTCCGAAATAAATGTTGGCCTTGGCATCATATCATATTATTTCTATGGTTACGTATCTTGCAGCTAGTATGTATACTACTAGCCCCACGCCTGTCATTATAACCGAATGCTTGAACCCACTCACTGTTGAATTGTTTCTTATTTGGCCAATCAGGAGGCCTGAGAAGATTCCTTGTACAAGAACCATCGACATGAAGAGGCCTTCGTAGTAAGCCCCACCTTCGGCGCCCAGGCCTAGGGCCAGGGCAAAGGACTCGAATATTGTACATATTATTCCCTCAACGGGCTGCATGGGTGCTGAACAAACACCGCCGCCTGCACCTATCATCATTTCTTCACCCCCTGCAAGGTCCGTTGTCATAGGAACAAGTATCTTTGAAAGTATCACTGTTATGACTACGAACATGAAGTATATCACATACATTACTGCTGCATGCTGCGACATCTTTGATTTTCTCTTTTCCTCCATCTCTATTAGACTTGAAACGTCCGCGGAAACCGTTTCCATTGCAGATACCACCTGACCACCACTCCTCTTGGCCTCCATTATTATCTTTACGGTCCTGCCCATGAGGTCGCTTTCAGCCACTCTTTCAGAGAACTTTTCCATAACCTCGTCGAAGCTCAAGTTCCAGGAGAGCTGCTTTGCCATCTTGTCAACTTCTTCGTTGAGCTCGCCGTATTCGTTTTTCGAGGTGTCCTCAAGAGCCTCCGTCAACGTAAGACCGCTTTTTTTGCCTTCGACGAGGTCTCTGAGGAAGTTGGGGAACTGCTTTTCCATGTCCTTTATCTTCTTTACGCGGAAATATTTCCAGACTGCAAATGGTGATACAGACACCATCAGCGAAAAGAGTAAAGAAGCTGCTATCATTCCTGGGTCCGGGTATATCAAAACTACGGCTAGCACGAAAACTACACCTATCACTGGAGGAAAGACGAGTAGCTTGGTCTTTTTGTCCATATCATCAAAAAGTTCCATGAAAAATCATCCTGGATATGTTGTTTTTACCAGCCATATGAAACCCACCGTTATGACGGGAAGGAATAAGAAAACCACCGAAAACTGTAGAACTGTTATCAGAGCCGCCATTTCGGGTCCTAGACCGAAGGCTGACATTATAGATGTTATAATTATTGTAAATATCGAACCGACGACTATCAATGTAAGGTACATCTGAAGAAATGTTCCCAGGGTGCGTGAGTATTCTTCTAAGTCTCTCTCGTGCTTTCTCATAAGTTCCCTGGACCTCTCATGGAGGTAGGCGTGAAGGTCTGCCCCGCTTCTTATTGTGGTTACCATTCCCCACAGGAGCTTGCTAAACCTTTCGGACGGAGATTCCTTTGCGGTTTTTGCAAGCGCTTCGGTTATAGTCATTCCCAGGAGCTCGGTTTTCGTGGTTATCTTTTTTGCTTCCTCCGAAACCGATTTGTAGCTCTCGAAGTCAGACAGAATCTTGAACATTTCCGTGGGATTTATCCCACTACCTGCTATAGTTGCGAGGTAAGTGGCGGCGAACGGAACGCCGTGATCCAGATCTTCCCCTCTTGAACTGGCCTTTATTGATGGATTGAGGTAGAACAGAAAGGCTATGAGTCCTGAAACCGCAAGTGATAAGGTAAGTGACATTAAAATTGCAACGGGTATTGTGAACTGTGGAAGTATCGCCAGTATAAACGCAAGAAGAGGCATCTCTATGACGAAAACAAGAGCTATGGTCATTACTGCCATGCAGACGTACTCCTTTAATGAAAGCTTTATGTTTGCCTTGATTAGATTTGGCTTGAGCCCTTCGAAATGATGTAGATGAGGCTCGACCAAACCAGAAAAGATATCCAGTGACTTCTTCCTATAACTTTCTTTCAGATTCAAGTTATTACCTTAGGTCTTCTATTTTTTTCATGAGGGACTCTTTGTCTGAATAGTATTTGGCAAGTATTTTTCCTATTTCATCGAGATCTCTCATTCCTTCGTGGACCATCCATTGGATTACCCTTTCTCTGTCTCTGAGTTCGCTTTTCAGCTCCGAGTCGTCCATATTTTTCAGTTTCGCTATTTCCTTCATAACCAGGCTTGGATTTTCGTTTACAAGCTTGTCGCTCGAAGGATCCCACTTGAACACTTGGTTCATCTTTGGAACATTTTCTTCCCTTGAAAACCTTTTGACTTCGACGACCTGGTCTATTTTTCTCAACAAACTGTCACCTTTCCTTACCTTCCTCAAAAATATGACTATGTCAAGCGATCCTATCAGAGAAGGTGGCAGATCTATCGGTTTCGTGGTAAGTCTACTGACAAGCCTCTCAGGGTTTTCTGCATGTATAGTTGCAAGTCCTGGATGGCCGGTAGATATCTGTTGGAAAAGAACAAACGCTTCTGCACCTCGGACCTCACCCACAACTATATAGTCAGGCCTCTGCCTGAGTGATTCCTTGAGGAGGGTGAACATATCCACTGTGTCCGAGTCTTCCCTGGCCATAGCTTCCCTCGCGACTTCAGGTACCCAGTGGTTGTGTGGGAGCCTAAGCTCGGCAGTATCCTCTATTGTTACTATTTTCATCTCTGGTTTTATGAAGAGTGATATCACATTGAGCATAGTTGTTTTACCGGT
The DNA here is from genome assembly GCA_003555465.1 of Candidatus Aenigmatarchaeota archaeon. Taxonomy (GTDB): domain Archaea; phylum Aenigmatarchaeota; class Aenigmatarchaeia; order PWEA01; family PWEA01; genus PWEA01. The sequence goes on along the minus strand of PWIB01000006.1, from coordinate 10,123 downwards.
TGCAGTTCCACCAGAAATCAGTACCGAGTTTTGGTTCTCTATAGCTAGCCACATGTAGGCCAGGACACGTGGATCCACGGTTCCGAACTCTATGAGGTCCACAGGAGTTAACGGGTTCTCCGTGAACTTTCTTATGGTAAAGTTAGATCCCTTCCTTGCTATATCAGTGGCTAGTGTTGCCTGTAGGCGTGATCCATCAGGCAGTGACGCGTCTACCAGCGGGTCGGATGTGGATATAGTTTTCCCGACCATCTGACCAAGACGCCTTACGTAGTTGTCAAGTCTTTCTTCATCTTCGAAGACTATGTTTGTTTCCATGGAGCCGTACTTCGCGTTTCTATGATATACATATATAGGTATCTTATATCCGTCACAGGACACCTCCTCTATATTAGGATCACGCATTATGGGCTCTATTTTCCCCATGCCTATGAGATCCCTTTCGAGGTAGTACCTTACAGTTTCTTTTCTCACTCCGGTCAGATCCTCACCCATTATCTCAAGTGCTTCCTCCAGTCTCTCCGATATATAGCCTTTGGCCTTTATTCTACCGAGATCGTCGAAGTCGATATCAAGACGGTCCTGTATTATATCCTTCACGTTTCTCAGTATTTCCTCGTCTTTTTCCGATAGATCTGGTTCTATTACCTTGTAGAGAAGTGAATCCTTTTCATCGCTCCAGTATATATGTGCGTACGCGTATATATTCTCTCCGGGTTCGGGGTTCTCGGGTATCAGACTGTAGTACTCGTTTACTTCTGTAAGTTTCTCATCTTCGTCATCTGAGTCGTCGGGCGAGGGTCCTGTCAGTTCCCAGTCTGTAGAAGGGATGTCTGAAGCTTGCTTCGGACTTACGTCCTCGAATAGATATGACTTTATGTTTCCTTCTTCAGACCCTTTCTCCTCTTTGTCCCTGCCTCCTTTTTTTTGATTTGCCTGTATGTTTGTTGGTACCACGAAAGTTGTGTTGTTTGCTCCGGACGTTTCAGCTACCTGAAAGCTACTGTTTAAAGAAGGTGGAAGATTGATTTCACTTTGCATCGTTTTTCTTGTCGATTTCTTCTTTATGCCCTCTCTAAGTCTTCCGACTATATCCTCGACAGGTTTTATGTCCTCAGGAAGTTCAGTTCCTTCTTCTACTTCCTGACTTTCTTCTGGATCTTCCTCCTCTCCTGTATCGATTTCAGGACTATCGGATGGCAGTTTGGATCCAGGGACACCTGCGGAAAATGACTCTTCATCTCCCTCGTCTTTACTCTTCTCTTCTTCGTCAGTTTCCGTAGATTTGATACCTTTCTCAAGTTTTTTCCTTATTCCAGATACCTCTACTTTTCCAGAGCTGTCCTTTTTTCCTGCTTCATTGACGATTTCCCTGGTTCGTGACCTTGCCCTGTCTGCCAAATCTTCATCCTTTCCTGACATTTTACCTACCGATTATTATTTCGTCGCCGTCGAGTTGTACGGTTACAATTCCCTTTCTGGAGCTTACACCACCCATAAACTGCCTTTCCATCCTTATATGTATATCTCCGGCTACCTCGCCGATATTTCTCCTTACGCTGGGGCCTCCTTCAATTCTTAAAAGTAGCTCATCTCCTTCAATTAAAACTGTGTACATCTCCCCTGAAATTTCTTTGGGTATTTCCGAGTCCAAGCGCTTTTGACTGGGTCCGTGTTCCTCGTAAGAGTTATGGCTTCTGTATATCCCGTTTAATACCGCCTCTGAAACCCCTTTGAGTTGATCCTCAGCCACCCTTTCGCCGGTTTCGTCGACCATTGACGAGAAAGAGTAGAATACCATTATCATCAACACCAGGCTTACTGAGAACAGAGTCATCTGTTCCAGTGATAGGTGCTGTCCCTTTTCATACATTTTACCATTCATTGGATTATTCTGAACTTTACTTTATTAACTACGAAGCCGTTCAGTTCTACTCTGTCGCCTCTCTCAAGGATTACTCTGGCAGTACCGCTGCGTGCTGCAGTTGCACCCGACGGCTCTATACCTATTCTCTGTTGATCGCCGTTGGAGGTCATATTTCTGTAGTAAAGCTTGAACCGTACGTGGTATGAATCGTGTCCTTCCTCGGACCTTGCTATTATGGTTTCGGGATCCTCGCCCATAGAAGCTTCCGTTCCTTCCTCACCAGTTATAACTATATCTCTCCCTGTTGTCATCATTTCACCGCCTACCTCAAACTCGAGGGTTATATTGTCCTGCCCGGTCGCGGGAGCGTCTTCAAGAACAAGTTCGCCGCCCTCCGGTAGTTCTACCTCAAGTTCCCTTCTCCCGCCTCTTCTTGAAACCTCCTTTATGTTTTCATTTAGTTCCCTGATGAAGTTCTCCATCTCGTCGAACTCTCTTCTCTCGGTTGTCCTCTGGATCATATCTCTGCCCCAGATGTATGCCGAGAGTGAGACAGTTAAGACGACCGCTGTCAGAAGTAAAACCGTCAGTACCTGCTGACCCTTCCGCTTCATGGAGAAGGTGGCTTCGTCTACCATATCTCTAAATTATTGTAAAGGATATAAAACTATTAGCAGGCTGGCCTGGCACAAAACCCTTTTAGAAGTCTAACATGTTAGCATTCTGCTAGCAACGTCACTGCCCTCTATCCTGAAAACAAGGCTTTCACCCTCACCTTGGTCGGTGCATTCAAAATCTATGTCGTCAAAATCATCATCACAAAGATCTTCTGGATAATCACCACCGTTCGATTGATCAAGGGTAATTGAATCTTGATGATTTCCATCTAAGTAGATGTCTACATCATAATCCCTGTTTTCGTTCAGGTTCGTGACCCAGATACTGTTAACATTACCCCCGTCGCAGGAATGGTCTTCTATCAGCACGTCATCACCGGCGTCCTCGAGGAACTCCTGGAGCTCCTCTTCTGCCATACCTTCGACATCTTCCTGCATGGTCATCATGAAAGCAAAGACTCCACCGACCATTACAACTACGATCAGAAGTAGCATTATTATAGCTATTACCGGAGAAACACCCTTTTGCTTCATTTTACCTCTCAGTTTCATACAACTCAACACCTAAATGATTTTGCTTATTTAAATATGTTTGGTTACTTTCTTTGTTTCCTGTTTCTCTTACTACTGTCGCTTCCCTGCTTTTTCATCCTGATCTTCGGTGTCCTCCTTCCCTCTTCCCTGACCTCCCGCCTCTTTTTGTTCTCCTTACCGCTTCTTCTCTTCGATGGTTCGTCTCTGTTCTTGGTTACATTTTTGTCCAGAGACTTTATTGATTCGAGCATCTGTTCGTTCTTATCTATAAGGCTCTTATTCAGATCGACCAGCTTTTTGAGGTCGTCGGACACATCATCTCCACCTTCTGACTCCATTGTCCCTCCGTCTCCTTCCTTAAGCATTTCGAGGAATTCATCCCACTGCTCGGTGACCTCGTTTATCTTACCTGGAAGCTTTTCTAGTTCCTTCCTAAGTTCGTTGTTGGATTTTACTACTTGGTTTACCATCTGTTGGTTTGCCTGTATGAGGTCAACTACCTTGTTTATCAGGTCGTCGGCACGTGCGCTGTCCTTTTTCTCATTTTCGATTTCGTCGATTCTCTTCTCAAGCTTCCTTATAGGAGAAAGTGGAACGACTTCGTACTCTTCGTCATCCGGTTCTATCTCTACCTCGTCCTCTGACATAATGGTAGATTTGTGAGTCTTACTTAAATATCTTGTGCCAACCGGATAAAGAAAAAGAAGAGTTTAGGGGAGTTTGTTTACGTAGTTAGAGCCCTCCCATGGCTCCTGGTGGCATGCCTCCGCCTCCTGGCATTCCGCCTGGACCTCCGCCTGGTGCTCCGCCTTCGTCGCCACCGCTCAGTTCGCCAGCTGAGACAACATCGTCGATCCTTAGGATCATTTCTGCAGCTTCGCTAGCGGACTGTAGCGCCTGTTCTTTGATTCCCTTCGGCTCGATCACTCCAGCCTTTCTCATGTCAACTACTTTGCCTTTCTCGACGTCCAGTCCATGGTTGACGTTTCCTTCTTCGTGTGCTGACCTTATCTCGACTAGCGCGTCTACAGGATCGAGTCCTGTGTTCTCGGCAAGCGTTCTCGGAACTACCTCAAGCGCTTCCGCGAAGGCTCTTATCGCGAGCTGCTCTCTGCCGGATTCGGACTGCGCGTACTTCTTCAGCCTGTTGGAAAGCTCCTGTTCTACGGAACCTCCACCGGCTACTATCTTACCCGACTTGAGAGCTGTCACGATGCAGTCCAGAGCGTCGTTCATGGACCTTTCGGCTTCGTCCACTACGTGTTCCGTTCCTCCCGTGAGCAGTAAAGAAACGGTTCTCGGACTCTTGCAGTCCTGCACGTAGATCATCTTGTCACCTTCCTTCTTCTCTTCGATGCTTCCTGCTTCACCGAGGTCTTCGCTGCCGAGGTCGTCGAGACTGTTGACTATCTTCGCTTCCGTCGCTCTCGCGAGTCTCTCCATGTCGTCGCTCTTGACACGACGGACTGCAGCGACTCCCTTCTTCGCTAAGTAATGCTGTGCTATGTCGTCTATGCCCTTCTGGCAGAAGACGATGTCAGCTCCTGAATCAACGATCTTGTCGACCATGCCCTTCAGCATCTCCTCTTCCTGGTCGAGGAAGTTCTCAAGCTGGTCAGGCGAAGAGATCTGAATCTCTGCGTCCGTCTCTGTCTCATCTACTTCCATGGCTGTGTTGATCAGAGCTACCTTCGCGTCCTTCAGCTTCTTAGGCATGTCGGCGTGGACCATCTCCTTGTCGATGATAAGACCTTCGATCAGTTCTGAGCTGCTAATTCCGTCACCCTCTCTCTTCTCGATCTTGACGTCGTCCTTGTCTATATTCACTTCACCTTCGCTCTTGTCCATGATCGCCTCTACAGCTTTTACCGCTAAGTCAGCGTACTTCTCGTAGGCCTTTTCGGCAGATTTGCCTGTGATGGAAGTCATGGCTATGTTCTTCAGAAGGTCTCTCTTCTTGTCGAAGTCGACCTCTTCGCTCATGTCTTCCAGATGTTCCAAGGCCTTGTTCGCTGCTAGGTTGAAGCCTCTTGTGATCACTGTGGGATGGATGTCCTGGTCTAGAAGGTCTTCAGCCTGCTTGAGTAGCTCGGAACCAATCACAACGGCTGTAGTGGTTCCGTCACCGACCTGCTCCTCCTGCGTCTTGGCTACTTCCACCATCATCTTTGCAGCAGGATGCTCGATTTCCATCTCGTCGAGAATCGTGACACCGTCGTTCGTAACTACTATGTCGCCCATCGAATCGACGAGCATCTTGTCCATTCCCTTCGGACCTAAAGTAGTTCTGACGGTGTCGCCGACTGCTTTGCCGGCTGCGATGTTGTTTTTCTGAGCGCTTTTACCGCTCTGTCTCTCAGCGTCTTCACCTAGAATGAAAATAGGTTGACCGACACCTTGTGCTCCTTGTGGAATAGTAATCACCTCCTGAGTTTTTGGTTTAACAGTGTTTGAAGATTGGAATAATGGTTTACCCCAGGGCAAATATACTTCCATACACATATTTAAAGGTTGTGGACCCCTGAGTATTTTAACCCGTGTAACACTTTTTGTCTTATGTTCAGATTAGGTGCTCACGTCTCCATAAGTGGAGGTATACATAAAGCTGTGTCGAGGGAAGAGGAAACAGGTGGGAACTGCGGTCAGATTTTTGTAGGCTCGCCGCGCGGATGGAAGGTGAGACAACCGGACAAAGAGGAAGTGAAGAATTTCAGGAGGCTTGTGGAACAGAAAAACATAAAACCCTGGATAGTCCACAGCACTTACCTCATAAACCTCGCTACACCCAAGGATGGCCTGGCCGAGAAGTCCTTGAACTGTATGCAGTCGGAGATAGATGCTGCTTCCAAACTAAGGATTCCTTACTACGTATTCCATCCGGGGGCGCATACAGGTGCAGGAGCCGACGAAGGAATAAAAAATATAGCTTCCAGACTTTCTAAGCTTGATATACCTGAAAACGTAAAGGTCCTTCTTGAAAACACGGCTGGAAAAGGAACTACGCTTGGCAAGACATTTGAAGAGCTTTCAGAGATGGTAGAACTTTCGGGATACAGCTACGAGGAACTCGGAGTCTGCCTTGACACCTGCCACATGTACTCTGCAGGCTACGACTTTTCTACGGAGAAGAAGTTAGAAGATCTTATTCGGGAGCTGGAGGATAGAGTTGGTATAGAAAACGTACATTTCCTACATCTCAACGACTCGAAATACAGCTACGGCTCGGAGAAGGACGAGCATGAACATATAGGCGAGGGTAAGATAGGCGAGGAAGGCTTCCGTTTGTTCATCAATCACGAAAAGCTAAGACAGAAGCCGATGGTTCTCGAGACGCCCGTTGATGATAAAGGATTTGCCTGGAACATAGAGAAGCTGAAGAAAATGAGAGATTAACAGTTACAGTATGTTCTCCAGAGTATGGGCTCTTCTTCGGCTAAAAACGGTTTACAGTCTATTACCTTTTCCTCAGTTTCAACGACGAAATTTTCTGGGAAGGCGTCCTCCACACAGCCGCCTCCTTCTACAAACATTTCGCAGCATCTATCAAGTGTAGTCGTCCTGTAGCTCTCCATGTGGAAGTGTGCCAGGCCGGCGGTTGATAGGAGGAATACTAGAAGCGCAACTATGTAGCCTAGCTTGTAGTACATCCTGGCTATCATCATAAGTATGGCTCCAGAAGGTATCATAAGAAAAGAGGCCGTGAAGGATACGTCAAGATGCTCCAAAGGCATCTTCAGTACCGGGAGTGCTCTGAAGGACATAGCCATGAGGACAAGACCTGCAACAAAGAGAATCAAACCAAGGTGGTAAAGCCTTTTCTTGGTCTTCGGCGTCAGGATTTTCTTTTGTTCCGCTTTGCCCAGTCTCATAATGTAAGGAACTCTTTTGATGTATTTAATTATTACGCAGAGGGCTTCCTTTCCTCCAGTATCTTCAGGAGCTCTTCGCGTCCTTCGATCTCTTCCAAATCTTCCTTTGTTATACAGGGAAGTTTTTTCGATCTGTCCTTGTCATCAGTTATCAGGAAGGCGTCGGACCTGCTTATTTCTGAAAACCGGTACAGCCTTTCTTCGTCTATATTTCTCTTTCCGTGTCTGGACTTTGATAGAAGAGTGCTTTCTGATCTTACGATTAGTTCCGGTGGTGCTCTCCTGACAGTGTGGGTATGGAGTCCTATATCTTCAAAGAGCTTTGAAATTCTACTTTTTGTTGCGTTTCCACTTACTTCCCTTTCCGCCATTTCGAAAGGATTGATCGGCTCCTTCACCTCCTCGGAAAAGACCTCGCTCAAAGCCTCGACTTTTTCGTAAAATACCCTCTTCTTTCCTGACTCGTGTTCAGATATGCTTTTCTGCGATATGCCGACCTTGTCTGCGAGCTCAACCTGCGTCATATTTGCCTCTCTTCTGAGTTCTCTGAGCTTTTCAGGACTTATCTCACCGAAAAACCCGCCCCTCGTCCTTAATTTTGTTGGGTAGTCCTCCTTTAATGTAGAGATAAGTGTCCCCGGCGTCATCGCAGGAACGCCGAACCTTTCGTAGACCACGTCGTCCTGAAGACTATCTTTCCTCGTCCTTTTTCCTACCAGGAAGCAGCTTGAATCGAGAAGCCTTGAGAGAAGCTTCATGTCCCTTGCCTGACCTTTCTGGAAGGAGTCTATGTTCGTAAGAACCTTCAGGAGCAGAAGCCTGTTTTTCCGTGCGGCCAGGTCAAAGCAGCCTCCTTTGTATTCGAATGTGTCGTAACCTTCTCTTTCCAGGAAGTCCCTTAACTCCCGCACTTGCCCCAACTTCATGGTTATACTTTTAAGTCGGAAAACTAATAAAAGTCTTGTAGTTCAAGTTGTCTCTGTCGCATGGGACCGTGGCTTAGCTTGGTTAGAAAGAAACTTTTAGAAAAAGTTTCATCAAAATCTTGACCAAAGCGCCGGTCTTATAAGGCCCGCCGTGGTAAATTTTGTTTCGCGGCGCGTAAAAGCCGGAGATCTCGGGTTCGAATCCCGGCGGTCCCACTTTTTATCCGCCAAAGGACTTCCCAGGGCTCATGCTTTTCTCTTCCTTCTCTGTAACTTCGCCTGTTTCCGTGTCCACAGCGATGGAAACTATCTTAAGGCTTTTGCCTACGAACACTGCTCTCCATTCCTGCGAATCGTCCGTGCTCCTGAGTGTGAATAAAGTTTTGTCATATGAAATCGAGTATTCTTCCTGAAGAACGTCTTTTATCTTTTCAAGACCTTCTTCGGCACTGACCTTCAGGTCTTCAGTCTTTACCTGTCCTGTGTCTTCCCGCAGAGGTGCGTCAGTCACTCCTACCTCAGCACCGTTTTCTGTGACTTTCACGGCTGTTATCTCGTCTTCCTCCTTTGAATAAAACGCCAGGTTCCAGCTGTCAGGTTCCTCGTCCCTTTCAGCCATGAAGTAGGCCGAGCAGAGAAAACCTCCGGAAGAAAGTATCTCCTTTACTTCTTCGAGCTTTTCTGCTTCATCAACCGCTTCCTCAATGTTCATAAACATAACTATAAAATTATATTGGTGTTATATAAGTGGATGGGCAGGGCCTGTGGTCTAGCGGCTATAGACATAGACGTGGACTTTGTCCACGTCCTCGGCTAAGACGCCACCTTCACGGAAGCTTTTAGAAAAAGCTTCACCAAAACTCTAGCCTTTGAAAAAGGTGGAGATCCGCGGTTCAAATCCGCGCAGGCCCACCATTTCTTTTAATTATCTTTTTATACCTGACAGAGAAAACTAAAAGGGTGGTATTATCGCGAATCTTGAGCATCGAGAACGGAAAGAATCGACGTGGAAATGGTTCATAATAGCTCTAATACCTATCGTAAACCTGTACTACCTCTGGAAGATTGCTGAGATGGTCTCAGGCCACGAGGTTACTGTCTTGAATGAATACCAGGTCCTGGACCATTTGGATGAAAAGGAGTCGACGGGTAAGTGGTTCTTGATTCTTTTACTACCTGCCATAATACTGATTGTCGGCGGGTCAGCGGTCTTTGCCGGAGCCTTTGCAGGAACCCCTGCCGGAATCGTAGGCGGAGCATTCGGAGTATTGATTGCCTTTATAGTTGCTCCATTGGCTGCTCTGTACCTCCTTTACAAGGTTTCAATTCCGGTTTCCGGACACGAGAAGAAGTACGGCGAGAAGGAGAGGACGGAGCACATGGACAAGAAGGAGTCGACAGTCAAGTGGATGATGTTCGGAATTACAGGTGCTTTGACCATCTACTACCTCTGGAAAGGCTCTGAGATGGTTTCAGGCCATAAGTTAGTCAGGTAGGAGCTTCCGAACCATAAACCCCCAATCTTTTTATCTTTGTATTTTAATTTATTTCACCTGATGGTCGGGCCCGTAGTCTAGTGGAAGAACCTTTTCCGCTGACGTGCAAAACGTTCACGAAAAGACCACGAAAAGACGCCACCTTGGCATGGTGGAGACCGTGGGTTCAAATCCCACCGGGTCCATTACTTCCTTTGTTTTATGTTCTTCATTCCATTTCCTTTGTTTTCTTATTGAACACTTACTAACAATATAACTATTATTTAATAATATATTAATTATCATATTATTTTAATTAATATGTAGTATAGTTTTTGTATAATATTTAACTAATATATATTATGTATAATTATAATTACAACATGAAATTAGTGTAATTTCGCTCTTGTTTACAATATGTATGTTATTTATCTTATATTCTGCAGTATAGATAACTTTTATAAAGTATACACATTATCATTTTAGGTATAAGCATCTGATTTTCATAGTATCAAAAGGAATATCCCCATGACCCACCCAAAAGGCAGGTATTTTTGAATGGCTGATGACTCTGAAGACCTCGAAGATGAGATAATGAAAGAGCTTTCCGATGAGCTCATGTCGGTTTCTCAGCTCGCGGATAGGTTAGACGAACGAAGGGACTTCTTGGCCGGATATCTCGAATGCTTGAAAGACCACGATAAACTGGAAAAAATGGAGGTAGGCAAAGCCCATGTTTTCACAGTCGATTAATGATAAGAATACAGTGCAGAGAGGAGCAGAGAACCCCTGGCTACCGATGATATCCATGGTAGTCGTAGCACTCCTCGTACAG
>PWIB01000021.1 GCA_003555465.1 Candidatus Aenigmatarchaeota archaeon | reverse complement strand
GCCTCGGTGGCTTAGCGGCTAAAATTCGGCATTGTTTTGTCAAGTCGGAGGGTCGGCGCGTCCTTGGTAAGGACGAGATCGCGGGTTCAAATCCCGCCCGAGGCTCCATTTTCTTTTTGACCAGTTATAGAGAGTTAACTAATAAAAACACATATGCGTAACTTTATACAGAGATAGAGATGGCAGAGAAAGAAACCGGTTCACGTAGGTTCGGAGCCTTCGAAGGAGTTTTCATCCCCACATTTCTAAGCATCGTTGGAGTTATACTTTTCCTACGTCTCGGATACGTTGTTGGAGGTGCAGGTCTCTTCGGAACTGTGGCCATAATACTTCTGACTATATCTGTGACCCTTGCAACCGGACTATCTTTAAGCTCTATAGCAAGCAACATAAGGATAGGCGCAGGAGGAGCCTACTCCATAGTTACGAAGACCCTTGGCCTTGAAATCGGAGGTAGTATAGGAATTCCACTGTACCTGGCCCAGGCCTTTTCAGTAGCTCTTTACATATTCGGTTTCTCTGAGGCCTGGCAGTTCGTATTCCCTGAACACAGTATAACTATGATAGCACTTTTGACGTTTGCCGTTATCTTCCTCGTGACCTACATAAAGACGGACTTCGCCGTGAAGGTCCAGGGAGGCATCTTCGCACTCATATGTCTAGCCCTTCTCGTTATATTCATGGGCGCCAGTGTAGACGGCGGAGAGCTCTCAGTGCCTCTCGTAAGATCCGGGGGTCCTCCATTCTGGACCCTTTTCGCTATATTCTTCCCTGCAGCCACAGGCCTCATGTCCGGTATAGGCCTTTCCGGGGAATTAACAGATCCGAAGAGACAGATACCAAAAGGTATAATATACGGACTGCTTGTCACAACGCTGATATACCTGGCCATGACCTTCGTCCTCTCCTATTCAGCTACCCCAGAACAGCTCATAGAAAACAGCCTGATAATGACAGAGATATCGATATTCCCTGAGCTGGTAGTCGTAGGAGTGCTTGCAGCCACCTTTTCCAGCGCTCTGACCATGCTCATAGCAGCTCCTCGGGTCCTTCAGGCTCTTGCGGAAAAGTCCATACTACCGAAGAAAGAGTTCCTCAGTAAAAAGTCCGGCAAGGGTGAACCAAGAAACGCAATAGGTCTCACAGCTCTCCTCATAATACCTCTCCTTCTCCTGGGAAGCCTTGACTTCGTTGCGCAGGTCCTGACCATGTTCTTCCTCATAACCTATGCAAGCATAAACCTTTCGGTTTTTATAGAACAGCAGCTAAGCATAAGGAGCTTCAGACCTACCTTCCGCACTCCCAAGATAGTTCCACTCTACGGATTCCTGGCCTCATTGGCAATAATGTTCGTGGTCAACCCTTACGCTGGCATAGTAGCTACGGTATCAGTCCTTGCGATATACATAGCTCTATCGAAAAAACCTATAGAGAGGGAACACGGCGACGTCAGGTCAGGGCTTTTCAGAGCACTGTCCGAATGGGCGGCCGAAAAGACAAGAAGGCTGCCTGAATCCTCGAGACATGTCTGGAAGCCAAACCTCCTCGTACCTGTGACCACGGACAAGACCCTAATAGGCGACTTCCCACTAATAAAATCAATAGCCTATCCGCACGGAAGAACTACCGTGCTTGGCCTACAGCTGGAGGACGAGGACAGTATACCTGAAGTCGAAGACGTCGAAGAGGAAAGAAAGCTCGAAGAGGTACCAGAAACCATAGACAAGTTCGAGGATGACAAGATATTCGCCACTTACTCCACCATAGACGCGAAGGACTACACCAACTCCATAATCGTATCAATGGAAGCAATCCAGAGTCAGGTCTTTGCGCCGAATATACTTTTCCTACCTTACAAGCCAGGTGGAATACTTGATGAAGACCTGGACGAGATGGTCGAAGCTGCAGAGGAAAACTACTGCGGACTGACTCTTCTCGACAAGGACGAAAACGTCAGGCTCGGAACTGAAGGAGACATACATGTCTGGATCTCACCAAAGGCCCTGGAAGACGACTTGTTCGAAAGGAGGTACTACGACCTCTCGCTTCTCATAGCCTACAGCATAAAAAGTAACTGGAACGGTAAGATACACCTCTGGATGGTAGTAGACAATGAAAACGAAGGTGCTGAGGCAGAGAAATATCTGAAGAAGCTCGTGTACGAGGCAAGGTTCCCCAGTTCCACGGAGATAAACGTCATAAAAGGAAAGTTCAAAGAAACCCTGAAGGAAGCCCCTGCAGGTGACCTCCATATAATACCTTTCGAGAGGTCCGACATAGATTCGATAAACGAGATCGGTAAAATAGAAGGCAAGTCCTACCTTTTTGTGCATGACTCAACGAAGGAAAGCATCCTTGCCTAGAAATCTAAGAAATGTATACCTCTATATCCTTGTTGTTCGCCAGAGCCCTTACTAAATCCTCGCCCAGTTCGGAGTCCTTAGTTAGTTTTATCTCCCCGTTCTTGCCAACTGTCGCGGTAAAGAAATACTCCTTGTCTATGTATATGTTAGCGTTGCTTCCGGAATACTTACCATCGAAGTTAAAGGTTATGTAGGCTCCTGTTTCACCGATATCAAAATCTATGCTTTCGCCTGTAGTTTTAGTTTTCGGCTCCACGTCAATATTTACGCCGAGTTTATCCTCGAGCTTCTCAACGGTCTTGCCGTTTCTACCTATTAGGTGCGGTATGTTGTCGTTGTCGACTTTGGCTGCTATCCTGTCCTCGGATATGAACTCGACCTGGGGATTTTCGTCGAACCTCTTCAGCTCGTCTACTATCTTTTCCTTGGCGAGGCTTTGTACACCTTTCTCCTCTTCCTCCTGGACAGGAACCACGATGTTTTCTTCTCCGTACGTGTATATCTCGTACTCCAGGTTTTTCGTCTCAAAGTCCCTTATCTCGATGACAGGTCTCGCCAGGTCCTGTTCCTGCATACCCGAAGGAACCTTCACCTTCATCTCCAAGGAATAGACCTTGGTTATGTCACCCGCATCTATATGGACAACTGTATCCAGGACATGTGGAATCATACCCAGCTCCGTCCTTCCTACAAACCTCTGTACAGCATCTATAGGATCTGAAGCATGTACTACGCCTACCATTCCTGTTCCCGCTAACCTCAGGTCAGCAAAGGTCGAAAAGTCATAACCTTTCCTGACTTCGTCGTATATAGTGTAGTCAGGCCTGACGAGAAGCAAGACGTCGGCGGAGTTGTCCATTCTGCCTTCAAGTTCTGTATACTGTGTTATATCATCGGAAACGTCTAGATCCCTTGGAGACTCAAGTGTCTTTACAACGTTTCCCTGTGAACTGTAGAACTCCGCGAGCGACTGCGCAAAAGTAGTCTTACCGCTTCCAGGATTTCCAGCTATCAGTATACCTTCAGCCTTCTCCTCCAGCCTGCTCCTAAGTTTTTCAGTTATCGAGTAATCGTCCAG
>PWIB01000038.1 GCA_003555465.1 Candidatus Aenigmatarchaeota archaeon | reverse complement strand
ATACTTGATGAAAGTTTAGGTGAGTGCGGGACGAAATTCTGTCCTGGTAAATCGATTCCTGAGAAAGAATCGGAAGAAGAAAAGATGATTTATCGTGGTTGCCCTTCAATCTAATGTTAGGGGAGGATTTGCACTGTAAATTTCTCAAGATATATAAAAATTCATTCCAATTGTTACTTGCTATGATTCAAGGGAAAGAGGACAAAGAAAATGAAGTAGAAGGCTGCGTAGGTGTGGGTTTTAAGAAGGTAGATGACGATCTGTACAAACAGTTCTTTAACTTCATTGAAACCTTAGCTCCACATACCACAAGAAGAGAGTTTGTCCTTGGTGATATAAGGGTGAGGTATGACAAAGATGGAAACTACGATATTGCAGATTTTTCTGTTGAGATAGCAGATTCGAAAAAGGATAGAAGGTTTGACAAATCGTATGACCTTGGGTTCCGTATTGAAAGAAAATCACACAAGGACATGAGCATAGAAAAGGTATACACCGACCTAGAAAACGAGGAAGGAATTGAGGATGAGATGAGACGTATACTTGACAACATCGACGAGTTCTCGGAAAAATACAACTCCGACTTCTGCCCTACGGACTACCCTGAAGATACTGATTTTTATTCCAAGAGTTAGTTCTTCGAGTTTTACTTAGATGCCTAAAATTGCTGGTCATTACATATCTCTAAGTCGTTTTACTCTTTCTTCGACGGGAGGATGCGTAGAAAATAGCTTTGCAATCCCACCACCGGAGAACTGATTGTAAATGTACATATGAGAGGTAGCTGGATTTCCTTCTTTGCTTCCTCTCCTTCTCTTGCTCTTAGATTCTTTCTCAGTTATCTCTTGAATCCTTTCCAAAGCGTTGGCTAAAGCTGCAGGATTACCAGAAATCTCGACACCTTCCTCATCTGCTCCGTACTCCCTGCTCCTGCTTATGGACATCCTCACGATAGCTGCAGCAATGGGAAGCATTATAAGTGCAATTATAGCAAGGACTCCGCCTTTACCTCTCCTCCTTCCGAACAGCATGGAAAACCTACCCATCATACCTAGGTATGCTATAGAGCCTGCTATCATAGCTGCCATCGTATTTACCAGCATGTCGCGGTTCTTTATGTGGGCTAGTTCATGCCCCATTATACCTTCTATCTCGTCCTCTTTCATGTTGTCTAAGAGGCCTGTGGTGACAGCAACTACTGAGTTTTCAGGGTTCCTGCCAGTTGCGAAAGCATTAGGCCTTTCGTCCTCCACAACTGCAAGCCTAGGCTTCGGTAGTCCTGCATTTTCCGCCAGCTTCCCTAACATACGATGCAGTTCAGGCTTATCTTCTTCGTCCAAAATCTCGGCACCGTGCAGCTTAAGTACCCATTCGTGTGACTTCCAGTAGACCGTGAAGTTGAGAAGCATCGCGAGGACGAAGGCACCTGATATAGCTATAGAAGGTGGAATACCTAGCCACAGCCCCACTAGAAAACCTGCACCCAGGAGTATTACCGTAAGTACCAGCAGTAAAAATATGGTTTTTATGCCCTGTTTCATGTTACCAACCTTACAATGTAAGAAGTCCTATTAGTATCTTAGCCAGGAAAATCCTTTAAAGCTTGAAAAACTGAATCTATCTGTCATGAAGACTGTAAAAGAAGGTGAAGTTGAGATAGAAGTACACGAGGGCGAATCTTATGACAAGGAAGTCTTCTACAACCCGAAGATGGAGTTCGACAGGAACCTTTCCGTGGCTGTGGCTTCCGTTGTGGAGCCTCAAAGAGCTTGCGACGCGCTCTCCGCTTCAGGTATCCGTGGGATAAGGTACAAGAAGGAGTCTGAGGTACCTGAGGTCTGGCTCAACGATGCAAATCCTGAATCTGTAGAACTGATAAAGAAGAATGTACAAAGAAACGGAATCGATGTTGAAGTGAGAAACAAGGATGCTGCTGTTCTTCTCCGCGAGGAGGACTTCAACTTCATAGATATAGATCCGTTTGGCTCACCTGCAGAGTTTCTCGATGCAGCTTCCGGCTCTATAAGACGCGGTGGATTTTTAGCAGTCTCCGCCACCGACACGTCCTCATTTTTCGGCACTTACCCCAGGGTATCGAAGCGAAGATACGCCAGAAAAAGCATGAAGACAGGTTACAACAAGGAACTCGGACTCAGAATTTTAGTTTCAGCTATTATAGAAAGTCTCGGCCGGTACAAAAAGACTTTTTACCCGAGGTTATGTTACTTCAAAGAACATTACGCGAGAATCTTCGGCGAGGTCGTGGAAGGTGCAAAGGAGGTAAAGGAGAACTTCAAAAACTTCGACTATATCTCCCACTGCTTCAGCTGCGGCTGGAGGGAGAAAGGCTACCATGAAGAATGTGGTTTATGTGGAAATGAAACACGCAGGACGAAGGTATACGCCTCCAAGCTGAACACACAGAGCTTCTGTAAGAAGATAATTGAGGAATGCAAGGAAAGGAAGTTCTACGAGGAAAGAAGAAAGGTCCAGGATCTTTCAGAGGATATGGATGTTCCTTACCACTACGATCTGCATTATATAGCTAAGAAACAGAGTCTTCCGGTGATAAAAACGGAAAAACTTATGAGAAGGTTGGGTGAAAGGGGATACAAAACAAGAAAATCAGTGTACTCACCAACGGCTGTGAAAACCAAAGCTCCTTTCGAGGAAGTAGTTGACTGTATGGATTAACTACCAGGCTTCTGCCTTTTCTTCTTCGTCTTCCTCGTCCAGAGCCTTGGCTATCGGGCATTCACCGTTTTTCTTCCAGAAACACCTGTCTTCGAAGCACTCCTTCATCCCCTCGTACATGAAGCACTCTTCTACGGTATCGCCCTCTCTAACCACAGTCGGCTTCTTGACTTTAACCGTTTCCTTTAAGTCTTTCATTTCGGACACCCCCAATTTTTTGTCGGAAAAATCTCAATCTTCGTCGCTGTTGTCGTCTTCCTTGACCTTCTTTTCTACTTCGTCCTCTATACCTAGCGTTTCAACAATTTCCTTGTACCTGTTACGGATCGTAACTTCTGTAGCGTCTACAACGTCCGCTACTTCTCTTTGCGTCTTCTTCTGACCGGTAAGAACTGCAGCTATGTAGAGAGCTGCTGCAGCCACCCCCACTGGGCCCTTACCGGAAGTTATCTCGTGGCTTTTCGCCTTTTCTAGTATATCCAGTGCCTTAGCCTGTGCTTCATCTGAAAGCCCGAGCATAGTCGAGAACCTCGGGATGTAGTCCTCAGGCTGCGAAGGCAAGATCCTTATTCCCAGCTCCCTGCAGACGTACCTGTAAGTCCTTCCTATTTCTCTCCTGTCCACGCCTGAAGCTTCTGTAATTTCGTCAAGCGTCCTCGGCGTCTTGTGCTGCCTCGCCACAGCATAGATCAGAGCAGCGACGACAGCTTCCATTGAACGGCCTCTTACAAGTCCTTTATCCACCGCCTTCTCGTAAAGTATCGCTACTTCCTTGTGCACGGAATCAGGAAGGCCTAGATACGAAACAAGTCTCTTAAGCTCTGAAAGAGCAAACGAGAGGTTTCTGTTCTTTGATTCAACGATCCT
>PWIB01000028.1 GCA_003555465.1 Candidatus Aenigmatarchaeota archaeon | reverse complement strand
TACCTTCAGCCTTCTCCTCCAGCCTGCTCCTAAGTTTTTCAGTTATCGAGTAATCGTCCAGGGTAAGCTTAACAAGG
This sequence comes from Candidatus Aenigmatarchaeota archaeon, assembly GCA_003555465.1. GTDB lineage: Archaea > Aenigmatarchaeota > Aenigmatarchaeia > PWEA01 > PWEA01 > PWEA01. The sequence continues at coordinate 3,639 of PWIB01000028.1, read as the reverse complement.
GGTCTTACAGCAGTTATCTCCCTTCTCAGGGAAAAGGGAGGCTTAGCTATGACGATCCTGTAGTCCCTGTACTGTATAATTTCTGCGCCCTTCTTGGACATTTCAATTTCTGCGTCGTCCTTCTTTCTCGCGAGGTCTATAATATTTTTACTCAGTTCCTCCAGCTCCTCCTTGTCCATTTCCTTATCCGAAATCTCTTCAAGTCGGAAGCTTCCAGGTGAGCCTCTCTTCGCCTTCGGTCTACAGCCTTCTACTAGGTGAACGCTCATAGTGTCTTCGTCGAAGTAGTCCTCCAAGAGGAACTTGTCCTCCTCTTCCTCCTGTTCCACGTATACAACCTCGAGGCCTTCTGCTTCAGCTACCTGAGACTGCACGTAGTCTTCTGTGTACAGAACAGCTTCTTCCTCGTCAACGTGGTCCTTTATCAGCGCGTCGATTCTTCCCTTCCCCGCGAGCTTTATCTCCTCTTCAGTAGGTCTCCTTCCTGTGTGCGAGACCTCTATGCCTTCGTCTTCGAACTCGCGAAGCTTCTTTATCTCATCCAGTCCTTCGTATCCTGTTTCCTTACCCCGGTTGGCCTGCGCCTGAAGCTCATCGACCACTGCTTCTGGAACTATTATTTCCGTGTCCTTCAGTTCGTTGTCCTCAACCATCTCGGAGAGCTTCTTATCAATTAGGATAGAGGTATCTGGAACGATCTTCTCCTTCTTATCGCTTTCATCCGACATATCCAACACCTATATATGATTCTCCTGAGAAGGGGCCAGGGTTAGAATCGTGGTTAAGCTTTATAAGTCTTTCGTCCTCCTACAAAAGCTTAAGTTTAACAAAAGAAAAATATGGTTTATGCCTAGCTTCAAGGAAATTGTAAGTGAAGGCACTGAAGTAAAAAAATGGGAGGAAGGCGTCGTATTTGAATTCGAGGACAAGTACTACTGGCTTAATACAGAGAAAAAGGAAGTAGTATTGAAAGGAAATTTCCTTTGACAAAGAACTTCGTTACTTTACCTCTGCTACATCACCTATTGTAAGTTCTTCATCTTCTCCGCTGCTGAAGTCCTTTACGTCAAGCTCCATCTCCTCGAAAAGTTCGATGTCGAGCTCCCTTTCAAGCTTTTTAGAAAGTTTTTCATCGGGCCTAAGCTCCTCGTTTTCAACTCTTCTTACAACCGACTCCTTCTCAGATATCTTTTCCGCTAAGTCTTCCATAGTAAGGTCTGCCCCTTCCCTTGCATCCCTGACAACCTTCCCGTAGTCCCTCTTCAGCACTTCCTCCGTTTCAGAGGAATCTCTCCAGGATTTATCCGAGCCTTTGGTTTTCTTTTTTGGTTTACGCTTCTTTGAAGAGGATTTTGACTTTACAGTTCCGAGAGACGAACATTCCTCACAGACTCTCATCTCGCTTCCCTCAACTTCAGCTATCTTGTCTGCATCGGAAGCTCCACATACTTCACATTGCAAGAAAAATCACCTTCTGGAACCTTTTTTGTTAAAGGATTTGTGTTTCAAGAAAATCCTCCGGTTATGGATTTCTTGTCCCCACAGATCTAATTTGGCGAAACTCACTTAAGTAGTTTATCTACATCCCGTTAAAAGAAAGTTGATTTATTTGGTTTAAGGACAAACTAAGCCTCAAAAATCCTCAAAGAATATAAGTTTTAGGGTTAAATAGTAACTACACAAAATCGCAAAATCGTTTGGAGGTGTTGTTATGTTTGACGGTATGTTTGAAAATGAAGAGTTAGAATACGATGAAAATTTTGAGGACATGGGATATGAAGAGATACTTGAAAAGGTCTCGAAATACAAGGATGATCTTGAGGAAACTAATAGAAAGCTTGAAGATGCAGAGGACCTTTCTGTAGAAGACTGGTACGAAATAATCAACAAGAACAAACACTACCAAGAAGAACTTGATATAACTCTTGATAGGGCGATGAACCAGGGCATAGAAAAGTTCGACCTCGGTTTTCTTGAAAAAATAGATTTAGACGGTGACCTGGGAGAAGAAAAACCTGATCTATACGAACTTGCTGATAAAATTCTTGAAGGTGAAATAAACTTCTCAAAGCTTGCGGACAAGATAGCGAACAATGAAATAGATGAGGAAGATGTTGAAGAACTCCTCGACAAAAACAACATAGAGGAACTCGAAAACTTTCAGAACTATGTAAACACGATTGAAGGTACAGGAGTTCTAATAGACGATATAGACGATAAGATAAGTGAAAACAAAGGTTATCTAGCAAAAAAAGGCAAGGAAAGGTACAGAGAGAAGGGCGACCTGGTTCCAATTATGGACGGCCATTACGAAGCATCTATAGCCAGCATAATGGCTCTCATGGAGGACAGGCTCGGCAAAGAAGTTACTGGCTACAAGGAAATAGAGGAAGTTTACGAATTTTACAAGGAGCAGAAAGAGGCTTACGAAGAACAGAAACAAGAAAACGACACAAAATACGAGGGACTTCCCCCACTAACCATGGGAATGCTCGCTGGATTACCTGAAGACAAAGAACTCAGGGACAAATGTCTTCTGAGCTACGAAGCTCTCAATACCGAAATAAAGGATGCAAGTGACCTCATGCAGTTTTATGAAATTATAGATGGGGTAGAAAATCCGGATAATCCATTAAAGCTCAAGGGAAGTTTAGCCGCAGGAATCGTAGCAGGCTTACTCGTAGGAGGTGCAGCATCTGGTCTTTCCGCTCTCCCCGAAGATTCGGAACTTGAGTGGAACAATGGTCCAACACTTGCCGAATACCGCGACCTGAATACAGACATAACCGGCGAAGCAACACAGGAAAATCTGACTATGACCGGAACTGTAGAGGGCGGGGAAGCTGAGATTTCACTCGAGCCAAGAGACATAGGTGGAAACCTTGCACTCGAAGATACGGAAGGAAATATCTACATAAATGAAACTGATGGACACATAGAGTTCGGCACGGGCAATGTCACGCAGATAATAAACGAAACGGAAGGAAATATAAGGCTGAACGAAACGGAAGGACAGCTTACGATAGACGAAGGTGAACTTGCAGGTACATGGGAACAGGTCGACAGAAGCGAACTTGATGCCGAAATAGAGGAAATAGATCTTGACATTGATGCAGAAAGTCAGGGTGAGCAGAAAACCAATACATCTCTGGTCCCATATCTAACTGCCAGTATTTTCGCAGGTGGTGCAGCCGGTGTAGCAGCCAACAAGCTAAACAAAATTGAAAAGAAAGACGACGAAGACCTAGCTGAGTTTGTAACAAGGAAGTACATAGCTTCAAGTGAATTAAATGAAGCAGTTGAAGAAGCCTACCAGGATTTCTTCAGAGAAATGAAGGATTGGGAGAAAAAGGACTTGGACGAAAGTGCCTCGGGAGTAATGATGAAAAAGAAGGAGAGCAACGAGAAGTGAAGCGATAAAGTAATAATCTTCTGTGTTAATTGAGGGGGTTAAATGAAGGATGGGATAGCAACTTCGACAGTTAGAAGAATATTGTTATTTCTACCATTTTTATTTATTCTTGCATCAACGGCCTCGGCAGCTTCCACGTCCTCCTTTGAAATGTTAATAAATACGAGTGGCTTCGTTGAGAACACAAGAAACATTCCTGTAGAAGATGCAAACGTGACCCTTTGGTC
>PWIB01000050.1 GCA_003555465.1 Candidatus Aenigmatarchaeota archaeon | reverse complement strand
CAATAGCCTTAGCTATCCTCCTTGGGTTGGTAACCAAGAGATCATCACCCACGATCATTTCATCGGTTTCCTGGTTAAGCTCTGCAAAGGCCTCGAAGTCCTCCTCGTCAAATGGATCCTCGAGAGACAGGATTGGATACTCATCAAGAAGATCCATCCAGAGTTCCTGGAGATGCTCCCTGTTCCTCATTGTACCGTCTATAGCATAACCTTCATCATAAAACTCAGAGGCTGCAGCGTCCATAGCAAGACTTATCTCCTCACCAGGCATGTATCCAGCCTTTTCTACAGCCTCGACAACAAGTTCAATCGCATCCCTCGTCTTGGATAGAGGCGGTGCAAAACCTCCTTCATCGCCTACGTTTATCGCTTCCTTTCCATACCTTTCAGCAAGTATCTTCTTCAGCTTGTGGTATACTTCGGACGAAGCCCTCAGTTCCTTTTTAAAATCGCCAAGCTGAGGGACTATCATGAACTCCTGGACAGCCAGATCGTTTCCAGCATGTTCTCCACCGTTCAGTATATTCATAAAGGGTGTTGGAATTTCCATTTTCCCATCGGGACAGAACTTGTCGTGAATAAGCTCGTAGAGGTCTTTATTCGACTCATCCGCGGCAGCTCGTGCCGCTGCTAGAGAAACAGAGAGAATCGCGTTTGCTCCTAGGGAACTCTTGTCTTCGGTTCCGTCCAGCTCTACCATTGCCTCGTCTATGTTCTTTAATTTTTGGCAGTTGACACCTACCAAGGCCTCCTTTATCTTCTCGTTGACGTTAGAAACTGCTTGCCTGACACCTTTACCGCCATACCTACTGTCACCGTCCCTAAGTTCCAGGGCTTCGTTTTCACCGGTAGAAGCTCCGGAAGGAACCGCCGCCTTGCCACGACCTTTTTTGGTGATTACCTCCGTCTCTAAAGTCGGGTTTCCACGAGAGTCCAAAATTTCTCTTGACTTTATATCCTTTATCTTGGACATAATACCAACAAGGAAATAGTTAAAGACAAATAAAACCTTTATCCATGAAACTTAAACAAGCTCCTGCTCAAGGATGTCAAGTCCTCTGTTTATCTCTTCTTTGTCCGCGGAACCAAAACATAACCTGACCTTCTCCTTGCTTCCAGGTCCAAAGGGTTCTCCAGGGACCATCGCGACGCCTTTCTCTATCATTTCCAGGCAGAAGTCCCATGAATCTCTTCCAACGTCAGGAAACACGTAGAAGGAACCCTGTGGTTCCTTGAAGTCGAGGTTCATCTCGTTCAGCCTGCGGTCGATAAGGTCTCTTCTCTCCTTGTAAACGGACCTCATATTATCCACGTGCCTGTCATTCCGTATAGCATGTATAGAAGCAAGCTGGTTTATCTTCGGCGGGCAGCCTATCATAGCCCGGGATACCTTCTTGAAGTCCTCTATCGGTTCTTCATGAGCTATAAGCCAACCTATCCTCCAGCCTGTCATGGCGTGACTTTTCGATACGGAGCCCACAACTATAGAGTTTTCACAGTAAGCAGTAGGCGAGTAGTGATCTCTATCGTAGACAAACCTGTGGTAAACTTCGTCCGAAACCAGCAAGGTCCCTGAGTCGTCGGCGTACTCACCCAGTTCCTTTGCTTCCTTTTTCGTCAAAGCGTGACCGGTAGGATTGGTAGGTGTGTTTACAACGACCATCTCAGAGTCTTCGATTTCTCTCTTCGCCTCTTCGGTAAGGCCTCCGTCCTCGAAGAAATCGACCTGTTCCCACCTATTACCGTTAACCTCTGATATAGTTTTATACGGTACCCAACAGGGATCGTCTAAAACTACTTTATCTTCCGTGGAAAGCATAGAGGCAAAGATAGCGTACAGGGCCTGGGTAGCTCCCACGGTAACCATTACGTCTTCCGGACCAAGATCTATGCCCTTGGGTCCGACTTTCTGCTTTTTCTTCTCGCCTTCGACTGCAGCCTCTCTAAGCTCCTGGAGACCGTAAAGGGAGGTATAGCTCTGTTCCTTGGACAGTTCCTCCCTTGCCTTCTCCTTGATGTGCTCAGGAGTATCGAAGCTCGGCTGTCCTATATCTAAACGGACACAGTCCTCGTGCTTGCTTGCTTTTTCAGAAATCTTCCTTATAGAAAGGCTGAGGTCTCCTACTCTTTGTCTCAAAATAACACTCTCCGGACTACGATCCGTACTTGTCTGTCCAGTCGTTGAAGTTGAACAGAACAGGAAGCACATCCAGACCTTCCATATGACCCAAACCACCTTCTGCACAAGGTCTTTCTCCAATTTCTTCCACGCTGTCAGTCCTTACCTTGGGTCCGTAGTAAACTATAGGTACGGGTTCAGCAGTATGGTTACCATAATCAATGGGCGTGGTATGGTCGCCTGTGAAGACCATATGTGTCCTCTCCCAGTCCAAGTTTTCCAGAAGATGACCAACAGCTTCGTCTACCTTCTCCAGAAACTTTTTCTTCCTGTCGGCATCGTGATCATGGCCTGCGTTGTCAGCTCCCTTTACGTGTATAAATACAAAGTCCTTGTTCTCAAGCTCATCTACAGCTGCTTCCGCCTTAGAGATGAGGTCTGAGTCAAAGTCACCTGTAGCTCCTTCAGGTTTTCTTGTTTCCATGCCTACCTGTTTCGCGACACCTAGATACAGTGGTCCTGCTCCTACACAGGCGGATTCAACGCCGAACTTCTCCTTCAAGCTTTCGACGTCCATCATCTGTGAAGCTCCACGGACCAGCAGACAGTTTGCAGGATACTTACCATCATCTTCTCTTCTCCGGTTGAGTTCCAGGTTCTTCATAACACCACGGGCCTTCTTCGTGAATTCGTTGACTATATCAGCGGTCCTCCTCGCCTCCTCAGAAGAATCTGCGGGTTCACAACTTTTAATTTTCTCTCCGCTTTCGTGCGGATCAGTATCAGTAATATGCGGCGAAAGACCTTCACCTTTCAGTTCCAGAGCTCCACGGTGCTGGTTGGTTGCTTTAAACCTGAAGTCAACATCCTCGAGCTCTATACTGTTTATAGCCTCCTCAAGCTCCTCCTGGCCCTCCTCTATCCTTCCTGCCCTTCTGTCCTCTACAACATTTTTCTCGTCGACGGTCGCGAAGTTGGTCCGGAAGTATATGCATCCCTTCTCAGTCTCCATTCCGTAGCCCAGAGCTTCGAAGACTCCGCGCCCCGTATAACCTTCCTGGGGGTCGTAGCTAAGTATGGATAAATGTGCGACGTCGCTTCCGGGCTTTACGCCCCGCCTTACAGTATGTAGAAGTCCGTTTATACCCCCGGAAGAAATCCTATCAAGGTTCGGCGTCTCCGCAGCTTCGAGACAGGTCTCTCCGTCCAAGTCTGTAGGCCTCCCGCCCAGACCGTCCACGATAAACAAAATAGCTTTTTTGGTCAACATTTTAACAAACCATAGACAACAAGGATACTTACTGTTCTTCCTTTATGATAGTTTCGGCCTTTGAATAAAACTTCTCAGCAACTTCAATAACTTCCTCTGTCCTCTTCTCGTCTATATCGGTTTCTGATCCGTAGTCTGCATCTTCTCTCAACTCCTGGACAGTCGCAAATTTAGAAGTCATTTCAGCACCAATTTCGTCTCTGAAAAGTTTGCCCAGCTCGGAGGCAACTCCAGCATGTGTCCTGGGACTTGATTCCTTTGTAAGTAAAAGAGCCTTTGCAGCATGAAACATCGAGTAGTATGCTCTTGAAACTGAGTCTGAATACTTCTCTTCCCTCAAAAGAAGCTTAGCTGTTGATAACTTCTCCTCCGACCTCTCCAACAAATCTCCAATCTCGGTCATATCTCGACACCTTCCTTCTTTACATTTGTATGGAAACTGTAGCCCTCCTCGACCTTCTCCTCGAATTCATCTTCTTCGAAAACTCGGACAGAAAATCTCAGCTCGGTCTCCTGCATCCACTCCTCCGCCAGCTCCTGTGCCTTCTTCCTATCTTCTCTTCTCTTCTCGGTTAAAAGAACAGCCAGATCTACGTCGCTCCCTGGTGCTTCCTCACCACGGGCGTAGGAACCGTACAACAGTATCTT
>PWIB01000018.1 GCA_003555465.1 Candidatus Aenigmatarchaeota archaeon | reverse complement strand
TAGGATCCTCTTCAGTTACGTTTTTTTCGGCTTCGTCTGGCTCTCCATCTGTTATGTTTTCGTCAGTTACGTTGTCCTCCGGAAACTCATCATCAGTTACGTTTTCATCCGTTACATTCTCTGTAACGTTTTCCTCAGTGATGTTATCAAGATCGGATTTGTCCTCAGGAATTTCTGTTACGTTTTCCTCCTCGGTTACTTTCTCTTCCTCAGTAATATTTTCCGAATCTTCTTTAAGCTCCTCTTCGGTTACGTTTTCATCCGTTACATTCTCTGTAACGTTTTCCTCGACTAATTCGTCTTCGGTGCTATCCTCCTCAGGATCTGTTACGCCTTCCTCCTCGGTTACATTTTCTGTATCATTGGTTCCTTCAGCTTCTTCATAATACTCCTCGGTTTCGTTTTCCTCTGCTATAGCCATTCCTGTAGGTGTCTCCACAGTTCTGTGTTCTCCTCCGACAGCTCTCAGTTCAAGGTCCAGTTCGCCTCTTTTCACCCTCTCTACAGTTTCATCGGGAAGTATACAGGACTTTTTGGACTCTTCTTCCTGTGGTTTCACACGGCATAACTCCTGGCCCTGACTTCCGAGAACCTTTAGCTCTATGTCTTCAGTTCCGTTTCTAGAAACGTTTAGTTTAAGGGAAGCACTCGAAGGCCTGTACTCTTCTTCCTCCGTTACGTTAAAGCTTAAGTATCTTTCTTCTCCAAGATTTAGGTTATCGGGAAACTCTTCGGACCTATAAGTTCTTGTGACATCTTCTTCTCCTATCATCAAACCTGTGATTCCTGTCTGATGGGCAGCAATGGTAAAGGAAATAAGAATTAAAGTAAGAAGTAGAATGTAGAAAGGTGCAGTCGAACCGCGTGATCTTAAACCGCCCTCGGAGGTGAATTTCTCCCGTAGCTTAAGGCCTATCGAAGAACTCACATGTCCTTGATCCTTGCTTTTGGTATAGTCTTCTCTTTTCTCCTGTTTACTGCTACTCATGGGGGGGGTTCCTCCAGAATATAGTAACTTATTACCTGTCGAAGATTATATCCTTTAAAAACCTGTCGACCGACAACAAACACTTTTCAGGGATAAACTGTCGAAAGTTCTGAAGGTCGGCTCAGAGAAAATAAATAAAAATTCACAGAAACAGCCCAAAGGTTAAAAATTCACCTCAACCGGCTTCAAGATAATGTTTTTATATGTCGATCGACAAGTTTAAAGCGATAGTATGAAGGGGTCAAAGGAGGATGTAAAGGTAGGGAAGGACCTTTTGAAGATAAAGGATCAAATCAGAAGGCCTGTGAAAAGGAAAGACAGGAAAAGTCAAATGGCTCAGATAGAGTCACAGCTAAGTGAACTGACAGAAAAGATAGAGGAAATAAGGGATAACATATCCGGCAATGGAAGCAGTCATACAAAACTCAAGAAGAAAAAAGAGATAATATACCTTCTGAAAAATGAAGGCAAAGTCACGGCCACGGACCTATCCGACATGATAGATCTCTCCAGAACCCGTTGTTCCGAATACCTCAACGAGATGAGGAAAGAGGGGATCCTCAGATCGAAGAAGGACGGAAAGAAAAAATATTACGAACTTGATGTATGAGCTCCGATGAAGATTCGAGTGGGGGAAGAGTCATATCTGTAGCTTCAGGTAAAGGCGGGACCGGAAAAACAGTGACTAGCTTAAACCTGGCCATGGAGCTTCACAATCTCGGCAAGGACGTAACTATAATAGACGCAGACCTCGAGGACCCCAACCTCGGCATAAACATGGGAATCTACTCACCACAGTCAACCATAAACGAGTCCTTGGAAACTGACAAAGGTCTTGTAGAAGCAATACATATCCATGAAACAGGTATAAGGCTTGTGCCGGCTTCACTCTCAATAAACTATCTCGACACCAACTTAAGCTCGCTTGAATCCGCCTTCGGAAATCTCGGAGGATACGTAATAGTGGACTGTGGTCCTGGGCTCAGTGATAAAGTAGTGTCTTGTCTGGAACATTCGGATTCCTTGATAGCGGTAACCAATCCAATGAGGTCGGCTGTTTCTGGCACGGTAAGGTTAACAGAACTTGCTCGTGACATGAATAAGGAGATAGAAGGAATAGTAGTAAACAACATGACTTCAAAGGAGATAAGATCTGAGGAGATAGCTAATATAACCGGATGTGACGTGCTTGGTGAGATTCCCTATGATATAAACGTCGATAAAAGCATAGTCAGGAAGAAACCCCTTGTACATCACAAACCATACTCAAAGGCAGCATTGGCTTACAGGAAGATAGCACACGATCTCCTAGACAAAGAGTTCCAACCAAAGAAATCACACCACATAAAGAGATATTTCGACTCTTTGGTAAACTCACTGAAATGGAAGTAAAGAGTTTTCCTTCACTCATCAACTTTTAAGTCTAAGGACGAATAAACCATATAAGCTTATTACGAAAAGAAATAAAGACTGCCAGGAGGTGGGAAAATATGCCAGAATCTGGAGCTCCATACAAGCGTGGATACACACAGACGAAGTCTAAGGGATCTAGACAGAACGTCCGCTGCAGTTTCTGCGGGAGAAGAGTGCCGCGTTTCAAGGCCTTCAAAACAAAAAGTGGCATGACCATAACAGACCCAGAGGTCAGAGAACAGGTTGACGACAAGGATATGCATCTACCCGAGAAGACGCAGTGGGCCTGTCCTAAATGTGCACGCTTCCGTGGAATTGTAGAGCCCAGAAAAGGTCAGGGGTGATTCAAATAGGCCTAAAGGAAAGCCTCTCGAGGTTAGGTAAAAAACTGAGGCCTCGTAGAGGTATGCTGAGAGAAAAGTTGAGGTCAAACGGATCAAGCGCACTAGAAAAGAAGCTTGGTAACTTCACCGTCAGCGAGCCTAACCATCTTTTAATCCTACCTGAAGTAGAAGACGTAGAAGACATCGATATACAGTATCCTCTGCTACAGCCCTTTGCCTACGCAAACATAAGGTGGAGCGACGTAGAGAACGAACTGATTTACAGGGTTGTGGAACCAGAGCTTAACGAGGAGGAGGAAGAGGTCTACGAGGAGATAACCGACGCTTTGGTGGAGCTAGTAGACGTGAAGCTTTCTACGGTAAAGACGGACGACGAAGCGATGGACTACCTCGAAGACAAGATAAAGCAGATACTCAAGGAGCTGGACATACAGCTTTCAAAGTCAGAGTTCTCCAAGGTGATGTACTACATATACAGAAACTTTATCGGACTGAACAAGATAGAACCTCTGATGCACGATCCATATATAGAGGATATTGGATGCGACGGTACAGGAACACCTCTTTACCTTATACACAAGAAGTTCGGGTCGATGCAAACCAACATAGTTTACGAAAACGAGAACGATCTGAAGGAGTTCATAGTTAAGCTTGCCGAGAGGTGTGGCCGTTACGTTTCGTACGCTGAGCCGCTTCTCGACGGAAGCCTTCCCGACGGTTCAAGGGTACAGGCCACCTACTCCGAAGACGTTTCAACCAAGGGTCCTAACTTCTCGATAAGGAAGTTCACGGAAGAGCCGTTTTCGCCAACAGAGATGATCGACCTCGGAACAGTAAACGCGGAGCTGCTGGCTTACATCTGGCTATGCATAGAAAACGGTGTTTCTGTCCTGATATGTGGAGGTGTAGCCTCAGGTAAGACATCTTTCCTTAATGCTATATCCCTATTTATACCGGAGCAGGACAAGATAGTTTCTATAGAGGACACGAGAGAGCTGAACCTGCCCCATGAAAACTGGATACCTTCACAGGTGCGTTCCGGCTTCGGGATGTCCTCCGGAGAAGAGAAGAGCTACGGCGAAGTAGATATGTACGACCTTTTAAGGGCCTCCTTCAGGCAGAATCCGGACTACGTTATAGTCGGTGAGGTGAGGGGAGAAGAGGCTTACGTTATGTTCCAGGGTATGTCGTCCATTCCAGGAGATGAGGAAGTGTTGGTTTACAACGACTCCCACCTTAAAAGGAAGCCAATAGAGGATATAGACAGATCTTACAAGGTTCCCACTGTAAATCCGGATACAGGCAGGGTAGAAATAAGAAAGGCATCCAAAAAGATAAAACATCCTCCAAGAAATGAGCTTTTAGAAATAAAAACCAAGACAGGTAGAAAAACGAGAGTCACAGGAGATCATTCATTGTTTACGTGGGATGACGGTATAACAGAAGTCATGGCTTCCGAGTTGGAGGAAGGAAAGTACATCGTTGTTCCCGCCGAACTCCCATCCGGTTTCCTGGACAAAGACTATCTGAACCTTCTGCATTTCTTACCTGACTGCAGGGTTTATGCTCCAGAATATGTGAAAAGGGCTGTTGAGAATCTCAGCTACAGAGAAGCCGGGAATATATGTGACGTGGAAACGATAACCGATTATTACGGCGAACACAAGGAAGGCAATCCATCATCGCTTCCTGTAGATGATTTCAAAAGGCTGATGGACGAAGCAGGTATCGATTACGACTTGGACGAGCTACAGGTCAAGTACGATAGGAAATCAAAAAAGCTCCCAGCCAAGCTACCTCTAAGTCCCGAGTTTCTTAGGCTTTTAGGTTATTATATATCCGAAGGTAGCCTTAACGACAATAAGAAGAACAGTAAAATACAGCTTTACTCCTCGGAAGGCGAGATTCTTGAAGACATGAAGAGGTGCATCGAGAAGGTTTCAAGCACGAAGCCTAGCCTGAGGACATGTGACAGAGGTTTCGGCAGTTCGAAGGAACTTACAATTTCAAACAAGCCTTTGTTTGAGTTTCTGAAGAGGTACTGCGGTTCTGGTTCCGAGGAAAAAACAATCCCAGCATTTGTATTTGGACTATCAAAAGATAAAATAGGAGAATTCCTCACTGGTCTCTGGAACGGAGACGGTTCCTTTAGAGACAGCAGGTTTGTGTACTACACGGTTTCCGAAGAGCTGGCCCAGGACACCCTTCAGCTGTTACTGACCCTCGGGATATTTGCCAGGATAAGAAGGAGAAACAGAGAAGGCAGAGACAATACTGACTACGTAATAAGGTTCGATAGGAGGGAGTACAGAAAGGAATTCTTAGAATACGTGGAGCCGTTGGAATCGGATCCAGATATCTCAGAACCCGGTCTCGATGACAGTAATAGAAAGGAAGGGGTATATTTGGACGAAGTGAAAGAAATCAACAAAATAGAACTTGATGATCCGGAACCTGTTTACGATCTTTCCGTCCCTGAAACCGAGAGCTTCCTCGGAGGTTTCGGAGGAGTGATGCTTCACAATTCGGGCCACCCAGCAATGTCGACCATGCATGCAGGAGGTGTAGAAACTGTAATCAAGAGGCTCGAGTCTCCGCCGATAGAGCTTCCACCGAGCCTTGTTGAGACGCTGGATCTCGTGGTAAATATGATACACGCAAAGGGTGTCGATGAATCTGCAAGAAGGGCCAAGAGTGTAGTGGAGGTAACGAGCGTAGACAAGGACACAGGAAACGCGAACACAAATGAGATATTTTCATGGGTCCCTGGCGAAGACAGCTTTAAGTTCAGGAAGAGTTCCTACTATGTTCTTACAAAAATAGCAAGGGACAAGGGCCTAGACGTAGAAGACGTGAAAAAGGAAGTAAAGACGAGGCAGGCTCTTCTCGAATGGATGTACGAAAACGGCGTGATGGACTGGAAGGACGTAGCTAAGGTAATTTCCGAATACCTGAGAAATCCAGAAAAAACACTAGAAGATAAGGGCATAGACGAGGAAGTCCACGTTAGTCCACCTTCAAGCCTGAAGAGCAGCTCCCTCGTAGTCGAGGAAAGCGTAGAGCCCGGTGAGCCAAAGGAAGAGACTGTTAAGAAGTTGGAAAAGGAAGGTGAACGTGAGTTCGAAGATTCCGGTAACACGGTAGATATCGACGATTGACCTTATATTTATAAACTGTAAATCTAAAAGTTCTTAATGATAGTCATGAAGAAAGGTATTTCACCACTTATCGCTGCCGTTATCCTGATAGCGTTTGTCGTTGCAGTTGCAAGCGTAGTAGCCACCTTCTTCACGGACATAGCCGGTGAATGGGGAGAAGATATAGAAGGAGCCCAGCCGGTCGAGTGTGCAATGATGAATCTAGAGGTAATGGACTTCAGCACAGAGGTAAACGAAGAAAATGGCAATGACAATGCATCCCTCTCCTTCAGAAGCACAGGATCACCGCTTACAGAGGTTACAATAAACATCTACAGCGGTGAGGTTCACTCAGGTTCGGTTGATCTAATGGACTATGAAGAACCAGAGGAAGAGCCTGTGGAAGAAGGAAGAACAATAACCTTAGACCTAGTTGAAGAAGATGTCATAGGAGAAGAGTTTGTAGAAACAATTGAAGAGGATGACACGGTAGAAGTTGTCTCATTGGACTGTCCTGGCGTAACAGAAGAGTACACAGTACAGGAAGAAGACAGAACAACCGTGGAATAGGCTTACTGGCAGCGGAACTAGTTCCAAAGGTAATGAATCATGCCAGAGAAAGGTGTATCACCACTGATTGCTGCAGTTATACTCGTAGCTATAGTCATGACAACAGCCGTCCTGGTAAGTGGGTTCCTCAGCGACTTTGTAGGCCAAAGAGAACAAGACGCAAGGGACGATGCACAGAGAACGATTGACTGTACAAGAATAAACCTTGAAATCGACATAGAATCAATAAACATAAACGACGATCTTACTTTTTTCCTAAGCAACAGAAACGACTTCCCTGTTAGAGGTGTCAGAGTAATCACATACGAAGGGGAAACTGTAGAAACAGACACCTCCCCTGAACCAGAGAATCTAGAGACCTTAGAAACGCAAAGGATTACAGTGAACGAAACAGTCGATGAACCTGAAAGGATAGAAGTCAGAAACAAGTACTGTCCGAACTTCCAGCTGACTGTTGTGGAAGACTGGAAGGGGGATTGGCAAATGGAGTACTGAAGGAGATTCAAATTTTTAAGACTTCTATACCTGTTCTTTCTTCGTGCCCTGTATTTCTGAAAAGAAGCTGATGCCTTCCACTATCAACCCTGAAGGAATTCTGGATGTCGAGTGAATCATACAGAAATTGTATATTAAGCTTATCTGGGCTTCCAAGACTCCTTCTTCTGCTTAGAGCCTCAATCTCTTCTGCGTGCAAAGCACGGTCATACACACGTACATCATTTATCTTACCTTCCCAACCACCGTATTCATTGAAACCACCTTCAAGATCCTCTGGAACATATCCCACGACCTTCTCATGATCATCTACCTGGGGTAAAACATCATGTTCAATCGAACCGGTTAAGTTTCCATTTACATATATCCTCAACTCTTCCCTGTCTTCATCGTAGCTAAAGGCCAAGTGATTCCATTCGTAACTCTCTATAGTTTGATTACTCGTAACTTCAACAACATCTCCCTCGGTATCTACAAACCCACCCTCCGGATATATTTCCCCATCTTCTTCGGAAACTGCAAGGCCGTAGTTTTCAATTGCTCCTAATATGAAACTACCATCCTCTTCAATATTTCCTGGTTCCGACTCCCATATAACCCATGCAGAGATGGTGTAAGTGGTTTGATCAAGGGAATCGTCGTCCTCTATAACTACCTCATCGTCTCCTTCGAAGTCAAGAACTGTTCCATATAAACTGTCATTCCATTCGGCACCATCTATCTGTCCATCGTTTCCGTGACGGCTGCAGTCCATTGCTAAATTTCCTTCCCCCTCGTTGAAACGTAGGTCCAGGACTCTACCGCTTCCGAAGGTCCTTGTCAAGCTATTCCCATCCCTCTTGCATAGCTCACCTGATAAGAAGTCTGTCTCCAAATCATGCTCAAATGCTACCGTGTCTTCCGTTCCGTTGAAGTAATAACTTCCATCTGTAACGTCAACTGTAACAGTCCTAGAAGTACCGTTGCCTCCAAATTTTACCTCTTGGACTGTATTATCTATAAACTCAAGATTACTCACCGCTTCATCGAAGAGAGAGCTTTCCCTGCTTCTATCCAAGGCGGGCATACCTATATCAAGAACAATTGCAATACCGCTTATAGAAATAACTAAAACAAGTACAGCTGATATTATAGGGTTTACTCCCTTTTCGCTTGGAAAACATAGCATATTATCATCTAGCATTCAAACTCTTCGGGGGGTATATCCCTTGACGCAGTTGAAGGACAGGTCCCGGAGAAAAACGTACCTCCCTCCGAGGAGTTATCAAAGGAGTCATTTGCAAAGACTGCTGTATCGTCGGGCCGGAGGGTCATGTCGCTCTTTCCAAAGGTGTAGTCCACGTATTCTCCGTCCTCAATGGACTGAAAATAAAAGTCTGCAAGGTCCTGGTAACCTGTATTCGTAACCTCTATACTTAACTCATAACTATCTTCCACTTCTTCGCAAATCACGCTACCTATACTTATTCCGGCTCTAGCACAGTCGGCTCTCCTCTGAGACGCATCGGCAGCTTCTCCGGTCTGTTCCTCGGCAAAGTCAAGTATACTTGGGCCTACTATAGCGGTAACAGCCATAACTATAGCTAAAAGGGCCATGGCACCTAAGAGCGGAGATATACCTCTCTTCATACTATCCTTTAATTATTTGTTGTTTTACTTAAATCAAAGTTTCAAGAAACGGGTCGAGACCAGGCTTCGTCTTCAACAACAATCTCCGTGTCTCCTTTTGAAAACTCGGTTCTGTAAAAAACCGCGCTACTGTTTCCTACCTCACTCTTCAAGCCTCTGTAACTTTTAGTCTGATTCCTTCCTTGGTCACTATACGAGACCTCCACGGTGTAATCCTCCTCTGTCAGCTCAATACCAGCCATGCAGTTTTCACCATGTTTAAGGCCACCTTCGGAGCATTCCTCACCGTTTATCTCCACCTCCTCTAACTCCCTTCCTAAAAAATTATGCACGCCTGCCGTGAAGTTGGTTTCGTCCTCTTGGACCGCAATGGAAAACAAATAACCTATGTCTCTAGCCTCGGACCTATCCTTTACAAAGCCTATAAAATCTTCGAGTTTCTGCGCCCCCTCCCCATAAGTCACATCGACCCCGGAAGCTTCCTCATATCTTTCCATGAACGACCTCTCAAGGCTCCCCAGCTCCGAGGCTTCTTCCGAAGTCCACTCCCCAGAGTATCCAACGTCTTCAAAATCGGCAACTATGTTCACAAGGAGAAGACCTAGAGCCATGACTATTCCTATTATCAATAGAATCTGACCCTTGTTATCAAAGCTTGTTCTTATCATTCGGACCACCCGTAAAGTATGAGCTCGACAGGCTCTTGACCATCCATGAAGAACCGCCTCGAGGTCATTACATCACCTTCCCTGTATTCGAAGCTTTCGCAGCCGTTATCACAAAAAACGAATTCATAATTCACAAAATCAGGCAAGCAGACATGAAAATGTTCTTCAACTGCGTCTCGGTTGTTCACAGTATACTCACCCGTCTCCATATCTAACTCAAGACCTGTCATGCATCTTTCAAGGTTCTCCTTAACTTCCACTTCCTCGGTTCCAGGCAACTCAACCGGTCCAGAGTAAAGGAAGAAAAGTGTTGAAAGGACCAAAAGTGCAGCGATAAACGCCTCGACAGTGAACAAGACTCCTTTTCTCATATACATCACCAGACCACCACGGAAGGCTCGACTACATCCACTGTACCGTTTTCAGACTGGTACAGAAAGCTTTTGGAGAAGGTCTCAACGTCGGTACCGTCTGGCGCCTCCTCGCCTATGACAAAGACCTCTTCACCTGCGGAAAAATGCATCCTGAAGCCGTGGTCGATATTATAGTAGTTCTTTATCTCTTCCGGATCCATTTCTTGCATTAGTTCTGCCTTTTCGCGCGAAACAGCTCTTTCACTTCTCTCAGAAAATACCGTTACATTTGCAGAGTGATCTTCAGTTCCAAGATCCTCGTAGTCAACTTCTACGCTTCTGTCCTGTGAGTAGTATATATAGACAGTTTCTTGGTCCTCTTCTCCCAGATCCACTTCAAAGGTAACATCAAAGCTACCTATGAAGCCTTCTCCTTGATCCTCCAGATAAGTCGGTAAAGGTTCGCCGTTATGGTAGGCCAGAACCGACTCATTCCAGGCGTTGTAACGGCCGTGCGTTTCGCCCGCTTCCACTGGCACGGT
Source organism: Candidatus Aenigmatarchaeota archaeon (assembly GCA_003555465.1). Classification (GTDB taxonomy): domain Archaea; phylum Aenigmatarchaeota; class Aenigmatarchaeia; order PWEA01; family PWEA01; genus PWEA01. The sequence goes on along the minus strand of PWIB01000018.1, from coordinate 7,029 downwards.
AACTGTATAGGTTCCACCTGGGCCGTTGTTGTTTACTTTAACAGGGACCTTCCATATACTGTGGCCCATACTTGGTCTTGTAAACTCTTCCTCGTGGTTCCAGTCACCGGGCACTCCTTCCTGGTTGAAGGCCACGCTTGCCAGGTTTCTTGCACGGTTTCTGAGCTCAACATTATCATCGGTCTGCATAAAAGGTGAATAATATCCCGAGACCTGTCTCAGGGTAAAGGCAAACAACAGAACTAGTATAGCTACGGCAACGGCGAAGTCCACCTGGTTGAGACCCTTAGAGGACATGGATATAGTTTTAAGAGTGCGAAATAAATACTTTTGAGGTCAGGCTGAAGACAGTCGGATAAGATCCTCGCTTTCTATGTACTCGAGCCTTGCTTCTGAAGGACCTTCAACTGATCCTTCGAGGCCAACATCAATGTTGTAAAGCGATCTGTTGTAGCTTTTCCCGTTGACCCCGGAAACGTTGACCAGTATATATCCACCGTTTTGTGAAACCAAGCTTGCTTCGTAGTCATTTCCACCTATACTTTCAGGCATTCCGAGGCGTTTTCTCACAACAGCCTCTTCTTCCCCGAGGTTATCAAAATCCCTTTCACCGTACTCAGAAAAAACATCTATTACACCGGATTCGATGTCCGACATGATCCGTCTAGCTTCGATGTCCTGTGAACTCATTGCTTTGCCGTGATAGTATTCGTAAAAGGTCGAGGTGACAACAGACAGTATCACTATAGCTATTACAAGTGCAAGGATATGGGAAAAGTAGTCCGAGGCTCCTTTGGAATCAAACATTTGAAAACCTTTGAAGATATGTTTCATTGGTATTGAATACAGATACAGACGGAAAAGTTCATAAGAAATATATTAGCCAGTTTCGTATAAAAACTTCCTCAACACTCGAACTGGTTTTCCTCGACAATGAACCATTCGCAGGTGTCTATGGGCTGAATGTCCGGACATCTCTCCGGCTGTGCATGGACCTCAAGTCTCTCTACATCCTCCTCGTTTACGCTACCGCCTTCTGCTTCAAGCCTCGCGAAGTTCCCGGATGAAATCCTCACTTCGTCACCGTTGTCGGTATAGCTGACGTCATCAAACATATTGGGGCCGTCGTCGTACACTACAAAACTTATATCTCCTACATCGTTGGGGCCTCTGTTCCAGATTACTACATCCTCGACGATATCATTGTTATAGGAAGCGGACTCTATCTCCAGATTCAATCTTCCACACTCGACGACTTCCTCGCCTCTTTCACCAGCTTCACCCAGTCTCTCCTCACCGAAGGTCTGGGCCCAGGTAGCCAGAATAGCGGCTATGGTCATAGTAAAGGCTATAAGGAGAACGGCTGCTATGAGTGGTGATATACCCTTTTCGCTGCTTGAGAACAATGCGGACATGTCCATCACTTGAATCTTTCACGGCTCTTTTTATATATTTTACCCTTATATGAAGACGAAGAAGGCACTGTAGCCTATTACAACAAGAACAAGAACGTGCTGAAGACCTGCCATTATAGAACCTGCGGACATCTTACCTATGGCGAGACCGGAAAAGAAGCCTTGGATTATAACAAGGTTCTGAAACATGTCCTCGTAAATTACTGCAAGCTCCTCCATCTCAAGTCCTGCACCTTCCACAGCAATTTCTGTCCCACCTTCCATGGCGAGGCTCGGTATAAGGAACCTCTGAAGTCCTACCATGACACCAAGGAATATGAAGTAAATCGTGTAGCCTGTTATCATCTGCGAGTAAACGTGGCTCTTTCTCTCCTTCTTTATCCTCTCCATGTCGGTGACGGACTCCGCGACAACCTCCAGAACCTCGGAGACGTTTCCTCCAGAACGGTGAGTCTCTATTATAGTAGTCACAGACCTCCTTATGGCGGAGCTACCTACTCTGTCAGCAAACCTTTCCAGAACTTCATCAAAGGGCACTCCCCAGTCCATCTGTGAAGCCATCTTCTCAACGTGCGGATTCAAAGCTCCGTATTCACCTTCGGCAGCTTCCTTTATAGCCTTAGGCAAGGTCATTCCCGCTTTAGTTCCTTCCGTAACGTCCCTGAGGAAGTCCGGGAACCTCCTCTCTACTTCCTTCTGCCTGTTGTACTCCTGATACTTTATCATCATAGAGGGAGCTATAGCCACGAGGGCACCTATTATATTGATCATTGAAAAGAAGGCCTCGAATCCAGGTATGTCTCTGAGGAAAAGAAAGTTGACTGAAATTATTACCAGTCCAGCTGCAAAGGATCCCAGGACAGCTGCTTCCCTGCCTCCGGTTTTTGTTATCCACCCTGTTATGTCCTTTAGATTCGTGTCCATATCCATTTATGTCACCTCGGGCTGAGTAAAATGTATGAAGGCTATGAAGGCTGTATTCATAAGAGGTATAGCCCCGTAAATGCCTAAAGTCATGGCGTCCCTTATATCCATTCCGAAGACCTCTCCACCGACCATGCTCATTATAGTTAATACAGCTACAAGGAAAAGTGGCGCGGCTATAAGTACAGCTGTATAGAAGTCGGCGTAGGTCGAAAGCGTGTCCAGGTACCTTTTCCTCTTCTGTTTGTAGTCGAACATCGCCTGGTCGGCCTGGACATCGAGGAACTCAACAACGTTACCTCCCGTCTCTTCTACGGAGATCAAACCGCTTAAAAACTCCTGGAACTCCGTGGACGGGGTCCTTTCAGCTGCTTGTTTCAGAGCGGTTATTATGTCATGACCGAAGACCTCGACGTCCCGAACTATCTTCTGAGCTTCCCTTGAGACCTGCCCATACTCGTCGAACTCAGCCAGAAGCTTGAAGATTACGTAAGGAGGTACCTTAGAGCTCGCTATAGCGGACATATGGTTTATCGCGAAGGGGAGGTTGTTCTTTATGCTTTTCTGACGGGAGCTGGCCTTACTGACAGGATAGTAGTAGACTAAAACAAAGGTAACGGAGGCGGACAGCATTCCTACACCGAAGCCTCCGATTACGGAGTAGAGGACTGTCTCGCCTAAGACAAAAAAGGCAGTTCCGAAGGAAAATCCAAAGGCAGCGATGAAAACAAGCATCGAAGTCATGAGCATTAAGCTTACATATGTTCTGTAAAGAATTCCTATATCGCTCTTCTGTAAGCTGTCCTTGAGACCTTCTAGCTCGTCCTTGAGGCTTTCAGCAGTACCTCCAAAGATCTTGGTAGAAGTCTTCTTATAGATTTCCATCGGTACCGTTGAAACGTTGGATTTCTAGCTTAAAATTGTTTTTCCGGTGACTCAAAGATATTTTAAATCCGTGGGACAATTTATACCTATGTCCTACAAAAGCTCCCTGAAAAGCAAGCTTGAAGAAGCAGACGTGGAGGTCGGTGACCTGGTAAGGATTAGCAAGAACGGTAAGAAGTACGAAGGGGTTCTGCTTCCGAACTCTAGCTCCGACGAGACCTTTGTTCTGAAGCTTGACGGGGGTTACAATATAGGTATAGAGGAAAGTGAAAACGTGATTCTAGAGAAAGTAAAGGAAGGCGATGAAAAGACAGGGCAAATATCTCCGACTGTAAAGGGTGAAGAAGGTGAAAAGGAAGGGGAAGTCTCCGTTCTTCTTGCTGGAGGCACGATAGCTTCTCGGGTAGACTACCGAACCGGGGCCGTCAAGCCCTCCGCAACTGAGGAAGAGTTCCTTTCCTTCACGCCTGAGATTGCTGAAATAGCGGACATAGAAATAAGGGAAGTGATGCAGACTCTTTCCGAGAACATACAGCCAGGTGACTGGAAGAAGATAGCAGAGGAGGTGAAGAAAGAGATAAGAAAAGGGAAGGACGGCGTTGTGGTTGCACACGGAACTGACACAATGGGTTACACTGCCGCTGCTTTAAGCTTCATGCTGGAAGATCTTTCCGTTCCTGTTGTTCTCGTTGGTTCACAGAGAAGCAGCGACAGAGGAAGCAGCGACTCACACCAGAACCTTGTCTGCGCAATAAAGGCAGCTACCTCTGATATAGCTGAAGTAACAGTATGTATGCACGGCGAGAGCTCCGACAGCTTCTGTTATCTGCACCCAGGAACCAAGGTGAGGAAGATGCATACCTCCCGGAGGGACGCGTTCAAAACTGTGAACGGAAAACCTATAGCGAAGGTGGACTGGGAAACTCTGGAGGTTGAAGCGATAAAAGAAGACTACAGGAGGAAGGAAAAAGAGCGTGAAACGAAGCTGAAGAACGGCTTCAGCCAGGACGTGGCCCTTGTGAAGATCTATCCTGGTATGGATCCCGATGCTCTGGAAGCACAGCTCGACGGAAAGGAAGCTGCTGTTCTGGAAGGCACAGGGTTAGGACACGCGCCGATAAAGAACGAGAAGATAAGAGAAGTTCTAAAAGAGTATACGGAAGGTGGAAACATAGCCTTTATGTCCTCACAGTGTCTGTACGGAAGGATCAATATGAACGTGTACGAGACTGGCGTCGACCTACAGGAATTAGGCGTTATAGGAAACCTGCATGATATGCTACCCGAGACGGCCTACGTAAAGCTTGGCTGGCTGTTAGGTAACTACGACAAAGAGAAAGTTGAAGAACTTATGCTAAAGAATCTCCGGGACGAAATCTCAGAAAGGACGAAACAAGATCAGTTTAGGAGGTGAAATGATGGAATCAGAAAAAATAGGTGTCGGTGTAGGCGTTTTCCTGGAGAAGGAAGGAAAGGTACTGTTAGGAAGGAGACATAAGGATCCTGAAAAGGCAGATAGCGAGCTTTCAGGTGAGGGAACGTGGACTTTACCGGGTGGAGGAATGAGGTACAAGGAGACACCCGAAGAGACTGCATGCCGAGAAGTGAAGGAAGAAACAGATATAGACGTCAGGGAAGAGGATTTGGTAAAGGTAAGTGCTACCGACGACAGGACCGAAGATGCACACTTCATAACAATAGGCTTTTACTGCGACGAGTTCGAAGGAGAGGCGAAGGTAATGGAACCCGATGAAATTGTGGAATGGAAATGGTTCGACAAGAACGACCTTCCATCACCTCTTTTCAAGCCGAGTGAAAAACTTATCAAAAAGGTAAAGAAGGGTGTAAAGCTGTTATGAACTACGAAGAACTTGGGTTCAAGTGTGGTATAGAAATACACCAGAGACTGGATACGAGAAAGCTTTTCTGCGACTGCAGTTCTTCTATGAACGAAGAGCCGGAGGACGAAGTTGTAAGAAGGCTAAGAGCTGTTCCTGGTGAAATGGGCGAAGTGGATCCTGCGGTACTTTACGAGTTTCTCCGTGACAGAAAGTTTGTATATAAGACATACCCAACGGAATCCTGTAATGTTGAACTGGACGAGGAGCCGCCACATGAGGTGAGGGAAGAAGCTATGGATACAGCTCTTCAGGTTGCAAAGATGTTCGGCTGCGAGGTTCCGGATGAAATCCATCCGATGCGTAAAACCGTTATAGATGGTTCAAATCCTTCCGGGTTTCAGAGAACTATGCTCGTCGGACTGAATGGAAAGGTAGAAACGAGCGAAGGTCTCGTAGGCGTTGAAAACGTCTGTTTGGAGGAGGAGAGTGCCCAGATTTTAGATAGGGAAGGAAACACTGTGACCTATGGACTAAACAGACTTGGAATTCCATTGGTCGAGATCGGAACAGCTCCTGACATAAAAACCCCGGAGCATGCAAGGGAGGTTGCAGAGAAGATTGGAAAGATGCTCAGAGCTACAGGAAAGGTTCAAAGGGGAATAGGAAGTATAAGACAGGACGTGAACGTTTCTATAGAAGGCGGTTCAAGGATAGAGGTAAAGGGACTTCAGGAGCTGGATATTCTGGAAAAAACTGTAAAGCTTGAGACCGAAAGGCAGAGATCGCTTTTAGAGATAAAGGAGGAGCTGGAGGAGAGGGGTGCTTCTGTTCCAGATGAAGTATTTGATGCAGAGGAAGTCTTTGGGGGCAGTGACTCCGACTTCTATCAAAGGATTATGAAAGGTAAGGATATTAAGGCCTTCGTGTTGAAGAAGTTCGGTGGTTTGCTGGCGAAGGAGATAAGCGGTGACAAGACCTTCGGCAAAGAGCTTTCGGAGTACGCGGAAGCACACGGTCTTGGGGGCATAATACACACGGACGAGGACCTAAGCAAATACGGACTGGAGGACGAGTTCAAGGAACTAAGGGAAAAGCTAGGTGTTGAAGAAAAGGGTGTTTTAGTGGTTGCTGCAGGGAACGAAGGTCTGGACAATGCTGTCGAAGCAGTTAAAGAAAGAGCAGAAGAGGCTATGGAAGGGGTTCCCGAGGAGACAAGGGATTCAAACGAGGACGGAACCACGAGCTACTCGAGACCTCTACCTGGAGAAGCCAGGATGTATCCTGAAACGGACGTTCCTCCAATAAAAATTTCCGAGGAACGGTTGGATAGCATTGAAGTTCCTGAAAGCCTCGAAGAAAGGAAAAGAAAACTTACAGAGCAAGGATTATCGGAACACCTGGCCGATGAAATTCTGGACAGTAGATTCTACGACTTGTTCAAGGAGAAGAGAGACGAGTTCAGTATGGATAGTTCGACTCTAGCCAACCTTCTGACTGTAGAGCTAAAGGACCTTAAGAAGAGGGGGAAAGTTGATGTGGAAAAGCTGACAGAGCAAAGCCTAATTGATGTTTTGGAAGCAGTTGACAACGATAAAGTTCCCAAGGATTCCTTCGGCGATATCATAAATACTGTCATCGAAGGCGGGAAGTCTGTTGAAGAAGCAGTGGAAGAAATGGAAGCTATGGACGAGAGTTCTCTGGAACAAATCGTGGAAGAGGTTTTACAGGAGAAAGAAGGCCTGCTCGATGATGAAAGGGCCTTCAAGAAGCTTATGGGCCCGGTAATGCAGAAGGTAGGCGGTAAGGCCGATGGAAGCAAGGTTTCAAAGGTCCTCAAAGAGAAGATAGAGGAAAGAAAGGATTAGATGCTAACGAATCTCTTGGTCAATATTGTTGCAAGCTTTGTAGCTCTATATATCGGCAGCAAGCTCATTTCCGCGAGGTTACCGGCGACCAAGCTTCTG
>PWIB01000037.1 GCA_003555465.1 Candidatus Aenigmatarchaeota archaeon | reverse complement strand
TAGATCACGTTTTACTTGGAAGATATATCCAGATCAGAGTAGTTCTTCTTGAGACCTATGAGAGTCGCGACTACACCGACAAGTAAAACCAAGAGACCGACGTTTGGGTAAAAATATATACTGCCCGGTCTAAGGAAGACAACTGCAAGCACATTGAAAATAAAGACAAATGTTAAAGTAATGACGCAGAATAATTTGGCAAGGTAGGTTTCCTCTGTTTCTCCTTTTCTCCTCGTATAAAGCACAGCGATGATATTAAAAGCCGCAATAAAAATCAGGATTCTTCCTATTAACAGGGAATATCCGTAAACGTTTCCGGAGAATTCAATGCCGTTCCACGGCAGTTCAACATTTGGATACTGTGTTACATACCATGGAAGAAATGAACTTATGATTACAAGAAATGATCCGTAAAGAGACCATTCCTCATGGTTTTTAAGTGATAACTTCTGTAACATAGAATTAATTTCTTTTATATGGATAAATAACTAACCCCAGAAAGGATAGCTTCCATGGTTAGTTTTCAATCTGACTGAAGCATTCTTCCATCCTTCCTTGTTTCCATATAAATCCTCAACCAGCAACTCCTCCTCGTAATAGTTCCAGCTCCATCCAAAAACCCACCACTCGTTCTGACCTCTGTTAGTTAACCTTATACTTGTTTCAGTGCTATCATCAGTTTCCAAATCAAGCTTCACATGAGTCCTGTATTCGTAGCACTTTTCATACTCCCTCCGACCAAAACAATCGACCTCATCCAAGTTTCTTCTTGGTCGGAGCATGGGCTCTTCTCCGAATGGGTCCTCGGTAGATACCCTTCTATCTGTATTTGTACGGTTTTCCACTGTAAATGAAAGTTCAAGGAACTTGCTTCCATCGTAACGTGTTCTCCTCTCTGCCGTCGCGTTTTCATTTTCCAACTTCAGCATCGTGTATCCGTCTACATCAACATGGCTTACTTCCCATTCTTCACTCGAAACTACGTAGTCACTGTAGTAAGGTCCGTTCAAAGAAGCAACAGGAAGGTATATTTCAACATTCTCCAGAGAACCGCTTGCGTAAATGCTTGCCTCGTAATCGTAACTGGAGCTGAAGGAGTCCCTGTATAAGTAATAGCTAAATGCCGTAAGCCCACCCAAGAATAAAAGAATAAACAGTATGATTACACCCACCACTAAGAAAAACATCCTGAGTTGTCTATTTTCAAAAAACTCTTCGTCTTCACCCACTTACGTCACCCAAAAACACAAGACGTTGATCATTATGTGCAGGTCACTTGTCACTGCCCCTAGAAATCTTATATCAATCTGATCTCCTCGAAAGGCTCATCCCAAGACCCATGAGCAGAAAACCAGCTCCTAGTCCTAATAGCGTACCGACAATTATCTCGTCGTAGAGGAAACCCATAGCTATGCCTATGAAAAGACAACCAGGAATGAAAAGCTCGTATGGTTCGTCTTTGTCCTCAGGCATAGGTCATTATTTGTTTCGAAAGTATAAATAACTCAGTACAAGGCTCTGCAGCTTAAATCCTAGAAGCCTGTTTTTCAAAATGTTCTTTAAAAGCTTCCTCTACTTTATCGGAGTCCAAGTCACCGAATACATTTCCTTCGAAATCCACTTCCTCATCCATTTCCTCTTCGAACTTTCTCATGTATTCATCAACCTTCTCCTCGTTAATAATCCACTTGTGGATCCTCCAGTTCTGTCCGGTATACAAACTCTCTTCCTGACTTTCTGATCTGAGTAGACTGGCATCTTCGAGCATGTAAAATATATCTCTATCCTCCTTCTCAAGGTGGTTGTCAAGTGTCTCGTAACCAAAGCCGAAGAAGTTCAATACATGCTCCGCAAGCCTTTCAGAGCTATCGTAATCTTCAAAATAATCACTACTGTCAAGATCTTTGCACTTGTAAGATATTGCCTTTGCAAATTCTTCAACTTTTATAGTCATTCTATCACATATTCGGAGAACCAAGTCTGTTTTGAAGGCTTAAAAAACTATTGTTTCTGGTCAACTCCAACAAAACCGTAACAGAGAAAAGGTTTAAATTCTTTAGGAATCCTTTTACATTGTGATATTATGGTCGATTGTATGTACAGATGTTATTTTGGGAGAGAAGACAACACGGCCAATAAGACTGAAGAAGAAGAAAGACTTTACTCGATGAAACATGAGGCTTTGATCCAAGAGTAAAGTTATGGAAGTAACAATAGAGAAAGTCAACCTTTAATTAACGGCAGTCTTCTCTGAAATTGCATATAAATATATAACTCCAACGGAACATTTTTACTCAAATTCTTTTATGTCTCTTACCTTTGATATCTTCTCCATGTACTCTCGAATGGAGTATTCGCTGTCCTGAACTTCCTTTATCTTACAACCATCAACACTGCAGTCAATTGTCTCAAAGTTCCCTTCTTTTCTGGCCTCGCGAATGAAATCAAAATATGCTATTCCTTCAAGTCCTGGAGAAGTAGAAGACTCAGAAAAGGTTTTTACAACCATAATCATCCTCCTATGGTTTCATATTAACTTTCAGTTTATTTAAAGCCTTTGCACTCCATTCAGGAAGCTTAGAAGTCTGCTTGAGCATTCAAACTAATTTAAGCCTGGAAAAGTAATAAAATTCCATGGAATACCTTAAGACAGCCAAGGTAGTATTTTCGATACTCGTCAGCCTTAGCGCCGGCTTCGTAGGTTCTATTTTTACAGCCCAAACAGTAGATACATGGTACGAAGGTCTTGCAAAGCCGTGGTTCGCTCCACCGGGCGGGCTTATAAGCGTGATATGGATAACCCTGTATATTCTCATCGGAATTTCCCTTTACATCGTACTGACAAAGGATCTTACACAAAAAGCTGTCAAGGTAGCTTTGGGTGTCTTTGGAGTTCAACTTTTTCTAAACGCTTTGTGGTCTTACCTCTTCTTCGGACTTACTTCGCCTCTATACGGACTTGTAGGCATCGTAGCTCTCTGGATAGCCATAGCCGCGACGATATACACCTTCCGTAAGGTATCGAGAAAGGCCTCTTACCTCCTTTACCCTTACATAGTCTGGGTAACCATAGCACTCGCCTTGAACTATTCGATATACGTTATGAACTAGTGTTAATCCCAGTAAAAGAAATCATCTATAAGAACTTTACTTTGAAAAATGCAAAAAATGGATAACTTTCAGTATTTGTAAGAATTCGAAACGCTTTGATTTTGTAATTCTGGCCAGAAATCCTCTGATTCGTAATCCTCGGGAATTTTTCCTTCCTCTATAAGGACATCAAACACCTCTTGCTTATAATTATTCAAAAGTTTAGCATCATGTAAATCCTGTTGCCGGGATTTGGCAGATCTTGTAACAGTGTCATTGTAGGCCTTTCTTTTGGCTCTGATGAGTTGATCGGGGTTAGGAACCTGAAGATCGAGGTTTGTTATCTCAGGAAAATCCTCGTTAAAGTCTACTGTCAAATCCCTTTCCTTCTCCAGGTCGTTCATGAAGGGATAATCAGTTATAAGGTCTATGAACGTCTCGGGCTTACCTGGATTAAGGACTCTTGTGCCACTCATTTTTTCTCTGGGAACGCGAGCACCGTTTCTTCCAGCAGGGAAGTCATACTCATCTGCCAGTTCAAAGATAGGAACTATGTCGTTAGTTGCAATGTCTATGTCATCGGTTTCTCTGTATTCATGTACCTCTCCTTCATCCTTTATTTTCTCCAGTAAGTATCTGAAGCCTATGCCACCAACCAGGTAACCTTCAATTTCCTTTCCATGGGTACCAAGAACTTTATCAAACTCTTCTATCGTTTCATAGGCCTCGACCCAGGTTTTCATAGTTGTTACTTATAGGTAATTATATTTAAAGCTTTTGTTAATACGGTACAGAGCCATGTATTTCTAAAAGGTATTTGGAATCCGACAGCTCTGATATTTAAATACCATAATCCCTAAACCATATCCATTGAGGGTAATCTAAGATGTCCGAGGAAACTAAAGACAAGGAGAAGGAAAAGCTGAAGAACCTGGAGAAGCTCTCGGAAAGGGGTATGAATCCCTACGGTTCCTACAGGTACGAGAGGACGCACACCTGTCAGGAGGTAACCGAGGATTTTGAGGAACTACAGGGAAGTGAAGCGAAGGTATGCGGAAGGATTGTGGGCATAAGAGAACACGGAAAGATAATATTTATGGATATCAAGGACAGGACAGGTACCGTACAGGCAGTTCTGAGGGAAGATGAGATAGGCAACGGCTTCGGAAACCTAAGCCTCCTTGGAAGAGGAGATTTCCTGGGTGTTGAAGGTGAAATAGACAAGACCAGCCATGGCGAAGAGTCAGTCATGGCCACAGACTTCGAGATTCTCTCCAAGGCTCTGAGGGATATCCCGCCTAGAGGACAGAAACTCGAAAACAAGGAGAAGAGGTACAGACAACGTTACTTGGATCTAATATCCAACGACGAAACAAAGGAAGTCTTCAGGAAGAGACATGAAACTATAAGGGCTATGGAAGAGTTTCTACAGGACGAGGAGTTCATAGAGGTCGAGACACCTATCCTACAGGAGGTCTACGGCGGAGCTCTCGCAAGGCCTTTCAAGACACACCACAACACATTAGACCGCGAGTTCTATCTGAGAATCTCAAACGAGCTCTACCTCAAAAGGTTGATAGTTGGCGACTACGAAAAAGTATACGAAACAGTGAAGGACTTCAGAAACGAGGGTATAGATACAACACACAATCCAGAGTTCACGCAGATGGAATGCTACTGGGCCTTTGCTGACTACAAGGATATGATGGAGCTTACCGAGGAGATGATATCCCATATAGCTGAAGAGGTTCTCGGAACTACAAGTATAGAGTACAACGGTCAAGAGATAGATCTCTCCACTCCGTGGGAAAGAGTAACTATGCTTGAAGGTCTTGAAAAATATGCAGGAATAGATGCTGATGATATGACGAGAAAAGAGCTGGCGATCAAGGCTGAGAATAAAGGCCTTAAAGTCGATGAAAACGACCGTTGGGGCGATCTAGTGGCTTTACTGTTTGAAGAGCTTGTCGAAGAAGAGTTGGTACAGCCTACTATCGTGTATGACTACCCCATCGAGATTTCACCTCTCGCCAAGAGGAAAAGGGGCGATGAAAGGCTCACTGAAAGGTTCGAAATATTTATAGCAGGCGATGAGCTTGGAAACGCTTACTCCGAGCTCAACAATCCCATAGAACAGAAGAAGCGGTTCGAGGAGCAGGTGAAGATGAGGGAAGAAGGCGACATGGAAGCTCACGGTATGGACAAGGACTACATACGCGCTTTAGAATACGGTATGCCGCCTACCGCGGGACTTGGAATAGGCGTAGACAGACTGGTCATGCTTCTAACGGACAAGCAGTCCATAAAAGAAGTAATAGCCTTTCCACAGATGGCCGAGGAAGAAGGGGAGATCAGACTCAGAAGTGATAAAGTCGAGGATTAATTGCTGAACAGATATTTATTCTTTGGGTAATAGTTTTGTAGTATGTCAGAATCTAGTACGTATTCGGAAAGATTTATGGATCAGCTTGAGGCTCTGGAGGAGGAGTTTGAAGAAATTAAAAGTTTTGCAGACGATGTTTCTCGCCAAATGGAGGAAAATAACGTAGGATACGGGGACAAGACTCTGATAGAAAGAAAAGGTAGGGAAGAACGCGAACCTGGAATAATTGGTGAACTGTTTGATATTCCGGGTATAATTCCCACGATGAACCGCATTGGAAGTAGATACGAAGGGAAGTTTGCACTAAACATTCCTCTCAAAAATGAGAAGTATATTATAAAAAATTCTGAAGAAGAATACGAACTTCATTTCCCTGACATACCTCCTAACACCTTGGTATACCCCAAACATAATCTAGAGTTCAAGGAAAATGCAGTCGAAAGGTTAGACGAAAAGTACGGCATAAAGATAGAGGATGAATGTAAATAGTTAATCTTCTCTATAGTTCTGAAACATCTGCAGCAATATCCCTTTCCTCTAGCTCTTCGATACGTCTCCTCTCAACTTCATCCAAAGAGGCCTCAGGAACTTTGAAGCTGCTGTACTCCTCCAGTTCTCCATCAAAGGCCTTTACCTCTCCCCTACCGACTATGTAGATGTAGTCCTCTGTTATAAACGAAAGTCTTCCTGAAGCATTGATTTTTTCAACTTCAAACTCTTCTTCCGTAAGGTTCGCAACGAAGCTTCTTCCGTGCCCTGTTATTACTGCCTTTCCAAGAGAGCTATCAACCTGCACCTCCCCGCCAGCTCTATATCTATCATCTTCAATAACCTTTCGATGCTCCTCCTCCAGATTTTCATCCAGACGGAGAAGTACTGTCTCCCAGTCCTCGTTTTGTCCTACCACAAAGAAACCTTCTGAAAGTGGATGCACGGAAACCGATGATAGGTCCAAAGTTTCCAAAAGCTCCCGGTCCTCGATTCCATATATCTTCGTTTCCTGTCTGCTTATGAAAATTTTACCTTCATGTACTTCAGTGTTTGACCACCGAGTATCCACGAATTTTTCATCATAATCCTCCACTTCACCTTCTTCTATCACGAAGAAATCGTAAAAGGGTGAGAAGTGTGAAAGCGCTGAATGGGAGCTTATCCTCGTAAGACCGTAAAGTTTACCGTTTCTTTCATGAAGGTCCATCCTGTCCCTGACGTTTCCGGGTACCTCCACCACATACCTTTCCTCGAGATCCTCATCAAACCTTACTATACTGGTCTCTTCTACCTCCCTCTTCCTTTCCTCTGTGTAAGCCTCCATTTCCTCCTCGAGGTCTTCCATTTCTTCCTCTGTGAGCTTTTCAGTTATCGCCCTTTCTGTTTCGATCATAACAGACCTATCCGAGAGGTCATATCCTTGGATCTCAACTATCCTGTCCTCCAGCTCTGATGGTATCGAGGCGTAGTCAAGCAAGAAGTCCATAATTATCTCAGACGTCTCCTCCTGCTGTCCGTAAGTAACGTATACTGAATTTTCTGTTATATAGGCCTCGGTCGATCTATCCCCTACAAAGGAAGCTTCCTCTTGTACCTCACCGTCGAAGTCCAAATTCAATGCTGTGTAGGCTCTGTCAGCTTCTGTACTGTATCCAGGGTAAGCTATGTCGTAACAAGGCACTCTGACACCTTCCATTGGCACGTAGGGACAAGGACTGTCGTAGTCTATGCTGGTATCGAGAAGGAGGAACAATCTGTCCTCGAAGGCTCTTGTTGTAACAACTCTACTGTCCTTTCCGTCCTCTGCGTATTCTCCTATATCCTTCCTCCACTCGACCCCATAGCTGTCGAGGTCGTAGGCAGTCAAAGCCCCGTCTCCTATGACGAGTAAAAGTTCGTCAAGCAGTATAAGTTCTCCTTCCTCGGATATGTTCTCCTCAATTTCAAGCTCGGGTGTTTCGAGAACTGTTGTGTTTATCTCAGAACGGTATACTGTAGGACTGTAATACAGACTATCTCCAAGCTTGGCCGTGGCTGGCTCCTGAATCCCAGAAACCTGTCTGAATGTTTCCTCGCCATCGGAAACCTCAGTTGGAACGTCGCTTTCAGCATGCTCAACAGCGTCCTCCTCTACAGCTCCGGCTGCTTCAGCGGTGTCCGCGTACCGTGTGTCATCTTCCTGGAGGTATTCGATCAACTCTGCCTCGGAAGAAAAGGTACGGAGTTCTCCTTCTTCTTCAACGTGGCTTTCGGAAGGTATCTGCAGGTAGATTAAGCCTCCTAAAACAAACAAAGCCCCAATCAAAAATGCAGCCTTCTTTTTCATGGTCCATACTTCATCTTCTTGTCTTTTAAACCTGTCGAAATCGTTCGGGGCCAGCCGAACCAATCCAAAGAAGCTTAGCTTTTTGTAGTTCGAAGAGAAATAATTACCGATAACCATGACTAAAAGATTTTTCGAATGTAAAGTCTGTGGGGATATACACTACGGTGAGGCAGGTCCGGCTATCTGCCCGACGTGTGGTTCAGAGGAAGCCTACGAAGAAACTGAAGAAATTGAAGCCCGTGAGGCGATGGGCCTTTGAAGAAGGTAGAGGGAGAGATAAGGGAAATAAAGGACGAAACGCACGACGTCAAGACCTTCAGACTTAAGCCCGAAGGAAGTATAGACTTTACTCCAGGACAGTACTGCCTGGTCTCAATCGCTGAGTCTGAAGAACATAAAGGTGTTAGAAAGCCCTTTACCTACGCGTCTTCTCCTACGAAGGGCTACGTGGAGCTGACCATAAAGAAGATAGGTGAGTTCACTACAGCCCTACACGACCTGAGTGTTGGAGACAGACTGGTACTTGACGGTCCAAGAGGCGAGTCGTTGAACTTCGATGAGGACGTAAAGGAGGACGTAGTTTTTCTTGCAGGGGGATCGGGCATAACGCCCTTTATCTCAGCCATAAGATACGCCATAGACAAGGAACTGGAAAACCACATGACCCTGATATTCAGCAATCGAACAAAAGATGATATAATTTACAAAAAGGAGCTCGAGAATGTGAACAAAAGAAGCGGCTTCAAGGTTGTTAACACGCTGACTGATGAATGGCCGAAAGACTGGGAAGGTGAGACAGGTCTTTTAGACGAAGAGATGGTCGAAAGACATGTCGACAGCCTGGACGAAAAACTGTGGTATATATGCGGACCTCCGCCCATGATAGATGCGATGGAAGACCTTCTCCTCGGAAAAGACGTACCTGAAGAAAGGTTAAGGTACGAGAACTGGATGATTCCGGGCAAAGGGGATTGACTTTCTGAAAGATTTTCTCGAGATATAAAAAATTTTCCAAGAAGTAAGATTACGAAGTGATAGCTTTGCCCAAGAAGGACAAAGAGGACTTCAGGGAATGGACCGGTGAAAAGAATAGACAGTCCTGGCACAGTTTCCATGACTTTCTACAGGATAAAAAAGGTTATGTAACTCTGACTGAAATGAAAGATGGGATGCAAGATATAGAGGACGAACTTCCAAATTACAAAGTAGTTGAAACCGGCGAAATAAATGATCTGGACAAGGTCAAGGCCCTTGGAAAGTCCGGACAAAAGGATATATACCTGGTAGATAGAACCGGTAAGTACATGGGAAAACTAGAACTGGAAAAAGAGCTGTAGTTATCTTACAGAGCTAGCCATTTCCAACCTTCTATTCGACTTTAGGCTGATCGTAGACTATAATATTGGAGAAGAGGTCATATACTTCCTTTCTTTTCTCATAGGAAGGGAACATTCCTAAGCTGGTCTGGAACCCTTCCTCATAGATCTTCACTCCTTCCTCTATTTCTTCCTTTCCACTTCCCATAAAAACACCTACTGTATCTGCGAGAGTATGTTCTCAATAGCTCCGTCATCGTAGATGTTTTCTTCTGAAGCTGGTGTTCCATGACCAGGAAGTAGAGCAGAGATCTCTTCCAGGTCCTTTATCCTCCTCAGGGACTCCTTTATTGTTTCTTCGTCGCCTCCGGGTATATCAGTTCTTCCAAACCCGTCTATGAAAAGAAGGTCACCGGATATAAGAACCTTGCTTTCCTCGTCCCATAGGCTTATGGATCCTGGTGAATGACCCGGGGTATGAAGAACTTTGAAGCTGTAGTTCTTCGTGCTTAGTACGTCACCTTCAGAAAGACGTTCGTCTACTTCAGGTGGCTCGAAATCACCATCGAAGGCGTGTGATATACTTCTTTCTTCGGTCAGCTCAGCTTCGTCATGAATAAGAACCTTGGCTCCTAGCTTCTCCTTGAAATCCTTGGCTGCACCGGTGTGGTCAAAATGTTCATGTGTAAGAACTATCTTTTTGATGTTGTTTTTGTCGACGTCAAACCTGTCCATCTGTTCCAATGTCTCCTCGACAAAAGAGCCTGTTCCTGCATCAACAAGAAGCTCGTTGTCGATACAGTAGACGTTGGAGTCCATTCCTGCGCCGTTTAGCAATAATATGTTGTCTGTTATCTGCATAAACCATTATACAAGAGAAAAACTTAAATAGGTTTCCTTGAACTGAAAGTCTAGAAAAATTACCGATCTAAAACTTTACATCGTGAACGTAATTGCCATCTTCATCGACCAAAAAACAGTGCTTCTTCCCACTGTATTCCTTCACCAAGGTCTTTACCTTTCCCTCTTTACAAAGATCAAAATAGCCACCCACCTCTTTGAAGCCTTCAATCTTAAGATGATCCTCTCTCAGAGTACTTTTCCATTTTTCTCTGTAACTTCCTCGGCCTTTGTTTCTGTCTCTTTCTCCAGTGTCGTCATGAGCCATAGTTAAACAGGTAAGATCAAAGCTTTTAATCTTTTCCAGGGTCTTAGAAATTTAAACCAACAGTTCGAATGTAAAACTAGTGTTAAAATGGCATCGATACTCGACAAGCTTGAGGAGTCCGAAGAAGAAATTCTTATGGACCTTAAACCCTCAAGAAGGAGGTTCATAAAGGAATACATGGGAGCTCTTGTTTGGTTTATAATAGGACTTGTTCTTCTAGTTTTGGACTGGTCCTTTCCCTTTCAGGAAGAGATGCTAAATCCTGAGCTGATGGGTTCGGCCTTCTTCTTCGCCGCGGCATTTCTCTTTGTAGCATACGCAGAAGCAAGGAGATACGTCGAACACTACGTTATAACCGACACTGCCGTTTACGAGGACATAGGTGTTTTCACAGACAGACATACAGACCTCCCGTATATGAAGCTACAGAGGTGTGGCATACACAGACCTTTCATGGAGAAAATTGTTGGTGTAGGTGACGTTAGGGTAGATGCAGGACAGGACTTCTTTTTGATAAAGGGCGTTTCAGAGCCAGAAGAGATCGAAAGGGTTATAGAGGATAGAATGAGAGAAGTGATGAGCGGAGGTAATATGGCTGCAGTCCACGAGTAAGCTATTCTCTTATATTCATATGATCGGAAACAAGCTTCTCCTCTTCTTTTTCACTGACCCTTAAAAGATAGACAACAGATACTAGTCCGAAGGTTAAAACAAAAGCTATTGATATCCATATAGAAACAAAACCAAGATTTGGAGCAAAGATGTTCAGAAAAAGTGAGTATAGAGAGAGGGTAAGCGGCACTGCAAGGGCGAGAAAGCTCTTTGGTCCTATCATATATAGTAATTTATTTGAAGTAAATAAAAATCTATTGTTTCCGGCCTGATTTTATTCTCCCGTATGTGGCATCTTCTACATACTCAAGAAACTCGTCCATAGCGCCCTTCATATTTTCAGCTTTACAGCTGTCTTTCCTTATAGCAGACTTAGTTTCTTCGCCCTTCATATCATCCACGAAGCCGTCGAGCTCATTGATGAAGGGGTCACATGTCAATGGAATTCCCCTCTCCTCCTTCTCCTTGTCAAAGTATTTCTCAGGTTCTCTACCATCAATTAAAAAGTCCCTGTAATCCTCGAAGTTCTTCCTCCAGTCCTCGAAACTGTAACCCTCCTCTTCGGTCATAAGGTCCGCTGCAAGCTCAGCAACTTCCTCTCCCTTGTTTGCTCTTTCCTCCAGAACTCTGAATCTAGTATCCTCGTACAGCCCCAAGGCGGCCCTGAGGTATCCCTCAGCAGAAAGTGGGTCTACACTCCACAAACAGTCTTTTCTCTTCTTCAGGGTAATCTCGGCCGAAAAGTCTATTTCCTCTTCCTCCAGCTTTACTTCATAACTGAGTTCTCTTTCCCCCTCTACTGTTTCGTAATCAGAATCCGTGACCCTCCAACTCGCGTGGACTTTTTCCTCGTCGGATATCATGTCCTTGTTCCAGGAATCTATATCCTTATGTCTCTTCATGTGCTGGGCAAAAATCTTTGGGAATCCTGATAAAGTATTGTAGCCATAGCTGGTTTCAGGAGCTTTAATTTTCTCACCAATGGAACAAGTGTACTTCCTGGAAAACCTTTCTTCCTCAGATTCTTCTCCTAATCTATTCATCTCATTCATTATCTTATCAGGCGGTCTTTTAGTGGTCAGAGCTGGCTTCCTCTCGCCGTTTTTAATTACTCTTGTCCTGTAAAGTCTTTCATTTTTTAGACCGTGGATAATACCCTGCCTGAGTAACCTTGGACCTGTTTCCTTGAAGTTGTATCTTACCTTGCCCAATGTAACTGCTCCTTGGCTTTCTTCCTCTGAAGCGATGTAAGGGATTAAAAACTCTGAAATTTTCCTCACCTCCTCCTCTCCTATCCCACCAGATGTCATATATCCACCTCGTTAAAAGTTCTGCCTTTGAGTGCTTCAATCACTTTGAATTTACCGTAGTCTAGCAACTCCTGTACCAAATTTGTTTCCACTTCAGTAAAATCAAGAACTGCTTCCTCAGGGTTTTCGAATCCGAAGTTTATTATTTTGCAGTCAACTTCCTCTTCAGGATACTGATTTTTTACGAGGTAAGCATTACCCAAAGTCTGCAGGATGTGATCCTTCTCAAGTTCCTTCACTGCCTTTATTTCCCGGAGATATACCACATCGTCTTCCCATAAAACATCAACCTTCCCGGCAAGTCCATCCTCTCTGAACTTTCTTTCTGTTTCTATTCGGGGAATGTTGAATTCATACCCTCCGCTGGTTTGCAGGTCTTTATCAATAAGCCTTTCTGTATAGTCCTCACCGAGAAACTTCCTACCTGCTCTCTCACCGTGTTCTTCCAGGTAAAACCCCATGAAGCTTTCGTATATCCCTTCAGTATCATCAAACAAATCCTTCTTCCCGTAGCTTAAGGTCTCTCCTGAGAGTAAGTCTCTTCCAAAGCTCTTGCACTCGCGAATAAACTCTTCCTCGCTTTCTGAAACCAAAGCCAGAGAAGGTGATAGTTCGTAAAGTTTCTGAACAAAGTCATGGGCTATCTTCTTTTCTTCTATATTTGGTATCCAGACACCGTCCTCAGGTTCGTAGCTATCACTGAAGCTTTTCTCCGTTTTTTCCTGAGCAGCAACACCGTTAAGAACACTGTAGATTTCCTCTTCGTCGGTAATGCCTTTCCTTATATCATCTATACAGCCAAGCTGCGAAGTGTAAATGTCCATAGAAATCACTCTTCAGAGAGAACCTTGATAATACTGACATTGCACAACGAAAAGCTGAGTGGCTCGTCATCACAGAGCCCGAGCTCGCCGTCTATCTCAACTTCCACGCCTTGGGTTATATCCTTCTCCAGGTTCTTGAACGACTCTTCGTAATCAGTTCTGTTGAGATCTTTGACCTTTGCGGATAACATACCTGACTGATTGAAGTAGAAGCTCTCCTCTTCTTCGTCATACCTCAAGGTGCCTCTGTACCTCCCCTTTTCTCCTAGATTATCGGCTGAGATAGATCCGTAGTCTTCGTCGGACATACGGAATTAATGGTCACAAAAACTTAAATACAGTGAAAAAACTCCGAGGAAAACAATTTAAACTTAGAATATTATCCCGTTTATATCATGACAGATGATGATAGGGACTTGAAAGAAGAAATCAAAAAGGGCTATGAAGCCCTTTCTTATGTTGCTCAGGAAGAACTTGGAAGGGATGGATTTCCTGTTCTTGAATCCTACATCGTCGCAAAGGAAGTTGAAGATGAAACCAACGGAGAACTGTTTAGCTATATGGACAGAATGGATAAAGAAAAGTTACAGGTAGTTATAGAAGAGGCAAGAGATGAAGACCCTCGAAGTATCTTAGATCAGGTACTAAACGACCAAGAGCTGAAAGAAATCTTCAACGTCGTACAAGAAGACGGAGGAACACTAGGTAAATCAGAAAACAACAAACTATTCATCTACAATTCATCTCCAAGTCTTCCCGAGGAATACGAGAACCATCTCCAAGAAATCAAGGAAGAGGCAGAAAAACTGTTGGATTACAGGGAAGGGTAAGACAAGAAAACCTTAACCCCTTGGACAGTAGAGGAACGTATAACATAGAATAGTGGAATGGTCTGGATGCTGCCTTAAATCCTTCCATTGTAGCCCTTTTCAACGATCTTGAGCGGCTGCTTCTCTTCATTTTCTGGGAACTTCGGTATTATACTAATGTCACCAGGCATTTCCTCGGGCTTATAATTCGTCTCGTTCGCGCCAAGGTTTTCATAAATACATTTTTCAGTCATAATTTGTCACCAAGTAGTAATTAACATTACTACTATTTAAAGGTTCGGGTATTTATAACTATACAACAGTTACAAAGAAGCTTATGTCCTAGACAACCTTACCTAAGTAGAGGTTGTGCTTGCTTCTGAGCATCTTTACAGTAGCCCTTTCGCCTATGGACACTTTGTTCCCGTTCAAAATAGTTATGGTTCTATGGTCCGCCACAGCTAGTTTCTGCCCTGGGTTCCAACCCTGTGCTAATACCTCTGCCTTGACCTTCTGACCTCTTCTGAAAACCTTCTCCAAGGAGAAATCAGCATCCTCGATTCCGAAGTCTTTGGGGCTAAGCTTTAACTTTACATTATATTTTTCTTCGAGGCTTTCAAGCCTTTCATGAAACTTCTTCCACGGAATCTCGCTGTAACCTTCAACCTTCCTTCCGTTTCTATGCTCCCTGTATTTCTGTATACCCAGAGGAGGCCACTTTTCACCTGCACCCAGGTCCTTGGCGTACTGGATTATGTCCTCTATCCCTTCATCGTTAAGTCCGTCTATCCACACTGGAGCTACAAGGAGGTCTATGTTGCTGCTGGCTATGGTTTCTGCATTCGTCAGAACTTTGTCCAGATCGTAGCTGTCGGTTCCCGCCATGAACTTCGCGGTTCCCTCATCCAACGAGTTGATGGTCAGGTTTATCCTATCCAAGCCCGCTTTCTCCAACTTTAATACCATTTCTTCGTCCAACAGCATACCGTTGGTCTGTATGGAGATAACTTCCACGTCCTCGAGCCTCGAAAACCTATCTACAAGCTCCACGATCTTCGGATAGAGAAGCGGCTCGCCACAGCCATCTATATGCATTTCTATTTCATCGCTGTCCTTTCTCGAAGCAACGGCACCTGCGTACTCCACCATGTAGTCCAGGGATACTTCATACCTAGCAGCTTTATCACCCTGTGGACCTTCGTCCACCGAACAGAAGGGACAGGAAAGATTGCATCCGGAGGATGGCCTTATCTGTAAAAGATTCGTACCTCTGTCCACTACACCAAAGGGCAAAGCACCTGTTAGCGGAAGGTCTACCTCCTTTCCTACCCTGACCAGCTCTCTGTCTTCCATAGACCTAAATAAGCCTGTTTAATGATTTAAAGAACGGGGTAACCGTTGCCTATAAATGTCAAGAAGAGGAATGTTACGGTATGAAAAAACATGATCTCGTGGTCGTGGGAGCGGGCTCAGGACTTCAGGTAGCCAGAGCTGGTGTACAGAAAGGAATGGACGTAGCTTTGATAGAAGAAGAGAGGTTAGGAGGAACCTGCCTGAACAGGGGCTGCATACCTTCAAAGATGCTTATACATAGAGCAAACGTTGCCGAGACTATAAAGGATTCGGAGAAGTTCGATATAAACTCAACTATAGACAGTATAGACTTCAAGGATATGATACAAGAAGTCAACGATGAAGTAAGTTCAGAGTCCAGTACTATCAAGGAAAATATAAAGAAAAGTGGAGTATACACCCTTTACGAGGAAAGCGCTTCCTTCGTTGATATGAGGACCCTACAGGTCGGTGACGAAAGGGTGAAAGGAGATAAAGTGGTTATAGCAGCGGGGGCGAGGTCGAAAATACCACCCATAAAAGGTCTCGAGGACGTCGACTACCTTACCAGCAAGGAGGCATTGAAGCTTGAGGATAAACCTGAAGAACTTGTAATCGTAGGTGGAGGCTACATAGCTGCGGAGCTCGGCCATTTTTTCGGTTCTCTGGGCTCCGAGGTAACCGTACTTGAGAGAAATAATAGGCTGTTGGGGAGGGAAGACGAGGAGGTTTCTCAAAGGTTCACAGCTGAGTTTTCGAAAAAGTACGATGTAAGGACAAATACAACGGTAAAAACTGTTTCGGAAACGGATCAAGGAATAAAGGTGGTTGCCGAGGACAAGGGAAGTAAGGAACTGGAGATCTACGGTGACGAGATTCTTGTAGCTACAGGCAGAGTACCGAATACGGACCTCCTGGATGTCGAGAAGGGTGGAGTCGAAACTGATGAGAACGGATTCATCGAAGTCAATGGTAGACTTGAAACTGCAGCTGACAAAACATGGGCCTTAGGTGACATAATCGGAGGCGAGATGCTGAAACATGTTGCCAACCTTGAGGCTCAGTACGTGATAATGAACGCCATTATAGAACACGATCATCCTGTGGACTACAAAGCTATTCCCCACGCCATATTTTCCAGTCCTGAAGTTTCAGGGATAGGTAAGACGGAACAGGAACTAAAACGGGAAGGAAAGGACTACTTAAAGGGAGTATACAACTACGAAGACACAGGTTTTGGCTCCGCAATGAAGAAAGGTGGCTTTGCAAAGGCACTTGTAAGCCCCAAAGACGGACAAATCCTTGGCTGCCATATCCTCGGCCCAAGAGCATCGATGCTAATCCATGAAGTCTCCGTGGCTATGAGGAAAGGTTCTGGTAAGGCCGATGATATTATAGACAGTATCCACGTCCATCCTGCACTAAATGAAGTCGTTCAGATGGCCTTCGAAAGTCTGGAATAACGCTCTGATGTCTTTTCACCTTAAACTCGCTTCAGACAATTTCTACGTATAAAAAAAGTTACATTACAACTTCTATTGGGGTGTGGAACTGTTGCACCAATACCTTTCGGTATATGGAATTGAAGCATCAGTCCTAAGCTTCAGTATGGCCTTTTCATATTTCTACCTCACATTGATATCGGAGGTCGAGGAGGAACTGAAAAGGGAGATACCCTGGTTGCATAACAGAGGCCCCTGGTTTACAAAAGGTGAAGCAAGGGAAGTAAAGAAAAGAGCGAACAGAAGATTCTGGATACATGTAAGGAAGAAGTTAGAAATAAGTGCA
This sequence comes from Candidatus Aenigmatarchaeota archaeon, assembly GCA_003555465.1. Lineage (GTDB taxonomy): Archaea > Aenigmatarchaeota > Aenigmatarchaeia > PWEA01 > PWEA01 > PWEA01. Next base: position 488 of record PWIB01000037.1, on the reverse strand, counting down.
GCCCGTTAAATCAAGGAGTTAGTAGACAGATTCCCTTATTTTTTCTGTGTAATGAGCCTCATCCTCAGGTCCTAGGAAATTATATATTTCATCCCTTATTTCTAAAATGTCCTTTGTTCCATCAATAACCTTGAGTTTTGAATCATCAATTTCAGAAATCATATCGTTATATGATTCATAGAGAACTTCAAGAAACCCACCATTCATAACGTCACCTCCTTCCTGAAATTCCCTGGATAATGATTCTTCGGGTGTTATCATAAAAGCAACTACCTTATCCTCAAGATCTGTAAACATTTCCATATATTTCTTCTGGGTTTCCTTTTGCTCTTCTGTTAAACCGCCGTTCCTGTTGTATACCTCACTAAAAACGCCACGGTCATAGACACCCCTGTCAACGAGAAGATAGTCGAGATCATCCCGAAGCTTTTGCTCCATGATTTTATTCGTAGTTTCATGGAAGCACCAAGAATCATGCTTCAGACCGT